>NZ_CP043909.1:2724547-3049095 GCF_008630915.1 Acinetobacter suaedae
GAATGGAATCTACTTCATTGCGCTTCTTACAAGACACAAAACATAAGATCGCCGCTCGGCAATAACAATTGTTTTCACATTTCTCTCTGAAACAATGAACCAGACTACTGAATCGTGGTTGTTTAAATACAATTACCTCAGCATGTATGTACGCGGTCGATTTTTATTCTTCCCTTAACGTAGTCCTCCACTTATTCCATTCTGTCTGACCACTTATGAACTTAACTGAACTCAAGAAAAAACCCATTGGCGAACTCATTAAAATTGCGGAGTTTATGGGCCTTGAAGGCATGGCACGTAACCGCAAACAAGATATTATTTTTGCTATTTTGAAACGCCATGCAATGAATGGCGAAGAAATTTTTGGTGATGGCGTTCTCGAAATCCTATCTGATGGTTTTGGTTTTTTACGCTCCGCTGCTGGTTCATATTTAGCTGGACCAGATGACATTTATGTCAGCCCATCCCAAATTCGCCGTTTTAACTTACGTACTGGTGACACAATCACAGGCACAATTCGCCCACCTAAAGAAGGTGAGCGCTATTTCGCCTTATTAAAAGTCAACCAAATTAATTACGACACTCCCGAAAACTCTCGTAATAAAATTTTATTCGAAAACTTAACCCCTCTATTTCCAACTGAACAACTTGTAATGGAATTAGGGAATGGTACAACTGAAGATTTAACAGCACGTGTTGTCGATTTAGTTGCACCAATCGGTAAAGGTCAACGTTCAATCATTGTCGCACCGCCTAAAGCGGGTAAAACAATGTTATTACAGAACATCGCGCAATCAATTGTACGTAATAATCCAGAAGTTTTCCTTATCGTTCTTTTAATCGACGAACGCCCTGAAGAAGTGACGGAAATGGAACGTACTGTTCGTGGTGAAGTCGTTGCATCTACATTTGATGAATCACCTGCACGTCACGTTCAAGTTGCAGAGATGGTCATCGAAAAAGCAAAACGCTTAGTTGAGCATAAAAAGGATGTTGTTATTCTTCTTGACTCAATTACCCGTCTAGCACGTGCATATAACACTGTTATCCCTTCTTCTGGCAAAGTCTTAACGGGTGGTGTGGATGCACATGCATTAGAGCGACCAAAACGTTTCTTTGGTGCGGCCCGTAATATCGAAGAAGGCGGTTCACTCACCATTATCTCTACTGCTTTGATTGAAACTGGCAGTAAGATGGATGATGTAATCTACGAAGAGTTCAAAGGTACAGGTAACCAAGAAATTACACTTGATCGCCGTATTGCTGAAAAACGCGTATTCCCTGCAATGAATATCAAGAAATCAGGAACACGTCGTGAAGAGCGCCTTATGGATGAAGACAACCTTCGTAAAGTATGGATTCTCCGCAAACTACTCCACCCAATGGATGAGTTAGCAGCGATGGAGTTCTTATTGGATCGAATGAAAGAAACCAAAACCAATGATGACTTTTTTGATCAGATGAAACGAAAAGCAGCAAATTGATTGGTACCGTTACATAAAACAACAGCCACCTTTATGGTGGCTGTTGTTATTTGGTTGACAAGGTTACACAATAGTTACAATTTAACCAAATTTACTCAAGATCCTCTATCTTATTGATAAAAAAATGAATAAATAGCTAATTAACAGCGATTTATACAAAATCTCCGATTTATAAACACTAATTTATAGTTATTTTCTATCAAAAAATAACCAATTTTTGTCCATTTTTGTCGTTTTGCCAGACAGAATAGTAGTAATTCATGATCTGCTTTGATAGGATAGCAACTGACTAGTTAGGCTGCTCCCTGCGTTATTTCCTAAATTTTTAGGGAAAATAAAAGCACAAACAGACTAACTCAGGTTTTTTTTAATCTCACAATTTTATGAGAGTGATGCCATGTTATTCAAAAAATTCGCTGTTATTGCTGCTGTTGCAACTACTTTAGCTTTCGTTGGTTGCTCTAAGAAAGAAGAAGCACCTGCTACTGATGCAACTGCTGCTGCTTCTGAAGCTGTAGCTGCTGCTTCTGAAGCTCAAACTGAAGTTGCTGCTGCTGCTTCTGAAGTTGCTGCTGCTTCTGAAGTTGCTGCTCCAGCTTCTGCTGCTCAATAATCTATTTATAGATTATAAAAAAGAGAACCTTTGGTTCTCTTTTTTTATGCTGATACTTTCTTAAAATAAAAAATTTAGCTGAAAAAAAGCAGATCAATCGACCTGCTCATTTCCCACACGCTGTCTAAATTTTTGACCCGCTCTGAACGTTACTACACGGCGTGCAGAAATTGGAATCTCCTCACCCGTTTTAGGATTACGTCCAGGACGTTCACGTTTATCGCGTAGTTCAAAATTACCGAACCCAGAAAGTTTGACTTGCTCGCCAGAAATTAATGCCTGACTAATTTCGTCAAAAAACAACTCGACCATTTGTTTTGCTTCACGGCGATTTAAACTCGTTAGCTCACTTAAATGGTCCGCCATATCTGCTTTTGTTAATGCTGTCATGAGGCCCTCAATGTCGCTTGATAAGTGTCTTCCAACACTTGAATAATGTTATCCATACCAGATTTGATTTCAGCATCTTCAAGCGTACGAGCCGGATGTTGCCACAACAATGCAAAAGCTAAAGAGCGCTTGCCTTGTTCAACCCCTTGCCCCGTATACACATCGAACAACCATGTGGAATCAAGTAACTCACCACCTGTTTGTTCAATCATGCGCTGAATATCTTTCACTTCAATATTATCAGAGATTAAAAGCGCAATATCACGTCTAACCGATGGAAAACGTGATAATTCTGTAAAATTAGATACATAAGATTGCAAAACTGCTTGCTGATCGAGCTCAGCAACCCAAGTCGTGCCCAAATCTAAATCATCCTCTAAAGAAGGATGTAAACGCCCTAAGTAACCAATTGACTGTCCATTTACCACAATTTCAGCTGATTGTCCTGGGTGTAGCCATGCTCTCTGGCTACGAGTAAACTCTGCTTTAACTCGACCTGCTACCAAAATCTCTTCAATTTCGCCTTTAAAATCAAAGAAATCCATTGCTTGAGGTTTCACATGCCATGATTCAGGTGCAAGTGAACCCACAGCAATCAATGCCAGCGTTGGAATCTGCTTAAGATCATGAATATCTTTTGCACCTTGATAGTCAAAACGTAAGCCTAACTCAAAAAAGCGGACACGATGTTGTTGACGATTCAAGTTATATTGCACACAAGGAATCAAGCTAGAAAGTAGTGTACTACGCATCGCAGCCAAATCACTTGAAATCGGATTAGCCAGCATCAATGGCTGTACATTTGGATTCAGTTGCTTTTCCAATTTTGCATCAGCAAAACTAAAACTAATCGCCTCTTGGTAACCTAAAGTTGCAACAGTTTGACGCAGTTGAGTAACTTCAAAACGATCTTGATACTTCTCTAACTTAACATCAATCTTTGGCAAACTAATTTGGATGTTGTCATAACCATGAATACGTGCAACTTCTTCAACCAGATCCTGATAAATTGCCATATCATAACGATGGGATGGAGGAATCACATTCCACTCACCTTGTGCTATCGTTTCAACCACACAACCTAAACGCGTCAACGCATCTGCAATAAAATCACCAGCGACTTCATACCCCAGTAGTTGATCCACTTGGGCTTGCTTTAACTGAATCGCTTCACGTATTGGCAATAGAGCCGCTTGTTCAGCAACAGTAATTGGACCAAAATCACCACCAGCAAATGTTTGGATCAACTCACATGCACGATGCATCGCAATCATTGGCAATTCAAAATCAACACCTCGCTCATAACGCTGTGATGAATCAGTATGTAGACCAAAACGGCGCGCACGACCAGCTATTGCTAAAGGTGCAAAAAATGCACTTTCTAAGAAAATATCTTGTGTTTCATCCGTAACAGAAGAGTCCAAGCCGCCCATGATGCCAGCAATTGCCAATGCTTTTTGATCATCTGCAATAACCATGATGTCATCTTGCAGCTCAACTTCTTGATCATTCAGCAGTATCAATTTTTCTTTTGGTTGGGCTTGACGGACTTGAATCGAACCTTCTATCTTCGCCAAATCAAAAGCATGCATTGGTTGACCCAACTCAAGTAACACATAGTTGGTAATATCAACCAAAATACTATGGGTACGAATACCTGAGTGAGCTAGAGCTTGTTCCATCCACTCTGGTGTAGGAGCTTTCACATTCACATTTTTGATAATACGACCTAAATAACGCGGCGCACCTTCAGTCGTGATGGTGACTGCTTTTTCGTCAGTGATGGTTGCAGGAACAGGTTGAATATCAGGTTCATTCATCTTCAACTGATTGATTACTGCGATTTCTCGTGCAATACCACGAATACTAAAACAGTCACCACGGTTTGGCGTGATACTGATGTCAATCACATTATCATCAAGTTTTAAATATTCACGGATATTCATGCCAACAGGTGCATCAGCAGGAAGCTCTAACAAGCCATCAATCTTGTCTTCTAAATCAATTTCAGAAGCACCACATAGCATGCCTTGTGATTCAATACCACGAAGCTTGCCTTTTTTAATTTTGAAATCGCCTGGTAACACTGCACCAATGGTGGCAACAGGTGCTTTCATCCCCACACGAACATTTGGCGCCCCACAAACGATTTGTAATGGCTCGCCTGAACCAATATTCACCGTCGTGACACGTAAACGATCCGCATCTGGATGCTGTTCAACTGTGAGGACTTCACCAACAACCACACCAGTAAATGGTTTCGCCACAGGCGCTAATTCATCAACTTCTAAGCCAAGCATGGTCAATTGATCAGACAATGTATCGCTGTCAATTGCTGGATTAACCCACGTGCGCAACCAATTTTCACTAATTTTCATGTGTATAAACCTTATTTAATCCTGAAAAACTGTTTAGGCAAACTGGCGTAAGAAACGCACATCATTTTGGTAGAACATACGTAAGTCATTAATGCCATAACGTAACATTGCAAAACGCTCTACCCCTAAACCAAAAGCAAAGCCTTTGTATTTATCAGGATCAATACCTGCAGCACGTAATACATTTGGATGTACCATGCCACAACCTAAAACTTCTAACCAACGACCACGCTCATCCATAATGTCCACTTCAGCACTTGGCTCAGTGAATGGGAAATAGGATGGACGGAAACGTACTTTTAAATCTTTTTCAAAAAATTCAGTGAGCAAATTAATCAACAGACCTTTTAATTCTGCAAAACTGGTGTTTTCAGCAACGTACAAACCTTCGATCTGATGAAACATTGGTGAGTGGGTTTGATCTGAGTCACAACGATAAACACGACCAGGACACACAATACGGATTGGCGGCTGATTGGTTTCCATCGTACGGATTTGCACGCCCGATGTATGAGTGCGTAGCAAATGAGTTGCATCAAAATAGAAAGTATCGTGCATTGCACGTGCTGGGTGATGCCCTGGAATGTTCAATGCCTCAAAGTTGTGATAATCATCTTCAACTTCTGGACCATGTGCCACTTGGAAACCTGCTTTGGTAAAGAACTGACAAATACGCTCTTGAACTTGGGTCACCGGGTGGATACTTCCCATACGTTGACCGCGGCCAGGTAAAGTAATATCAATGGTCTCACTCGCTAATTTTTTAGCAAGCTCGGCTTGTTGTAATGTTTGTTGACGCTCAGTCAATGCAGCATTGATCGCTTCACGAACAGCATGAATAGCAGCACCTTGTACTTTTCGCTCTTCAGGATCCATTTTTCCAAGTGCTTTCGATTGCTCTGCAAGCTGGCTTTTTTTCCCTGTAAATTGCACACGTACTTGATCGAGTGCAGCAAGGTCTTGAGCCGCTGCAATGGCAGCAAGCGCTTCAGTGGTCAGGGCTTCCAGTGACATAGTAACTCTCAAAGCAACAAATTATAGAAATATAATAAAACGCTATAGTTTATCAGCTTTTTACCTATTTTTTGAAGATTAAGCCCATTGAAAAAACATATGTCGCAACAATTTGCTAAAATCTTTCTTATCGCTAAAAGTCAAAGAGTAAAAACAATGGCGCTCGATCAAATTTGGAAAGTTCAATTGACGCTTGTCAGCTATGGCAATGAGTTTTTACAACAAAATCTTCCCTTTAATGTCTGGGTTGATCACCCCATTTTTACTCAACATCATTTCGAATTCCGTGACCTCCAGTCACAACATCTTTTAGCACAACACTTTCAAGTTTGGTTGGAAGGATTAAAACGACAAGGCGTTGATCGATTAAGCTTGCATAATTCACAGCTCTTACAAGATCACAAAAACCCTAACGCCAATGTTGAATTACTTCCCTATGCTCACTTCATCGTTAGTCATGAAGGGAAAAACAAAACTGCATGGATTTGTGGACATGAACTTGCAGAGTGGTATCAACATGATAGTCCTTTCGAAGCGCCCGCTTCACAGCAAATATCTCTCAGCCAGAACATGTTTTGGCGTTATCAACTTCCAGACTCAATTGCTAAAAAAGTGACTCAAGAGTTAAAAAATAATGACTGGCATGAAATTGAAAAGTTTATTAACCAAGAGCTTTTTAGCCATAAATGCGCAGAAAACTTCTTAGAACCAGAGCAAGTGGAGCTACCTTTTTACGGTTATGAACTAGAACACAGCCATTTAGATAATGCTGATTTAGCTATCATTCCAACCACCTATCAAGCAGATTCAGCTCACCAACTCATGTATCGCATGTCAGCATTGACAGATTTTATCGAGAATCAACGTCGCCATCCTTATAACACCGATGGAGAAATGTTAAGTCCTGAACAACAAATTGTCTTACGCAACTTCGGACAAAAAACAGATGACTTATTTGCAAAACTGATTTCGAAAATAGCCAACCATTATAAAAATATTGATTTTGAAATGCCGATGGAACCCTATGACCGAACCATGGATGTAGCGAAAACCCCGACTGAGGCACCCCAACATAAAATGAATCATATCAGTGTGATGAAATTAGTATTTATCACGATCATCATTTGTGGATTGGCTTATTATTTCGGATTATAAATCTCCGTATAATCAAGCTCATCTTCATCAATATTTATAAAATCAGGATCAGGTGTTTGCTCAAATTGTACTGCGAGTATATCGGAATGCTTGAGTAAACTTGCCTTTGCTACACGATGCATACCATCCATCACTCGACCCTGCGCACAGAGAATAATGGGGTAATTGAGGTCTGCATCCTGAATCAATTGAATATGCTCAATGATTTGCTGCGTTGTTGGATATTCATCTGGAAACCAATAAGCTTCGTTGAGTTCTTGAATATCAGTAAGCATAACTTTCTTGACCATGAAATTTTGGGTTAGCTTCACTAAACGATGAACATCCCAAATATAAGTATCTTCTCTCACTTGCCTAAAGTGATATTGTTTTCTCATGCGTTTTTGTTCAATCTATCTATTATTTAAAACGATTATAATAGGAAGAACAGCGTAGATGTATTTACCAAGAATATACCGTCAAATCGCGTTAGTCAGTTATGGAAACGAATTTTTAACAGGAGGTGTAGATTCCGAACTTTTAGACCGTCACCCCTTACTCTTTACTCACTTTCCTATTTTAAGAAATATTGATCAGGGTAATTTACTCGCAGGCTCTGCTTCACATTTTTTGAGTTATCTTAAACGACTAGGCCTAGAGAAAATCAGTTTACATTCAACCTCAATAATTGCGAATTATCTCGGAGAATCAGAACTTTTTAATTTCTTTCAAGCTGAGGATGAGTTTTGCATTATTTGCCATTTTTCCCAGCAAGAATTGAAAGTGCTCCTACCTTGTGAAGAAAAACCATTTTGGCAAAGCTATGACAACGATGGATATCCCTTGTATTCAGACTATAATAATTATCACGATAGTGTTGAAAATTATGTATTGAAAGATCTTCCTGTAGAGGTTGTATCTTATATTACTGAAGACTTAAAACCGATCTCTTGGCAAAGCTTTTTCAATGAATATCAAGAAAAAATTTATCATTTTGCTGTAGCCCAACGCTTTGGTAACTATCCTATTCCATTAACTGATAATAATTGTTATGAAGGTGACATGTATAGATTAGAAGAACAGTTTCCAGTTTTGCCTTATAACCTCAAAAAAAATTATGCCAGTATTCTCATGCTCAATGCTGCTCGTTTAAAAAAACAGTTGGATAATGAATCCCATATTAAAAATGATAATGGCGATTACTGGCAAATGACTGAAAATGAAAGATTAGAATTTGACACTGTGCGTAATATACTCGACGAATTCCATGTACTTATCCTAAAATACGCTGCCAATCAATATCAAAGCTCCAACATCAATAATCATCAAGAACAACACACTTCTTTTAAATTCACTCCAAAAACCCAAAACTCAGCCGATTTCTCCCCTATCACAGCTCCATTAGCCGAACATGAAACGACCTCACCTATCGAACCTCAACCACACTTTCGCTGGTTAGGGATCGTGAAATTTTTATGGTCAATGTTATGGTGTTATTGTGCTTTATGGACATTAGCTTATTTTGCAGTTCATTGGGGCAATCTTTTTATCCTAATTCTTGCACTGTTTTATGCAATATATAAACTACTTAAAAACTTAGCTGACAGAGAAGCCCATAATAGTAGCTCCTAGATTATTAAACTTCTATCCCCCCCCTCAAACGCCTATAGGAGAAATAGAAGCGAACTCCTGTTTCTAATGATTGATAGAAGTGAAAAGTTATAAACATAAAAAAGACCGCTAAAAAGCGGCCTTCTTTGAATCTCTAAGCTTATGCAGCTAATGCACCTTTAGCTTTTTCAGCTAAAGCAGCAAATGCAACCGCATCATGCATAGCGATGTCAGCTAATACGCGACGATCGATAATTACTTGAGCTTTTTTCAAGCCAGCAATCATACGGCTGTATGACAAACCGTTTTGACGAGCACCAGCATTGATACGCGCAATCCATAAAGCACGGAATTGACGTTTCTTTTGACGGCGGTCACGGTAAGCGTATTGACCAGCTTTGATTACCGCTTGGAACGCTACGCGATAAACACGTGAACGAGCACCATAGTAACCTTTAGCGCGAGCAAGAATTTTTTTGTGACGGCGATGAGCCACTACACCACGTTTTACACGAGCCATTTATAATCTCCTTAGATGTATGGGCACATAGCACGAACTGATGCAACGTCACTTACGTGAACCATTACACAACCGCGCAATTGACGGATACGCTTAGCAGATTTTTTGGTCAAAATGTGGCGCTTGAATGCTTGTTTGCGCTTGAAACCGTTTGCAGTCGCTTTAAAGCGTTTAGCTGCACCACGGCGAGTTTTTAACTTAGCCATAGTAACC
Source organism: Acinetobacter suaedae (assembly GCF_008630915.1). NCBI lineage: Bacteria > Pseudomonadati > Pseudomonadota > Gammaproteobacteria > Moraxellales > Moraxellaceae > Acinetobacter > Acinetobacter suaedae. The sequence continues at coordinate 2,733,905 of NZ_CP043909.1, forward strand.
TCTTTTAGTCACCTGTTCGGCTCGTTTGCACTATTGCAAATCGACCTGCAGGTAAGGAAGGCAGTATCATATAGCATCTTCGTTTAAATTTAAAGCAAAATTTCTGGTCAAAACCAATTGAGTTAAACCATAACAACAATGTCGAACATACTTGGAGCTAACGAGAATCTACAACATAAACAGAAAATAAATTAAGAGAATAATCCGAGATATAAGCCATACATAAATAAATAGCGTCCTGCTTTAGCAATCGTGACAATCAATAAAAACCGTCCAAAACGCTCTTTCATCAATCCAGCAATCAACGTAATTGGATCACCAATAATCGGCACCCAACTCAATAACAATGAGTAAAAACCGTATTTATGATAGATTTGCTGTGCTTGCTGCAAACGCAGTTCTGAGACAGGAAACCACTTTTTATTTTTATAATGCTCTATTTTTAATCCCAACCACCAATTAACACAGGAACCGAAAACATTTCCAACTGTCGCAACGAGCAATAAATAAAATGGATTGGACACTCCTTGCACCAATAAAGTCATCAGCACAGCTTCAGACTGTAAAGGCAATAAAGTTGCAGCACCAAAAGCAGAGAGAAATAATAGAAAATAGGACATCAGGGTGTGGCAACACTTACATAAAAATCAAAGCAATGCCCAGACAATATCACTTAAACTGATTCAATCAAAGTAAGTTTATCCCATGCTTGTCTAAGTTTCTGTGAGTTCATCTGTATCTTAAAAACCGCTTGTATTATTTCCTCAAACTCATGCGGGGTTGATAAAACCTTTTTATCAGATTTTTCTTTACCATGAATTCTCAATACTTGATCTTTCAAGGTCATTCTGGCTTCAGTGGTCGCTGTGAACAACATTAAATGTTGAGTAAATAATGATTCAGGTGACGTTGATATATACCAATTGGCAATTTCCGCATCCGCCATCGCGATCTGTTGATCAGGATTAATTGCATACACATTGACCCATTCATTATGTAAAAAAACCTGAAGCATATACTTCACATCTGTCAGCACAGCCATGTCCAATCCACACTGTGCAACATCCACAAATCGAAACTGTTCCAAAGGTGTTGACTGCGCCTCTCCGATACAATCTAAAGATAGAATTGTTGTTGGTGTCATCCCCCCAAAGCCGGGATCATATAGAAATAATTGCTGATCGATTTGCACCAACGTGACTAAATGAGTACGGATAGGTGCTGTGGTATGTGCACTTTGATAATAGACACGACCTAATACGTTATAAGCGTCATATCCCAACTCAGTTAATGCAATTCTGCTCAGGGTGCTGTGCTCTAAGCAATACCCCTCCCGATTTTCATATAATAGTTTTTGAGCAAGTTGTTCGGGTACTAATGAGACTTCCTCTCCAAGAAAAGAGGATAGATTACCAAAAGGAATGTGCTCAACATGGAAACTTAGCAGAGTCTTTAAGTTCTCTAGCGTAGGTAAACAGTGCCCTTGAAAATCAAGTTTTTTTAAATAGTCTGTCGCGATTGTAGAGTTCATAACGCTTTATACTTGTTTTAAAATTACATTATCCTATACCGATCATCGAGCTTTAAGTCTAAAAATTACACAACTATAAAATAGTCACGCTGATAGGGCTAAATGCATGGTTTTAACACAGATTATTTCTTCATTTTGGCGACTTTAGATCGCACAGAAAAATTTACGATGGAAAAAATGAATGGAAAAGCAAATGCGACCCAAAATGTAAGGTCTGACGTTACAACTCGTTGATATAAACTAAGTTGGATACCACTATCTGAAACTGCCGCCCAGTCAATGGATACCATATGATAAAGATAAGTGTTTAACAATAACGACAGGCTTAAAAAGCTCACGAAAAGCAAAGTGCTATAATATGAGTTTCTAGTTTCCACCTGCAGCCAAGCAAATAACGTAGAAAATAAAAGCCCTAAAACACCAATCAAAGCAAAAACTAAGATCGCTAAATGAGCCTCTGAATATAGCTTTTGCAGCTGAGCGCAAAGGATTGCTGTGATGAAGAGCAATCCCATTGCTATTGCCCAATGCTTTAAATAGATCTGCCGCCCCTTATTTTTCAAAACCGTTAAACTTTAATCGACAATGCTTTTTGGATCGCAGGACGAGCAGTTAAGCGCTCAATATAATCTTTTACATAAGGATAATCTTCGAGTTGAATACCTTGCCACTCATAGCGTAATGCCCAAGGCAAAATTGCCATATCTGCGATCGAGTATTCACCAGCTACAAACTTCTGACCAACCAGCTGTTTATTCAAAACACCATAAAGCCGCTTGGTTTCATTGATATAACGGTCAATCGCATAAGGAATCCGTTCAGGTGCAAACTTGTTAAAATGATGATTCTGTCCAAGCATCGGACCAAAACCACCCATTTGCCACATCAACCATTGCTCTACCTCAACTCGCTCTTGCTCGTCAATTGGATAGTACAATCCTGTTTTTCGACCTAAATATTGCAAGATTGCACCAGATTCGAATACAGAAATTGGTTCACCACGTGGACCATTTTGGTCAACAATTGCAGGAATTTTATTGTTTGGAGAAATCCTTAAAAAGTCAGGCTGGAACTGATCATTTTCTAAAATATTAATCGGGAAGATTTGATATTCAAGCCCCATTTCTTCTAAAGCAATCGTTATTTTATGGCCATTGGGGGTACCCCAATAATATAAGTCAATCATTTAGTTATCCTATTCATCTTTATCTTGATTATTGTTGCGTTATATCACATTTTTCAGAATTTGATCAGCACCGTAGCACGAAAAAGAAACAATAAAATTATGTTTACAAAGAGGATATTAGGGAGTTTATCCAGTCTATCGATTCGCTAAAAACTCTTTCGCCTTTTCACCAACAAATCGACGACCTAAATTATTTCCATTAATCCATTCTTCAACCGAGAATAAATCAAACAAACCTACTTTCACTAAGGTTGGGATAGCACACTCTAACTCAGTCTCAACTTCACCACGTACACCTGCATTATATAAATTAATATTGTGCAACATAGTCGCCACGGTACCCGTTTGTACTTTACTACCATCTTTTAAACGAACTTGTGGTAATACCTCACCTTCTTGCACCACTTTTTGATTTATTTCAGACAACTCATGTGTACCATTAACGATAGTCATCTTTTGATTCTCCAATGGTTATATACTTTACTTTTCAACTAAAATTAACATAAATCTGCTCAAAAATTAAGCCTTGTTTCCACATTTGTATAAACAAAAAAAACACCGCAATAGCGGTGTTTTTTTTATCAAGAAAAAATTACTTTTTCTTTTTCGGACCAAGCAGCATACCCATTTGGCGACCTTCCATTTTTGGAGGTTGCTCAACAACGCCAAACTCAGCTACATCAGCTTCAATTTTTTGTAATTGAGCAAGACCAAGCTGTTGGTGTGCCATTTCACGACCACGGAAACGTAAAGTAATTTTCACCTTATTTCCTTCTTCAAGGAAACGTAAAATTGCACGCAATTTTACTTGGTAATCACCTACGTCCGTCGCTGGGCGTAACTTGATTTCTTTCACTTGCACTTGATGCTGTTTTTTCTTCGCATCTTTTTGCTTTTGCTTTAAGTCAAATAAGTGCTTGTTGTAGTCCATGATTTTACAAACAGGAGGTTCTGCATTAGCAACGATCTCAACAAGGTCAAGATCAGCTTCTTCAGCAGCACGTAATGCTTCATTTAATGAAACGACACCTTTCTGTTCCCCATCAGCAGCAACGAGACGTACTTCTTTTGCACGAATCTCATCATTAATGGCTGGACGGTTACTTTTAGCACCTTGTTGTTGGTTACGATCAGGCTGTTTAATCTTTATTACTCCACAATGTACCGGCCGCGTTCGGCAACGGCAGATTTCACTAAATCAATGAATGCATCAATTGACATAGTACCTAAATTTTTTCCTGAGCGTGTACGCACATTTACGGTGCCCTCTTCAACTTCTCGATCACCGAGAACCAAAAGATAAGGAATACGCTCTAGGGTACGCTCACGAATCTTAAATCCGATTTTTTCATTTCTCAAGTCAGAAATAGCACGAAAACCATTTTCTTTGAGTTTTGCAACCACTTGCTCACACGCATCTGCTTGTGAATCGGTAATATTCATCACACAAGCTTGGATTGGTGCAAGCCAAGGTGGCATGAAACCAGCGTAATGTTCAATTAGTATACCAATAAAACGCTCAAAACTGCCAAGAATTGCACGATGCAACATAACAGGTTGATCACGTTCATTGTCTTCAGTCACATACGAAGCATCTAAACGGATTGGTAAGTTGAAGTCACACTGGATTGTACCGCACTGCCATACACGACCTAAGCAGTCTTTCAATGAAAATTCAATCTTTGGACCATAGAATGCACCTTCACCAGGTTGTAGATCCCATGCTAAGCCCGCGTCATCTAAAGCATCAGCCAAAGATTTTTCAGCAATATCCCAAAGTGCATCGTCACCCACACGCTTTTCAGGACGTGTTGAAAGCTTCATTTGTACTTCTTCAAAACCGAAGTCTTTATAAACATCTAAAGTCAGTTTAATAAAGTCTGCAACTTCTTGACCAATTTGCTCTTTGGTACAGAAAATATGTGCATCATCTTGGGTAAAGCCACGAACACGCATAATCCCGTGTAAAGAACCTGATGGTTCGTTACGATGACAAGAACCGAACTCCGCTAAACGGATTGGTAAATCACGGTACGATTTTAAACCTTGGTTGAACACTTGCACGTGACAAGGGCAGTTCATTGGCTTTACTGCATAATTACGACTTTCTGAATGAGTCGTAAACATGTTTTCAGCATAGTTTGCCGCATGTCCAGATTTTTCCCACAAAGTGAAATCAACAATTTGTGGTGTTTTAATTTCTTGGTAACCATTATCCTGCTGAACTTTACGCATGTATTGTTCAAGCACTTGGTAAATCGTCCAACCATTGGCATGCCAGAACACCATACCTGGTGCTTCTTCTTGCATGTGGAATAAGTCTAAAGCTTTACCAATTTTACGATGGTCACGTTTTTCAGCTTCTTCAATACGTTTAATATACGCAGCCAACTGTTTCTTGTCTGCCCACGCTGTACCATAAATACGCTGTAACTGTTCATTCTTGGCATCACCACGCCAGTAAGCACCAGAGATTTTAGTGAGCTTGAATGATTTTAAGAATTTAGTATTAGGTACGTGCGGACCACGGCACATATCCAAATAATCTTGATGGTAGTACAAGCCCATTTGAGTTTCTTCTGGCATGTCTGCAATCAAGCGTAATTTATATTCTTCGCCACGTGCTGTGAATTCTGCAATTACATCTTCACGCGGTGTCATCTTTTTAATAACGTCATAATCTTGATCAATGAGCTTTTTCATACGCTCTTCAATCGCAGCCATATCATCCAAAGTAAATGGACGTGGCATCCAGATGTCGTAATAGAAACCCTCTTCGATCACTGGACCGATTACCATTTTCGCTTCAGGGAACAATTGCTTAACCGCATGTCCGACCAAGTGCGCACATGAGTGACGAATGATTTCTAAACCTTCTTCATCTTTCGGGGTAATAATCTGAACTGTTGCATCTTCTGTGATTAAATCACAAGCATCCACCAAACGATCATTGATACGACCAGCAACGGTATTTTTCGCTAGGCCCGGACCAATGCTCTGAGCAAGTTCCATCACGGAAATCGGTTGATCAAATTGCTTTTGATCACCATTTGGTAAAGTAATGATTGGCATAATAAAATCCTTAAGGAGTGATGCCCCGCACAATGGAGCATATCACCGCGAGATTATGTATTGAGGCGGACCTCAAAAAATAAAAAACGGCGGATAAAAAAGTACCCGAGATTTTACACAGGTTTAGACAAGGAAGAAACCTTTGATTGGAGAAAAACCCAAGTCAAAAATATATCTCAGACTAAAGCCTTAGTGATTTCGTGTCAGCAGCGTACTAAGGTGATATAGATATATGGGGACTGCGGTCATTTTTAACACCCCAGCAAATTTCCTCATAAAATAAACATGGAGCAATACACATGGTTAGTGCATACGACGAATTACCCAAAAACCCTGCGAATTTTGTTGCGTTATCACCATTACGCTATTTAGAGCGTGCAGCTTATATTTACCCGAATCAGGCCGCAATTATTCATGGTAAACGTCAGATTACATGGCAACAAAGCTATCAACGCTGTCGTCAATTTGCACACCAACTCACACGTTTAGGTATTCAAAGGAACGATACCGTTTCTGTACTTTTACCGAATGTTCCAGCGATGATTGAAGCCCATTTTGCCGTTCCCATGGCAGGTGCCGTTCTAAATACGCTAAATACGCGCCTAGATGCCAAAACCATTGCCTTTATGCTAGAACATGCTGAAGCAAAAGTGCTTTTAGTTGACCCAGAATTTAGACCGATTGCAGAAGAAGCACTCACATATATTCATCAAGATATTATTGTAATTGACGTTTTTGATAATGAGTATGAAGGTGAACAACGGCCCCTTGGTCAATATGAATATGAGTCTTGGATAGCTCAAGGCGATCCTGAGTTTGAATGGTTACTTCCACAAGATGAATGGGATGCAATCAGCCTGAATTACACCTCGGGAACAACAGGAAATCCAAAAGGTGTGGTTTATCATCATCGTGGTGCTTACCTCAATGCAGCAAGTAATATTTTGGCATGTGGCATGAAACCTCGTGCTGTGTATCTTTGGACCTTACCCCTGTTTCATTGCAATGGCTGGTGTTTTGCATGGTCTATTGCCGCCAGTGGCGGAACCAATATTTGTTTACGTCGCGTCGATCCAGCACTGATCTTTCAATATATTGCCGAACACAAAGTAGATTATTTCTGTGGCGCACCGATTGTTTTATCGATGCTGATCAATACGCCTCAGGAACAAAGAACCGCATTTGACCATCATGTCGAAGTCATGGTTGCTGGTGCTGCACCGCCAGTTGCCATTATTGAAGGGATGCGTAATATCGGCATCAATGTCAATCACGTCTATGGTTTAACCGAAACCTACGGTCCTTCAGCGCTATGTGCCTCACAAGCAGGTTGGAGTGAATTATCTATCCAAGAACAAGCTCAATTGCATTCACGTCAAGGCGTTCCATACCCTCTACAAGACAGTATGCGAGTACTTGATCCTGAAACCATGCAACCTGTGCCAAATGATGGCGAAACCATGGGCGAAATCATGTTCCGTGGCAATATCGTCATGAAAGGCTATCTCAAAAACCCACAGGCCACTGAAGAAGCATTTAAAGGGGGATGGTTCCATACCGGGGATTTAGCCGTATGCCATCCCGATGGCTATGCCAAAATCACGGACCGCTCCAAAGACATTATTATTTCAGGTGGGGAAAATATTTCTTCATTAGAAGTCGAAGATGTTTTATATCGACACCCAGCAGTCATGACAGCAGCCGTAGTCGCAAAGCCTGATCCGCGTTGGCAAGAGGTACCGTGTGCTTTTATTGAATTAAAACAAGGCAGCACAACCTCACCAGAAGAAATTATTCTGCACTGTCAAAAAGAACTTGCACGTTTTAAAGTTCCTAAAGATGTGGTAATTACTGAGATCCCTAAAACATCAACAGGGAAATTACAAAAATTTATTTTAAGAGAATGGGCAAAAGAACGAGCTACGAGTGAGTTTGGAAATTAATTGCCTAAATGTAAAAAAGAAGTTTCATTGGAAACTTCTTTTTTACATTTAGCCTTGATCAGATAACAGCGCGACTTGTTGTACGTAGTTTACAAACTTACGTTTAGAAGCTTCGAGCTCTTCCTCACTCACCTGTTGTTTGATGTCACGATGAATACGAAGAACATGCTGGCGTAAAGTATGACGCTCTGATGCATTAAACACTTTGCTGAACTCATTAATAATCGGATCACCTTGCTCAATCATACGATCAACCCAACGCATCAATTGCATCTGCTTTTTAGCGCCTTGTTGCGGAGTTAGATAAGAGAGAATCGTACTTTCATCTTCATTACGTAACAGTTTACCAATACGCTGAAACTGACGACGGCGTGCCTCAAATGAGCTAATTTTCTGTACTTCAAGCAGAGCATCTATTAAGCGCTCATCCACAGGAAGCTTTTGAATCTGTTTAAGGCTTAATTGAGCCAACTGTTCACCCAAAGCAGCCATACGCTGTACTGCCTTCTTTTGCTCAGTTCTACTTGCACGTCCATCTAATGATTCAAAATCCTCATCAGTATAACGTTGAGTACCACGTGCCACTATTACTCTGCCTCATAAAATTTTGCTGCGAACAGCGTTTGAATTTCTTCCAGTGCTTTATCTTCATCAGCACCATCAATCACTAACCTTAATGTCGTGCCCTTACCTGCACCCAACATCAACAATGACATAATATTTTTTGCATCAACCAACTTATCGCCTTTTCCAATCTGGATTGAAGAGCGGAATTTGGTCGTCACCTCTATCAGTTTACCTGATGCGCGTGCATGTAAGCCAAGTTTATTAATTACATCAATTGTTGTGTCTATCATGACCAGTGCTTCATTTCTCTATGTAAGATTTGGACAGCCCATTTTGCCTCAAGGGCTTGCTTGAGTCTATCCACAATATAAACTGAACGATGTTGTCCGCCAGTACACCCCACAGAAATGGTCATATAATGACGATGCCCTTCTGCAAAAGCAGGGAGCCATTTTTCCAAAAAAGCATAGATATCAGCAAACATTTCATTGGTTTGCTGACTGCTTTCTAAGAACTGACGTACGGGTTCATCTAAACCCGAAAAACGACGCAACTCCAAATCCCAATGCGGATTTGGCAAATGACGTACATCAAATACATAATCAGCATCCAATGGAATGCCATGCTTATAACCAAAGGATTGTAAAATCACGATTAAGTTATCTGACTGTCCTAGTTTAGACAATAAAATATGCTTCAAATCATGAACACTTTTATCTGTCGTATCAATATGAACTGTGGAGCGAAACTGTATCGGAATAAGCAATTGCTTTTCTTCCTGTATACACTGCAACAAGCTATTAAAACGACTTGCCAAGGGATGCGGCCGTCTAGATGCACTAAAACGTGCCACTAGATCTTGGTCTTGCGTGGTTAAATAAATAACATCCACCGAACCATGTCTTTTTAATTGCTCAAACACATGATCAAACTCTTGCATATCAGCACGAGTGCTTCGAATATCGACTCCTAAAGCTAATTGCTCAAGATTATTTTCATGATCAAGTTTCGCTACAATTTCAGGCAACAACGCCAAGGGTAAGTTATCTATACAATAGTAGCCTAAATCCTCAAGCACTTGTAAAGCCGAGGATTTTCCTGAACCAGACTGTCCCGTGACGATAAGAATACGCTTCATGGCATGTTGCCCTTTTTATTTTGAATTTCTAAGTTTTAAAGTTTATTTGTAAATTATCAATCAAACGTGTAGAACCCAATTTTGCAGCAACAAACAGAACCAAATCTTGATCAAACTGCGCAATCGGTTGTAAATTGGTTTGACGAGCCTCCACATAATCCACAACAAAGCCAGCTTGTGTCAATTCTGTTGAGATATTTGCTAACACTTGTTCTAGCATTTCACCTTGACGCAATTGTTGTTCCGCTTGCTTTAACAATTGGTAGATTTTAGGTGCGATTGCACGCTGCTCAGGTGTTAAATAACCATTTCGAGAACTTAAAGCTAATCCATCTTCAGCTCGAACAATCGGCACACCAATCACTTCTAGTGGAATATTTAAATCTTGTACCAACTGACGGATCACCGCCAATTGTTGATAATCCTTTTGACCAAAAAAGGCATAGTCAGGTTGCACAATGTTAAATAATTTAGTAACAACAACTGCAACACCATCAAAATGGCCAGGACGTGACTTTCCACATAAGTCATCCGTAATCTGTCCCACACTAATATTGGTCAAGCGTGGTTGCGTTCCATACATTTGTTCAACAGAAGGTGCAAAAATAATATCGCAACCTACTTCAGCCAGCAAACGACTATCTTGTTCTAATGTACGTGGGTAGCTATCAAAATCTTCACCAACACCAAACTGAATTGGATTGACAAAAATACTTACCACCACGACGTCACAAATCTTTTTTGCAGCACGAACCAAGGTCAAATGACCTTCATGCAAATTCCCCATCGTCGGCACAAAGCCAATCATTTTTTTACTGCTACGTGCTGATGCAAGTGATGCGGTCAAGCCTTGTATTGTTGTTTCAGTTTTCATGAATTAAAGCTCAACTTGGAAAGTATGTTCTTTGGCTGGGAAAGATTGATCCTGAACAGCAGCGTGATATGCTTTAAATGCATCTAAAATTGCTGTTTCACCAGACTGCTCTTTCATAAAGTTGCGTACAAAACGCGCAACTCGACCAAAAGTGAGTCCTAGCATATCTTGGGCAACCAATACTTGCCCATCAGTTTCATTACCCGCACCGATTCCAATCACTGGCGTATTTGGGAACAATTCTGCGATTTCTTTACCCAACTGAGCAGGAACGCATTCTAACAATAACACTGCCGCCCCCGCATCAACCACAGCTTGACAATCTGCAATTAATTGATCGGCAGCTTCACGTGTTCTTGCTTGTAATTTATAACCACCAAACACGTGTACCGACTGCGGTGTTAAACCCAAATGAACACATACAGGAATACCATTACGAGTGAGTACGGTAACCAAGTCACTGAGCCAAGCTCCACCTTCGATTTTGACCATCTGTGCACCAACCTGCATAACAGTTCTCGCACTTTTTAAACCATCTTCAAGCGTTGCATAACTCATAAATGGTAAATCAGTCATAATGAGGGCATGCGCGTTTCCACGACGGACTGCCGCAGTATGATAGGCCATGTCTTCAACCGTAACAGGAAGCGTTGAGTCCCTACCTTGAATCGCCATTCCTAGAGAATCACCGATTAAAATCGTATCAATTTCAGCCAATTCCATCGCTTTCGCCATACTTGCATCATAGCAAGTTAGACATGAAAACTTGCGTCCTTCGGCTTTAAACTTTCTTAAGTCACTTAGACTAATCATGATGATGTCCTCTACAGGCATTTCCAGAACGAAACAGTCTTAAGCATTTGCCCAAGACTGGTCTGCTATTACAGTCAAGTTTGCTTGCTGCACTAGTTCTAAATTTTTTAACGAATGACCATTTAACTGTAAATGAGCATCTAAATCTAATAAGGGAATAACCACAAAATCACGCTCCAAAATACCAATATGCGGTACAGTTAAACGCTCATTTTTGATCTGTTCTTGACCATACAGAAGTAAATCAAGATCTAATGTTCTTTCTCCCCAACGTCGCAAGCGCACTCGCCCTGCCTCTTGTTCAAATTGTTGTAAATAATCTAACAAGACTAAAGGTTCAAGCACTGTATCCAATTGGACTACAGCATTTAAAAAGTTGGGTTGATCTTGAGGACCCATTGGTGGGCTTTGATAAAGTCGAGAAACTTGAATAGCCCCTAAAGTAGAAAGTTTCGCAACCGCCTCAGTTAGAATTTGCTGAGAATCCCCTAAGTTACTACCAAGTCCAATAAAAGCGCGAATTGTCATTGTGTAGGCCCAAAAACCACTTGGCTTAAATCACGTTGTACCCGCTTACGCTTATGAATCGGATGATCAGCACTAATTTGACCTGAATCAATGGTCGCCTTTTCGAGAAAACGATTTGCCGAATCATCGGCTCTAAAGCGCTCTTTCTTTGCACGGCGATTTCTTGGTTCTGGAACATCGACCAACGGCTCAATCTCAGTGAGCTTCTGTTCATCCACATCGGTAACTTTACGACGTGTCTTACTACGTTGACGATTATATTGACGAATCGCCACTTCTTTTTGGTCGGTGGTCATTTCTTGGTAATTTTCCCACCAAATGCCCATACCTTCAGTGCTCGTATCTCCAGATTTCTCACGCAGTAACAAGAAATCAAATCCTGCACGGAAACGTGCATGCCCTGCCAAAGCTTCTATTTGTTGTGGTTTTGGATTGAGCAAACGACTTTGCATCTCCCATACTTCACGAATAAAAGTCTCTGCAAAACGAGGAATAATCGTACGAGTTGCTTGACGTTTAAGCACATCTAAACCTGCTTGAGCTCGAGCTTCTGCTGGCACCACACCTTTATTAAGATAAAAATCACAACGCTCTAAAAAAGGCTTCCATAACAGCACGGCATAAAAAAATGCTGGGTTAATCGTTTTACCAATTTGAATTCGTTGATCAGTATTTCGCGCAGCGCGTTCAATAAACGGTGTAATATTTGGAGGAATTTCCGCAAACAACTGTTTCCAAACACCAAACTCGATCAACATGGGCAACACGCGAGTGAGATGCCCCATCGTAAAGAGCTTTTGTGACTCATCATAAAGACGATGTGGAGAAACATCGCGCAACAACTGCGTCATCTCAACATCAAAGACATCAAGAATGGATTGATCGATTTGAAAATTTAGTTTCGCTGCAAAGCGTAATGCACGCAACATGCGTACAGGATCTTCCTCAAAGCGTTGAGCTGGTTCACCTAAAAACCGCAGAGTGCGAGTTTTAATATCCTCAACCGCATGGCAGAAATCTAACACGACACCTTTACGGGGTTGATAATACAAAGTATTAATCGAAAAGTCTCGGCGAGCAAAATCCTGCTCGATTGTTCCCCAATTATTGTCACGAAGAATCATACCAGAAGCACTGGTGACTGCTTTTTTCGGAGGAGCACGAAAAGTCGCAACTTCGATCAGTTCACGACCAGAATACACATGAGCTAACTCAAAACGTCGTCCAATAATACGACAACGTCGTCCAAACACCTCTTTCACTTGGGCTGGGGTAGCATTAGTCACCGCGTCAAAATCCTTTGGATTAAGACCTAACATCATATCGCGAACACCACCACCTACAATATACGCTTCATAGCCTGCTTTAGTCAGACTATCAATCACATCTAATATTGAGGAAGGGAGTTGAGTTGTGGACAAACCACATTTTGACGCACGCAAAGTTTGCAAAAGACACTGTCTCCTACGTCAGGACGTAAATAACAATTTGTCGCTAATCATAGCTCTAACACACACAAAGGGCAATTTATTCTGCTGAAGTTTCAATAGATCAATGTTCATTTTTTGCATCACGGACATGCTCTTCAACTTATAAAACAAGCCTTGCTCTATTCTTTTCAAGGAGTTTCGGCCCAATTCCTTTAACATTTACCAACTCATCTAATGCTTTAAATGCACCATTTTTTTGTCGATATTCAATAATCGCTTGAGCCTTTTTCTCTCCTACACCACTCAAACTTTGCAACTGCTGCAAGTTCGCATGATTTAAGCTAATTTTATCGCTTGAAATATTTACAGAAGATGAAACCTGTTTAAAACTTTGTTGTTGCGTTGGTCTAGATAGATAATATTGATCGTCTTGTTTTGCCAACTGTTGATCGTATTTCTGTTGCTGTATTTTCCACTGCGCATAAGACTGATCAAATTGTTTTGCATTTAAAGATGAAACTAACCCAAACCATAAAGTAAGCAACAATAAAAAGTTAGTTTTGCTGCTGAGTTGCGGCAAATTCATCAGATGTCCCCTCAAGTTTTAAATCTCTTTTTGCTTGCTCCCATAGCTGGTCCATTTCTACCAAGCTCATTTCTTGCAAGTCTTTCTGTTGTCGATGTGCTTGTTGTTCGATATAGGCAAAGCGACTTCTAAATTTATGAATTGTCGCCAGTAATGCCGTTTCACTCGACAGCCCAAGTTTACGACCTACATTGATCAAAGAAAATAGACAATCTCCAAATTCTTCTTTTATTTCATCGGTTTTTTCTGCTGCTATTGCCTGTTGTAATTCGAGTAACTCTTCTTCTAATTTTCCATAAGCATCGTCTACAGTTTCAAAATCAAAACCGAGCTGTGCTGCTTTTTTTTGGATTTCATTCGCTTGAACTAAAGCAGGTGCATGCTTTACCTCATCTAATCGAGATCTTGGTTTACCCTGTTTCTCTTGCTGTTTAATTTGTTTCCATAGCTCGCTTACCTGTTCAGGATTTAGATTTTGATATTGCTCAGCTTGAAATACATGCGGATGACGTCGAATCAGTTTCTCACTAATTGCATCAACCACATCATGAAAATCAAAAGCACCTTGCTCACTGAACATTTGTGATTGAAAAACCACTTGCAACAGTAGATCTCCAAGCTCTTGACGAATTTCATCCAAATCACCGATTCGAATCGCAGCTTCAACCTCATAAGCCTCTTCAATCGCATAACGAGTTAAGCTCTCAGGTGTTTGTTGTTGATCCCATGGACATTTTTGTCTTAGCTCCCGCATGATTTCTAATAGCTTTTCCATGATTATCTCCTCACCCCTTACGCTGTTGCAGTTTTAACCAGCTTCTGTCTAATATACGCTGGTCCAAAAAGTATCAATATAAAGTAAGGAAAAGCAATGCAACATAGTGTTTTTATTAGTGGTGCAGCTCAAGGCATAGGTGCCGAAATTGCCCGCCTTTTTCATCAAAAAGGCTATAAAGTAGGCATCTACGATATCAACTTAGAACTAGCGCAAGCTTTAGCTACGGAACTGGGGGCAAATACGAAAGCTGGTTATTTAGATGTTAGCGATTATCCACAATGGCAAATCGCATTACAGGAATTTCAAAACTGGGCAGGCGAACTCAATATTCTAATTAACAATGCTGGAATCTTATATTCTGGTGCTTTTGAAAATACAACCATCCTCTCTCATCACCGCACAATTGATATCAATGTAAAAGGTGTTCTTAATGGTTGCCACGCGGCTTTAAATTATTTACAAAAAGCAAGTTTTGCCCGGGTCATCAACCTCTCTTCTGCTTCGGCTATTTATGGACAAGCCGATCTAGCCTCATACTCTGCCAGTAAGTTTGCCGTGCGTGGTTTAACTGAAGCTCTGGATGTGGAATGGCAAAAATATAATATTCGTGTGCTCGATGTTATGCCATTATTTGTACAAACCAGTATGGTAAAAAATATGGATGCTGGGAGTATTCAAAATATCGGTGTAGATCTAACCCCAGCAGATGTTGCACAACAGGTTTTAGCTTTAACACAACAAAGAAATCACTTCCTTATTCCTACCCACACTCCTATTGGCATTAAAACCAAACTAATGTATCAATTATCACGTATTAGCCCACAGTTTTTAAATCGAATCACTAATATATTATTATCCAAACAAGCGTAAAAAAGAAAAGCGCTTTATATTTTAAATAATATAAAGCCCAAAAAAATATTCACATATTAATTCACTTTTCACGTAAATATAAAAACCATCAAAAATAAAACCATCACATTAATCAACAAAAAATCAAAAATAGCGCACAAAACAATAAAATCAAAAATAAAAAACAATTATAAATCAACAAATTAAAAATAAAATAAGATTAAAAATAAAACCCAACCAAATACCACAAAAACAATAGACAGACAAGTCTTTAAAATATTAAAAAAAATAGTGACTTTAAAACTCATTTTAAATAGAATCCGCCTGCTACAAAAAATAGCAACTTAAATCCAAAATCTTTTAAAGTGTTTATAATATGAAAAAATTATTAGTTTTAACTGCTGCTGCAACGTTTTCTTTCTCTACTTTTGCAGCAACCGAGGGTAAACCATTTTCAACTGCTGAATTAAAAGCGATGGATTGTGCAACACTTGCTGTTGAACAATCAAATGCAAAACGTGAGTTAGCAAGTGCTGAGAAAAATATCGCAAATATCAATGCAAATGCTCAATCCCCAAACAAGGCAGTAAGCAAATGGGCTGGTCTTGCAAGTGGCGCATTAACTGCTTTCGGTGGTAACTCTGAAAAAACAGCTAAAGCGAGCCAAATCGCAAATAATCTTGCGGGCGAAGAAGATACATCTGATACGAATAATTTGACTGTTCAAGAGTCTCTTAAAGCGAAAGCCCAAGCAAATATCGAGAATATTGCAACATTCCAAAAAAGCAAAAAGTGCAAAATCTAAAAATTACAGTTAAATCCATTTTAGTTTTATGATGATGCCTTGTAATTAAAACAATAAAACCCGCCTATTGAACTATCCCCCATGAAAGTAGCCAGTTCAAAAAGCGGGTTTTATTCTAAATGTAATTAACTACCTTGTACTAAACGTCTCGCACTAATAATGCCAGGTTGTTGTTCTAAACGAGCCAGCAAACGAGACAGTTGTGCCAAACCTTTCACTTCAATCAACAACTTCATATTGGCAATCCCATCTGCCTCAGAAATCGTATTGACCTGACGAATATTAATTTGATCTGAGAAAATCACTTGCGTGAGATCTTTGAGTAAACCACGACGATCATAAGCTTCCACCACAATCTGGACACTTTGCCCACGTGTTGGTTGCATTTCCCAATCTGCTTCGACAGCACGTTCAGGCTCTTGTGTTGTCATACGTATATAATCTGGACAAGCTACTTTATGGATACTCACCCCTCGATTTAAAGTGATATAGCCACCAATCGATTCACCATGCACAGGCTGACAACACTGCGCAATATGCAATTCCACATTATCCAAACCATCAATCAAGATACCATGTGCCGATAAAGTATGGCTTGCACGAGGATTTAATGCTGGTTTTAATACCAACTCTGGCTCATCTTGATCCAAATGCATTTGACGATTTACTTGATTCATCAACGCATGCAGACTGATATCACCACTCACCAGTGCAACTAAAATATCATCACCTGACTTCAGATTAAAATGAGATGAATAATCATTTAAATCAATACTTTTTGGATGAATCGCTAGACGAGCAAGCTCTTTATTGAGCAACTCACGCCCCACTTCCACGTTCTTGCTACGATCTTGCTGTCTAAACCAATGACGCAATTTATCCCGTGCACGAGCCGTTTTAATATAGCCTAAAGAGTTAACCAACCAATCGCGATTAGGTTCACGATCTTTTTTGGTTAAGATCTCAACTTGCTCACCTGTTTTTAAGGTATAAGTCAGTGGTACATAACGTTGGTTTACACGTGCGGCATAGCATTTGTTTCCAACTTCAGTATGTACGTGATAAGCAAAGTCAAGCACAGTCGAACCACGTGGTAACTCTTTAATATCCCCATCACGGCTGAACACATAAATCTTTTCAAAATTTTCAAAATCTTGAATTTGATCAATACCATTCGACTCATCATCTTCAGCATGTGGCGTAGTTTCAGTACGTTCCTGATAATGCTCAAGTACAGCGCGGAGTGAATGCAATCGATCATTAAAAGAATGATCCGTATTTTTCGCGCCTTCTTTATAGTTGAAGTGAGAACACACACCTAACTCAGCTTCTTCATGCATCTCAAAAGTACGAATTTGAACTTCAAGTGATTTATTCTCAGCAATCACCGCCGTATGCAAAGATCGATAACCATTGGCTTTTGGATTGGTAATATAATCATCAAACTGATTGGGGATATGGCGCCAAATCTGATGCACAATACCCAATGCATGGTAACAATCAGGCACTGTTTTCAACAGTACTCGTACCGCACGAATATCATAAAGCTGATCAAAGCTGAGATTTTTACTTTTCATTTTTCGATAAATCGAATAAATGTGTTTTACTCGTCCCGTGATTTCAGCTTGTATATTGTATGCATCCAATTCAGTTTTAAGTTTATCAATCACGAACTGAATATATTGCTCACGCTCTAAACGTTTCTCATTGAGCAAAGAAGCAATTTCTTTATATCGTTCTGGTGCTAAATAGCGAAAGGCTAAATCCTCTAACTCCCACTTTAATTGTGCAATCCCTAACCGATGAGCAAGTGGTGAATAAATTGTTAGAATCTCACGTGCAACACGCTCTTGACGCTCTTTGCTGGCCGTCGCCAACTCACGTAAAGCATAAGTCCGCTCGGCCAGTTTAATTAGCACCACGCGAACATCTTCCGTCACAGAAATCAGCATTTTATAAATGCCATTTAGATGCTCACGCTGGTTGTTGTTAAAATGATCTTCTAAACGCTTATTTTTTTCTATCAATTCAGACAGTTTACCCATAGCAAGTGTGCCTTTTACAAGACTCAAAACTTGCTCGCCAAACTCTCGCTGAATATCCTCTAAGGTGATCAGTCCTTCACGTACACTTCGATATAATACTGCCGCTGACAACGTATCTTCATCTACATGTAAGTGCGCTAAAATATCCGCCATACCAATACCTATTCCAAAGGTATTGGTATGATGATTAACCGTGCTCTCTAACTCTTTTGCTAAGGTAAGCTCCGCAACGCGTTGTAGCTGCTTCAGCTCAGCCCCATCCAAGATATCACGCACTCGCTCTAGCCAAGATACTAGACTGCTTTGTGCTTCAGCGGCATGTTCTACAGTCGCTTCCTCAGACAACTCTTGGAGTCGCCCAGGTAACTGTTCACGTACTGTGACCATACCATTCTCCTCTGGATATGTAACTCATATTCTAATCGTTTATCTCTTAAATTTTATCAAACTCATTTTTTTCAAATAAGGCAATAGATTCAACATGCTCAGTATGGGTAAACATATCCATCACTGCAGCTTTCTTAAGCTGATAGCCATGTTGTGCCAACACACCTGCATCCCTTGCCAGTGTTGAAGGATTACATGAAACATAAACGATTCTATTTGCTCCGAAGTTCGGTACATATTGCATCACCTCAAAAGCACCTGATCTAGGAGGATCAATTAATAATGCATCAAATCCTTGTTTCGCCCAAGGATGATGCGAAAAGTCTTTTGTTAAATCTTGTGAAAAGAAGATCGCTTGACTCAATGAGTTTGCTTTTGCATTTTCTGTTGCGCGCCGCACCATTTCTTCACTCGCTTCAACACCCACCACTTGACCAGTATCTCCTACACATCGCGCTAAAGGTAGAGAAAAGTTGCCTAGTCCACAAAATAGATCAAGCACACGCTCCCCCTCCTCCAACTGAAGCAATTCACATGCCAACTGAATCATCTGCGCGTTCACATCACCATTGACTTGTGTAAAGTCCAATGGGGAAAATGCAAATTGAATATCAAAATGCTTTAGATGGTAATGTAATCGCATCGGTGCCTGTGTATCATCGACACGATGTACACTATCAGCACCTTTCGGCTGTAAATACAATTGCCACTGTCTTTGTAACGCAAATTGACGCAAATGGTTGACATCCGACTCATTTAATTCAGCTAAATGGCGAATTAATAATGCAACTTCAGTGTCTCCCATCGCCAACTCAACATGACCAATCTGCGCTTTGGCACTCAAAGTTTCAAGACACTTTCGCAGTGCAGGCAATGCATCAGATAAAGTTTGATCCAATACCTTACACTGTTGGATGGTTGTTAAATGATTACTATGATGCTCTCTAAAACCCATCACCAAACGATCCTGTCGCGGAATATAACGCACACCTATGCGAGCACGACGACGATAATCTACTTTGCTAGAGCGAATTGGAGTTAACCATTGTTCAGGTTGTAACCCTGCGAAATGCTGTAGATGTGACTGCAGCACATTTTGCTTTAGCGCGATTTGTTCATCAGGATGAATATGTTGCAAACTACAACCACCGCATACCCCAAAATGCGGACAAATGGGGTCTACACGCCCTATAGCTGCTTCGCTTTCCAGCGTCAACATTTCTGCTTCTTCCAAGCGAGTCGTTTGATGCGTGATCTTCGCTCGAACCGTTTCTCCAACCAAAGCATTACGAATAAACACTTTTTTACCCTGCTTCTCCTTTGGATGGTCAGGATGAGTTCCATAGTGCGCAATGCCACGCCCTTCATGTGAAAATGCTTCCACTTTAAAGGTATAAATTGGTTGCTGGGCTGGACGCTGTTTCGCTTTATGTTTCAAAAGATAAACCTAATTTTTTGATGCAAACGTTGGTGCGGTAAATACAGTATATTGCGATGTTTGTTGCCATACCCGCATAAAATCTGATTGTTGCGTTTGCGTTTGTAAATAATCAATAGTTGACTGAATTAACTGTTGGTGATCTTGCTGATTTAATTGACCTTTCAGCAATAACCACCGTAAATACACTAACCACGTATTCAATACATCTCCTTCACAATAGCTGGTTAATTTTAGCCATTGTTTAGTCCGCACATATTCTGGTACATGATAACCTGACTCACCACGTTTTCCTGGGAAACCGAGTAAGCAAGCAATATCGTCCAATTTCTGGAAATTTCGACCATTAAACATGGCCATCACATCCATCAAGTCAACATGTCGATGATGATATCGGTTTTGATAGTTATTAAATCGTTTTTGGTTATCAATTTCACCTTGATCAAACAAACTCGGTGCAGACAGCCCATGATACATCGCACGAAATAAAATGACAGGTAAATCAAACTGAGAGCCATTCCAGCTCACAAGGGTTGGCTGCTTTTTATCAAAAATTGATAAAAATTTTGACAACATTTCAGCTTCTGTATTTTGTTCTTGGCTAAATGAAAATAAACGAATGCCTTTTTCATCGATCCACAAACCAGAAATGCATACAATTTCGTGCAAAGGTAATCGTTGAAAATCGATCCCCGATTCTTGACGACGAATCTTGGTCAACGCCTGTTCGACATCTGCTTCAGGCAAATCCAAGTGATAAAGATGAGCACCTGCCTTTAAATCGGTCAGGGTCTCAATATCAAAAACCAAAATTGGAAAACGTAAGCTAATCTTGAAATCTCCCTAAATCCCTCCCAACCTCATTTTCACAAGAGGTGGCTGAAGGAGATTTTAATCTTGTACTGAGAATAGACCGGTTGATAAGTAACGATCTCCACGATCACAGATGATACAGACGATTACAGCACCTGGATTTTCTTCAGCGATTTTAATTGAAGCCCAAACCGCTCCTCCTGAAGATGTTCCCGCACTAATCCCTTCCGTACGCGCCAATTTACGCATGGTACGCTCTGCCTCAATCTGTGGGATATCAATAATACGATCCACTCGGCTTCGATCAAAAATTGTTGGTAAATATGCTTCTGGCCAACGACGAATTCCTGCAATACTTGAACCATCAGAAGGCTGTAAACCTACGATTTGAATATCTGGATTTTGTTCTTTCAAATATTTTGACACGCCCATAATCGTGCCTGTGGTCCCCATCGCACTAACAAAATGGGTAATTTTCCCACCCGTTTTCTTCCAGATTTCAGGTCCTGTAGTGAGATAATGTGCTTCAACGTTATCTGGGTTGCCAAACTGATTCAGAACATACCCCTGACCTTCAGCCTGCATTTGTAAAGCCAAGTCTCTAGCTCCTTCCATACCTTGTTGCTGGGTAACTTCAATTAGCTCAGCACCATAGGCAGACATTGCATCTTTACGCTCTTGGCTCATATTGTTCGGCATGATCAGCTTCATTTTATAACCACGCATTGCCGAAACCATTGCCAAAGCAATCCCTGTATTGCCACTGGTTGCTTCAATTAAAGTATCACCTGGTTTAATCTGACCACGCTTTTCTGCTTGAACAATCATGTTATAAGCAGGACGATCTTTTACTGAACCCGCGGGATTATTACCCTCCAACTTTGCCAATATCGTAGCTTGAGTATGACTTGCTAAACGCTGTAAACGCACTAAAGGTGTTTTACCCACATATTCATCTAGTAAAAATTCATCTGCTAAAAAATCTGGTTGCGTATTGGTCATGATCGACACCGATATCAAGGTGGCATCTATTGTATGAAAAAAAACACAAGACTGCATCTTTTCACTCGGCTTTTTCTTAGTAGATAAATGCTAGCCTGTTTAAAGCATGCTAAGATATTTTGCAGAATGATAAGTCTGACCCAACTATGTCAAATCTCAACAAAACTATCTCTAAACGTTTACGGCTCAATCATGCGTATGGGCAGCTCATTGCTTTAATTCTCGTTCCCATTGCAGTGCTGACAGGTGTAGGCATTTTATGGGTTTTATCCGAAACAACCAATGCCGCAAAACAACAACAAAATGCAGAAGCATCAGCGATTTTGGCTCGTTATCATCAAACAGCAAATGAATTACTCCACTTAGTCGAAGAACAGCCAGATCAATATGATCGTGCACAAAATCTCTTTCAAAAAATGTTTGACGAGAAAAATCTACAACGTGCAGTTTTAATTGACAATAAAGGACAGACTTATTTAACCATTGGTTATCAAAACACACGTTACTGGCCCAACTTCCCAAAAAACAGTGATTTTTTTGGTCCTATTTCTCACAATAGTAATAGTATTTACGGTTCAAAACTGGACAGTGAAAATCCAAATTCAGTATGGCTGATGATCGAGTTGAATAATCATCCACTCGAACTTGCTCGCTATAAAATCTTACTATCACTGGTCGCAACAGGCTTAATTACCTTACTTATACTTTTGTTTTGTTTGAATGTTTTTTCTCGTCGCTGGTTGGCCCCACTGTATGAAATTCGTATGCAAATGCAACGTTTGAATGCAGACACCTTAGATCAACATATTGTGGTTAACAGCACAGGTGAATTACGCTTACTACAACGCGATATTGCCAATGTCGTTAAACGACTTCATTTTAGCTTTTTAGAGCTTAAAGAACATACTGAACAAACTGAAGAAGATCTACGTCGCACCTTAGATACCTTAGAAGTTCAAAATATTACTTATCGCCAAGCACGCGACCAAGCTATCTCATCCAACCAATCTAAATCTGTTTTCTTGGCCAATATCAGCCATGAATTACGTACGCCGCTCAACAGTATCGATGGTTTTATCCATTTATTATTGCGCCAACAAAATTTAAGCAACGAACAAAACCTCTATCTGCAAACGATTCGAAAGTCCTCTGCTCATTTATTGGCATTAATTAATGATGTACTCGACTTTTCTAAAATTGATGCTGGTAAGCTTGAGCTCGAAACTGCCCCCTTTGATCTCGAAGAAGCCATTTTTGATGTGATGGATATGTTGTCACCTTTGGCAGCTCAAAAACACATTAACATGGCATTTTACTATGCAGAAAATATCCCGCAGCATGTGGTGGGTGATGCATTACGCTTTAAACAAATCCTGACCAATCTCATTTCCAACGCAATCAAGTTCACCCCTGATGGTGAAATTATTGTGCGTGTTCGCATGGAAGATGATGACATCGGTCAGTGTTTATTACATTTCAGCGTACAAGACAGTGGAATTGGCTTAAGTGGTACAGATCGCAAGAAATTATTTGAATCTTTCTCACAAGGCGATGCTTCTGTTACGCGTCAATTTGGTGGCACTGGACTTGGTTTAGCGATCTCCAAACAATTAGTACATCTAATGCGTGGTCAAATCGGCTTTGAAGATAATCAAGAACGTGCGCCTACCGAAAAAGGTTCAACCTTCTGGTTTACTGCTGCATTCAAAGTTGAAGAAGAAGATGCTTTTGTTGAACATCCTCGTTTTGATCATCTGCAAGTGGTGTCTTATTTAGCGCATCCAGCAACAGCAAGTGTATTGCGCCTCTATCTCGAAAACTATCATGTTGCACATATTGAAACACAGTCAATTTTAGATTTATTTAGCCGCCTCAACCATTTAAATCAACAAGAAAATACGTGGTTGATTGTGGACCATAGTGGTGATACTGAAGCCTTATTAAAAGAAATTCGCCAACGTTATCATGGCAATTTAGCGGTGTATGGTTATCAAATGAGCCTTGATCCAAATATGCTCAACGAATATCGTGCTCGCCCAATCTATCAACCATTAAGTCGCCGTGAACTCATCCAACTCTTAGCGAATCAGCCAATTTTCGAACAAGAGCCTGAAGACTTTAATGGCCAAGGGCTGCATGTATTGGCTGTCGATGATCATTTACCGAATCTGATTGTCTTAGAAGCATTACTGGGTGAACTCAATGTAACCACCACCAAAGCATTAAGTGGACAAAAAGCGATTGATCTGATTCAGGAGCGAATTGAACAGAAATTACCACCATTTGATCTGGTATTTATGGATATTCAAATGCCTGTAATGTCTGGTATTGATACCACGCGTGCCATTCGCTCACTCGAATCAACACTCGATACAGGCATGCAACTTCCAATTATTGCATTGACTGCACATGCTTTAGCAGATGAAAAACAAAAGTTGCTCAAAGTGGGTATGAATGATTATGTAACCAAGCCAATTCAAATGGAGCAAATCATTCAGATCCTAACCCAGTGGACTAAAAATAATTTTAGTTCACAGCCAACCAACACGGAGACTAAACGTCCAATTGAGTCAATTGATCCACAAATTTTAAATTGGCAACAAAGCATTCAACTCGCTGCCAACAAAGAAGATTTAGCGCAAGATTTGCTAGGTATGTTGGTAGATAGCTTTGATACCGAACTAAATGAAATGCAGCAACTTATTGAAATGGAAGACTTCCCACAACTCGAGCATGTTTTACATCGTCTCTATGGCGCGACGCGTTATGTAGGCACGCCAACATTGCAACGTGTTGCAGGTGAGTTTGAACAATTTATTTCTACTCTACGCAAAGAACGACGCAAGGCGGATGATGTGTTTATTCGGGAAACTAATCATCGCTTCAATGAGCTTAATGCCGCAATTGAACAAGTCAGACATGCAGCAAATTTAGTTTTGAACGGACACGACAGCTAAGATGACTGTCGTGTCATGCTTCACGGTGACAACTCATGCTATGCTGCCAAGCATCAAACACAATAAGAGTATGACCAATGGCACTTTTACGCGTTGAAAAAAACAATGGAATCGCAACAGTCTCATTAAATCGTCCAGACAAACGCAATGCGATGAGTTTTGCCTTACTCAAAGAGTTGGTCTCAACAGCTAAAAAAATTGAAAAGGATCGCTCTATCCGCTGTGTCATTTTGACGGGTGAAGCACAAGTATTCAGTGCTGGTATCGACTTATCCGACCTAAACAACCCTAAAAACACCGCATTTGCGGCATGGGAGCTGATCAAACCAGGACAAAGCCTATTCCAAAAAGCTTTTCTGATTTGGCAAAACCTACCTATCCCGGTTATTGCAGCGATTGAAGGATATTGCTTCGGTGCAGGCATGCAACTTGCGCTTGCGGCAGACATCCGGATCGCAGCACCCAAAACACAAATGTCGATTATGGAAAGTCGTTGGGGACTTGTTCCAGACATGGGCTTAACACGTTCACTCAAAGGGCTTATTGGGGTTGATCTAGCCAAAGAACTTACTCTCACTGCGCGCATTTTTGATGCAGAATATGCCAAAGAAATCGGCTTAGTGACACACTTGGATACAGATCCTCTCGCCAAAGCCAATGTCATCGCTCAAGAGATGTTGCAACGCTCACCAGATGCATTGATGGCAGCAAAACGTGTTTTAGACGCGATGGAGCATCAACCAGAAAAGGCTCTGCGTTTAGAAAAACTTTGGCAACTCAAACTACTATTAGGCAAGAACAGTGCACTTGCTCGTAAGAAAGATAAGAACCCTGAAATTGAGTTTTTACCAAGACAATATAAATAGACGTTGAGAAGCTTATGAGTGGGGGCATTCAGCACGCTCCCGCAAATATACTCAAAAACAGCACAGGCTATAAACATGATACTTGATCAAAGAACTCCCATCGCTTTCTTAGGTATGGGTTTAATGGGCACACGTATGGCAGCCCGACTGCTTCAAGCAGGCTACGCAGTTGCTGTTTGGAATCGTAGCCCACTTGCATGTGAAGCATTGATTCAACAAGGTGCAACCGCCTTAACTTTAGAACAAATTGGCAAATATCCTGTCATTCTAACCTGTTTAGCGGATGATCAAGCCGTTCAAAGTGTTTTTAACCAGCTCCAGCCTCACCTAAAAGCTCAACAAATCATTGTCGACTTTTCGAGTTTATCTGTTGAAGCAACACACCAACTTGCAACTACAGCACAACAACAACACGTTACATGGATTGACTCCCCAGTATCTGGTGGAACCACAGGTGCAGAGCAAGGTACTTTAGTAATTTTTGCAGGTGGCGATGCCGAAACAATTCAGCAGCTCGAACCAATCTACTCAGTACTCTCCCAGCGTGTTACCCGAATGGGCGAATCTGGTACAGGACAAGCAACGAAGATTTGCAATCAGTTGATTGTTGCCGCCAACAGTACGCTGATTGCGGAAGCAGTTGCACTTGCAGAGCAAGCAGGTGTAGATACCCGTTTGCTCGCCCCTGCGCTTGCAGGTGGTTTTGCAGACTCCAAACCCTTTCAGATTCTTGCACCGCGTATGGCAACCCATGTGTTTGAACCTGTGCAATGGAAAGTCCAAACATTATCTAAAGACTTAAACAATGCGTTACAACTCGCGCAAAGTTTTAACCTAAAGATACCTGTTGCACAAAAAGCCTTAGCACAGTTACAAGCGCACCAACAAAATGGCTTTGCTGAGAAGGATTTAGCCACTATCATCAAACTTATAGAATAATAATTAATGCTTCATGGAGTTTGATATGAGCCATCTTGCAGTCAATTTATCGATGATTTTTACAGAAGTGCCACTCATCGAACGTTTTGCATTGGCACACGCACACGGATTTCAACATGTCGAAATCCAATTCCCTTATGAACTTGAAATATTTGATATACAAGCACAACTTAACCAATACAACCTATCACTTTGCCTGATCAATGCACCTGCAGGTGATCTAATGCAAGGGGGTAATGGCTTAGCAGGTGTGCCTGGTTTAGAAACCACATTTCACCAAGCGCTTGAGCTTGCAATCAGTTATGCAACCGCATTAAATGTTCCGCGTATCAATATCTTGGCTGGCAAACAACCTTTGGATGCAGATTTATTGCCATGCTTAAATACACTTGCCAGCAACTTAAAACTGGCTTGTCATATGTTGACTGAACATCATATTGAGCCTGTCTTTGAAATGATTAATGGCACAGATATGCCACGTTTTTTAATTCAGAACATTGCTCAAGGTCAAGAAATGCTAGAAGCAGTGAATCACCCAGCGTTGAAAATGCAATATGATTGTTACCACATGGCAATGATGGGCGAAGATGTGTTGGCGGGGTTACAAGAAAATATTCATCAAATTGGACACATCCAATTTGCGGATTGTCCGAGTCGTCATGAGCCTGATACTGGAAATATCCCCTATAAACAAATCTTTGACTGGTTATTACAAAGTGATTATCAAGGAATAATTGCGGCTGAATACAGACCAAAAGAGCATTCAGATCAATCATTTGCATGGAAACAGAAGTATTTTTCCAATGATGTGAATACATAAACTGTTACGGCTAAAATTTGAGTTTTTTTGTTAAAAACGGTATATTTGAAGATGAGCAATTGTCAGGAAAATATACCCTCTATGAATTTAGAACCATCGCCCAGCGCTTCTAATTCTCACGACCTAAAAATCACAACATCAAACAAAGATGTACACGCTTGCTTAAAAGTGGTACATGAAGCCCTCACTGATGTAAAAGCCAAAGATATTTTAGAACTTGATGTAAGTTCTATTAGCAATGTCGCTGATGCAATCGTAATTGCTAGCGGTACTTCAACTCGTCATGTCAAAGCCCTTGCTGACAATGTTGCTGATGAAGCACGTAAAGCAGGTTTTCGTCCGATTGGTGTCGAAGGTGAGCGAGATGCCGAATGGATCTTAATTGACTTAGGTCACGTTGTAGTTCACGTCATGTTACCTACTGCTCGTAAGTTTTATGACCTTGAAAGTTTATGGCGTACACCTGAATCTGTTGCCTAATCCCTGATACACAAAAAAGCGATCTATTAAAGATCGCTTTTTTTATGATGCATGTTACTTACAATATTTTTTCAAAATTCAAGTTTAACAAGTTGATGTAGTTTGGACTTATCTACCACGCATTGTAAAATACAGTAAAAATGCTAGTATTTAATTATGATGAATTACGCTTAAAATAAGATGAAAGATTCAGCAGAATGGATTGAGACACTCAACAAGATTACTTGCCTAGCTCAGTCAGGTCTATACTATAGTAAAGACATTTATGATAAAGAACGCTACCAACAACTCCTTAACCACGTTCGCACACTAATTAATTTAAAAGAAATTGATACCACACACTTCATTCCAAATGTACTCCAAGATATTGGCTATGCAACGCCAAAAATTGATGTGCGGGCTGTTGTCTTTAAAGACAACAAACTTTTATTAGCAAGAGAAACGCAGGATGGCTTATGGTCCGTTCCCGGAGGTTGGGCAGACGTTGGATACTCCGCAGCAGAGAGTGCTGAAAAAGAGGTTCTTGAAGAAACAGGATTGGAAGTAAGAGCGGTCAAATTGCTCGCGCTAACTGATCGTAGAAAACACCCCCACCCAACAATGTTTCTACACGTCTATAAAGCTTTTTTTTGGTGCGAGCTAATAGGCGGCAAAGCCAAGCCAAGTATTGAAACCTCTGAAGTAGGTTTCTTTGGTAGAGATGAATTACCACCAATTTCCACAGCTCGCGTCACCGAAGCACAAATTCACCATTTTTTTGAATTGAAGCGAGAATTACCTCAGAATACTTACTTTGACTAACTTGGTGTAACCTCAATAAAGAAGTTCTTTCATCTTTTAGTTACCGCCAAATGCCAGACTTAAATTTGACATGACAAATTGTCATATTTAAGACATTATAGAATCGCTTTAAACTCAATCGATAAAAAGTCATAACTGGAGTAAACGAAGTGAAAATTCTAATTACTGGTGCTAACACAGGGATCGGTTTTGCGACCGCTAAACAACTGATTAAACAAGATCAACATATCATTTTAGCTTGTCGCAACCCGCAAAAGGCTAAAGAAGCACAAGACAGATTACGTGCGTTAAACCAAGGTCAAGTTGACGTAGTATCACTTGATTTAAATAGCCTCGAAAATACACGTAAAGCAGCAGATGAAATTGCAGATCGTTACGGCAATCTAGATATATTAATCAATAATGCTGGGCTTTTTTCCAAAACCAAACAGCTCACTCACGATGGCTTTGAACAGCAATTTGGGGTGAACTACCTCGGACATTTTCTATTTACCCAAAAACTACTCCCTGTACTAAAACAAGCACCCCAAGCACGAATTATCCATCTCGCATCCATTGCGCATTGGGCAGGGTCAATTAAGCCTAATAAATTTCGCGCTGAAGGTTTTTACAATCCTTTGTTTTATTATGGTCAATCTAAACTTGCCAATCTCCTATTCAGCAATGCACTAGCTGAGCAAATGGCCGGCACTAGCATTACCAATAATGCATTGCACCCTGGCGGTGTTGCATCTGATATCTATAGAGAACTGCCGAAACCTGTTTATGAAGTTATGAAAATCGGTTTAGTACCAACCTCTGTACCCGCAAAGCTGATTACTCAAATGGCGATTGGAGATAGCTGGACCGACCGTAATGGCGAATATGTCAGCGCACACATGCCAGACTGGAAATCACCGCATGCTAAAAATCAGCAACTTGCCCGTGACCTTTATGCCCAATCTATGGATCTTGTAGAAAAGCATCTAAAATAAGCAAAATAAAAAGCCACCTAACGGTGGCTTCTATGTTACACCTAAAATCAGCGTCAACAAATTTTCTGAAACTATTTAAAAATTAATCTTTTCAGTTGCTGATATTCCTCATGATAATGAGGCATCAATTTGTATTCATTACCCATAGCCTCGAATAATATTACCCCTTTATCCTTATTATCTTTTGTCCAAACAGGTGCATAGTATTGATACTTTACTAAATTTAGCAAATCTTCAACTCTCTCTTTTAAAGTATCCTTTTCTTCCTGTATAGAACAATATCTCCAAAGGATTGTTAAATATTCTAATTTATCCCAAAAAGATAAACTTCCATATATATTCAAACGCTGAGTTAAACTAATTGGGTCGTTACTCAAATGATAGAGTTCATCAACTTCTTGAGGTTGGAATCCCCCCAGTCCAACAAACTTTCCTAATAAATAAAATGGTAACTTAACTTGTTTTCGATAAAGTAAATCAACAACTTCACTTGATAGTAAATAACCTGATTTTAATGCTTTATATAAAATCATAAATAGGCTAGATTCATCTCCCAGTTTATCTATAAAAAAATTAAAATCCCGCTTATCCCATTTCAACAAAACCATTTGCAATAAACAAGATTTAACTTTTTCATTTGGAAGTACTAAAAGTCTCATTTCATAGAAATAATTATAAAAATCAAAATTTTGTTTTTTTAATGCAAAAATAGAAAAATCCATAATTGATAAACATGAACTATTAAAGGCAGCCAGCAATAGCTTGATATCTAACTCTCCCATCTCAAACAATTTATACAAAATCACTTTCTTGACATCAAAATATCTGGTTTGTATAAACTCTTGTTTAAGACAAGATGCTTCTTGCTGAACTATGGAGTTAATCCAATTTAATCGAATCCGCTGATCATGAGCTAATTTAGAGATTTCAAGTAATTCTATATCCGTGAATAACTGATTCTTCTTCGCATAATCAAATAATGCTCGGCTTAATTTTCCCTGCTTAAATAGCAAAATAGATTTTACTTTATCTAAATTCTGTGCAACCTTATCAACCAATACATCCTCAACCTCCCCCACAATGCGAATCCTTTTTTGGATTGCATACACATCCAAAAAATATTCGATACATAAATCAACACCTTCTGGCCGTTCAACCCATATCAACAAATGCTGAGCTGCAAGCTTTCGGTTAATTGGTACATAATCACTTAATTTTCGTAATAAGTGAGGAAATAAAGTTGATTCAAAACAACCATTCAATCGCCTTAAAGCTGCTTCACGTTGATATCCATCGCACCAATAAAGCTGATTAATAAATAGCTGTAATTGTTCCGAATTCATTTAATACTCAAACAACTTATAAGTTATAGCGTTAAAGATAACTCAGCAAACATTTCTACTCAATCAAAAAAGCCACCCGAAGGTGGCTTTTACAATCCTGATGAGGTCAGATTAGTGACCACCACCATTGATTGCTTTTGTCATATCTTCAACCACTTTTTTCGCATCACCAAAAACCATCATAGTTTTTTCATTGTAGAACAAGTCGTTGTCTAGACCAGCATAACCTGTTGCCATAGAACGCTTGATCACCATGATCGTACGAGCTTTGTGTGCTTCAAGGATCGGCATACCATAAATTGGTGAGCTTGGATCATCTTTCGCAGCCGGGTTTACAACGTCATTTGCACCGATTACAAGTACAACGTCAGTTGCTGGGAAGTCAGAGTTGATTTCATCCATTTCTAAAATGTCTTCATATGCAACATCAGCTTCAGCTAACAATACGTTCATGTGACCAGGCATACGACCAGCAACTGGGTGAATCGCAAAACGTACTTTCACACCTTGCTCTTTTAAGATTTCACACAGCTCTTTTACCGCATTTTGTGCACGGCCTTGCGCCATACCGTAACCCGGTACAATCACAACGCTATCAGCATTTGACATCAAGAAGCCAGCATCATCCGCAGAACCTGAACGATAGTTACGTTGAACTTGCTCACCTTTATCAGCAGCAACTGCAGCACCGCCCATCGCACCACCAAACAATACGTTGATGATCGAACGGTTCATTGCTTTACACATAATGTAAGACAGAATCGCACCAGAAGAACCTACAAGTGAACCCGCAACGATCAACATGTTGTTTTCAAGTGTGAAACCAATACCTGCTGCAGCCCAACCAGAGAATGAGTTCAAGAGTGATACCACAACCGGCATATCACCACCACCTACTGGTGCAATCCACATCCAACCAAATGCAAGTGCAAATAGTGTCATCACGTAGAACGCAGTTAAGCTATCAGTCGCGAAGTAGATACCACCAAATACAAGCATTGCAAGAAATAATGCAGCTTGAACAGGTTTTACCCATGCGCCAGAGATTGTTTTAGCCCATTTTTTCGCAGCCAATTTACCGTAAGCAAATACTGATGCAGTAAAAGTAATTGCACCAATAAAACAACCTACAAATAATTCAAAGCGATAGGTACTACTAAAGCCAACAAATGCAGAATAACCTTGCGCTAACATTGCATCATTCACTAATGCAAGTTGACCTGCATCGTACTGATCAAAATGCGCAGCTTTTAATACAGTTGCGATCGCAATCAATACCGCAGACAAACCAACCAATGAGTGCATTAATGCAACCATTTCAGGCATTTGCGTCATAGGAACTGCACGCGCTTTAGCGATACCAATTACTGCACCAGCAGCCATTGCAACACCGATCATCCATACTACCGGACCTTCAGCAACGAAGAATGTGGTCAATACAGCAATTGCCATCGCAATCATACCGTAACGACTACCAGCAATTGCAGTCTTAGGCCCAGATAAACCACGTAAAGTTAGGATAAAGAGGACAGCACCTACTAGGTAGAACCAATCCGCATAATCTCGAATAAATTCCATCGCTTAGCCCTCTTTTTTCTTTTGCTTTGGTTTAAACATTTCCAGCATACGAGCTGTTACAGCAAAACCACCAAAAATGTTAATGCTTGCAAGGAATACAGCGATTGCGCCTAAAATGCTAATCGGGTTAATCGTCTGAAAATGTACAGAACCTTCAACACCAAGGAAAGGCAAGCCAACTGTTTGAATCATTGCACCAACAACAATAATTGAAGACAAAGCATTCGTTACAGCCATCAGTGGTGTATGTAACGCAGGCGTTACGCCCCAAACAACGTAATAACCTACGAAGATGGCAAGGACGAAAATTGTAATCGTTTCAACCATGAGAAATCTCCTTAACCACGCTTGAGCAGTACTTGACCGCCATGTGTCACAAGTAACGCTTTTTGGATTTCATCTTCTTGATTGATCGCAAAGTTTTTATCTTTATCGAACAATGTTTCAAGGAAGTTAAATACGTTACGTGCATACAATGCAGATGCTTCAGTTGCAACAGTGCCAGGAATATTTGGAATACCCAAAATTTTCACACCATTTTCAGTTACAACAGTTTCGCCTTCTTTAGAACCTTCAACGTTACCACCCGTTTCAACCGCCATATCTAAGATGACTGAACCTGGTTTCATTTTGGCAACGGTTTCAGCTTTGATCAGACGCGGTGCATTACGACCTGGTAACAACGCAGTAGTAATCACGATGTCAGCATTTGATACAGCTTTATCAACGATAGCTGCTTGGTCCTTGATGTATTGCTCACCTGGCATCCATCCGTAACCATTTTTAGCAGCATCAGCAGCTTTCTGTTGCTCTTCTGGTGACATTGGAACGTCTAACCATTTACCACCCAAAGATTCAACCTGATCTTTTGCTGTCGGACGCAAGTCAGTTGCTTCCACAACTGCACCTAAACGTTTTGCAGTTGCAATCGCTTGAAGACCTGCAACACCAACCCCCATGATCACAACACGCGCAGGTTTTACTGTACCCGCAGCAGTCATTAACATTGGGAACATGCGCTGATATTCAGCCGCTGCCAACAATACAGATTTATAACCTGCCAAGTTTGCTTGAGAAGAAAGTACATCCATATTTTGTGCACGTGAAAGTGTACGTGGAAGTAATTCCAACGCAAAAGCAGACACTTGCTGTGAAGCAAACTGATCTAATTCTGGATTGCGATAAGGGTCAAACATTGCTACTACAGTGGTATTAGCCGCAAGTTTTTGAATTTCGTCACCTTTCGGAGCACGTACCTTCAAAATAATTTGGCTACCTGTATATGCATCGTCCGTAATGGTTGCGCCAACTTGTTCATAAGCACTGTCAATATAGGCTGCTTTAACACCAGCACCACGTTCAATGACAACACTATGACCTGCGTTAATCAACTTCTTAACTGTCTCTGGTGTAGCAGCTACACGACTTTCACCTGCGACAGTTTCGGTTGGGATTCCGATCTGCATGAGCGTTCCTCAAGCTAGTTTTTCTTAAGTAAACATCGCGACTCGCAATGTTTCCCCCAGGAGTATTCTTTAGTAGAGTTTTTGGATTTTAATGGAACTTTTCTAAAATTCCACCCAATATTTATTTAATAAATACCTATATTTTGAACTGATGATTCACATTTGATTTTAAAACTTGTATGCTCAGCACGTTTGACTTTTGATACAGCAAACTAAAATTAAACACGTCGTTTTAGTCCAAACATCCATCTTCAGTAAACCGAGCTTGCCCATATAACAATGTGATAAAGCATTGTCACAAACCAAACCCGAAAGTACTTATTACCCTCTCTCCTTTTAAGCCTAGCATCAAAACACCTTGTGTACGTGATTCATACCTCACATATGGCAATTTCCAAGCTTTGCAAATTAGGAGTCTCATTCGGCATCATAATCATGCAATTTCGTAGTGGGATTGGCTTATTTGAACTTTTATTGGGCTGTTCGGCGACTTGTTTTGATGATTATTCGCTGTATGTAAATTTATAACTATTGAAAACTCAATTATTTTCTCTGTATTTAGGTTTAATCTTTCCAACAGCCCCTCAAAATGCAGCAAAAAGAAATGTAAAAAATCGATTTAGCATTTTTTCGGGTGATATTTAAGAGGATTTTGCCAGACAATTTGTCTTTTTTGCACAAAATTAGTGCATTTATTCAACAAAATCACGGCCTGTTTCGTTTTTCTGATTCAATAAAAATAAAATTTCCTGAAAATGAGCACCCATTGCTTGCTCGGCTAAGCAGTCATCTGGATTTCGCAACGGACATTGTTCCAAAGACAAGCAACCACAACCAATACATTGATCCAACTGCTGGCGTAGCTGCAATAACATCATAATTTGCTGATCAAGCTGTCCTTGCCATTGTTGTGACATGGTTTGCCAGTCCTTTTTACTTGCGATCCGTTGCTTAGGTAAGGTCGCAAACGTCTCTTTGATTTGTTTTAGGCTAATTCCAACTTGCTGTGCTGCTTTAATAATCGCAATTCGTCGTAACATTGCCCGTTGATAGCGACGCTGATTTCCAGTCGTTCTTAGCCCCCAAATCAATTCTTTTTCTTCATAAAAACGAATCGTTGGAACACTCACACCACTCCGTTTCGCCAACTCCCCAATACTAAGCCAAGTTTGTAATTGTTGTGATTTCAAAATTTACTTGACCTCTAGTTAACTTGAGCTTTGATACTAGCATAACTTCGTTTTCTTTATGGAATCTTGCTATGAATCTTATTAACCCACCAGCCTTTAAAATGATCAATCCAAGTGAGCTATACGACCCGATCAGCAATGGGTATAGCCATGTCACCGTGATTCAACCCAATATGCGAACTATTCATATTGCAGGACAAGGTGGCGAGAATAAAAATGGTGAACTTTCACAAGATTTTGACCAACAGGTACAACAAGTCTTTTATAATATCCAACACGCTTTAGCATCGGCACAAGCCAAACTTCAAGATATTGCTGTTTTACGTGTCCTCGTTGTCAATCATAATGAGGACAAACTTCACAGCTTCACACAAATCATGCAACGCTTATGGAAAGATCATCCATACCCTGTGTGCACGCTTATACCTGTGCCATGTTTAGCATTGAAAGGCATGCTGATCGAAGTTGAAGCAACAGCATATATCGCATAACCAGATCGAGAGAATCATGTCTGCACCTCAAGATATTAGTCAAAATAAGGCCCTGCTATGGTTTATGGCGACTGCATGTGGTTTATGTGCGGGCGCTAACTATTATAGTCAGCCTCTGATTCACTCCATTCAACAATATTTTGCAGTGACGGAGGGGCAAGCAGCACTCACCGTTACTTTTGCTCAAGTGTCTTATGCTTTGGGCTTGCTTTTTATTGTTCCCATGGGAGATGTCGTCAACAAAACCAAGTTCATTCCACTATTAATGTGTTTATGTGCGCTCGGTTTATTCGTGAGTGCCTTTTCGGTCAATTTACCCATGCTATGGCTTGGTACGATTATGGCTGGGATGTTCTCCGTTGCAGCACAAATCCTGATTCCACTGGCGACGATGACCGTCAATCCTGAAAAGACAGGTGAAGTGGTCGGATTTTTGATGAGTGGGTTATTGGTTGGGATTTTACTGTCGACCAGTTTGGCAGGATTATTTTCTAATTTATTCCACTGGAAAATGATCTACGTTGTTAGCGGTATTTTAATGCTTATCCTTGCATATGCTTTAAAAAGCCGTCTCCCTTATGTAATGCGCATGAAACTGAATTATGGGCAAGTCTTTGTCTCAATGGGACAACTGCTCAAACAAGAAAAGCGTTTAGTCTTACGTGCACTTTCAGGCGCTTTTGCCTTTGCCGCTGTTAGTATCTTATTTTCCACTATTGCATTATTACTCACAGCCGCACACCATCTTCCAGACCTTATGATCGGGATGGTCGGATTGGTTGGTATCTTTGGCGCCTTATCTACACAATATATTGGTAAATATGCAGATCAAGGCTATACCAAACAATTGACATGGATGGGTTGTGGCTTATTTATCATGAGTTGGATCTGTTTCTATTTCGGACAGATTTATTTATTGAGTTATATCCTTGGCTTTGCGTTAATTCAGCTCGCTTTAGCCCTTGTACATACCAGCAATCAGAGCATTATTTTCCGTTTACGTCCTGATGCCAAATCTCGGATTAATGCGATCTATATGACGGCATATTTCACTGGAGGCGCGTGTGGCTCAGCCTTAGGGATTTTTTCGTGGAATCACGGCGGATGGAGCATGACCTGTTTAGTGGGGATCTGTTTAGTGTTTGCGTGTATGTTGTTTAGCTTTTTGGATAATCGTATTTCCGCTCAAAGTATTCAAGCATAAAGTCATAAGCCAAGAAGAATCAATACTCTTCTTGGCTTAATGTTTTATAAGATGAGATTTTTGGGTTTTATCGGCGCAATATCTTCTCGGGCTGCAACAAACTCAGGTCGAGGTTGGAGCCCCCCAAGAGGTTGTTGCAGTTGATTGTCGATACTATTGTAAACAAAGAAAATATTACTTCGAGAAAACGGTGTAATATTGCTGTTTGAACCATGCATCAAATTACAATCAAAAAATACAACACTACCCGCATGTCCAGTACAAGAATGAATACCGCCCATATCCGCTAAATAACGCAGTAGACTTCCGTCAGGAACACCGTATTCTTGCTTTTTCAGTGACTTTTTATAGTGCTCATCCGGCGTCTCACCTTGGCAAGAAATATAATGTTGATGTGATCCCGGAATCACCAGCAAAGGCCCATTATGCTCATTATTGTCAGTCAATAAAATCGAACAACTGAGCGCACGCATTCTCGGCATACCATCTTCACTATGCCATGTTTCAAAATCAGAATGCCAAAAAAACTCTTTGCCATGTAGTCCTGGTTTATAGTTAATCCGTGATTGATGTATATACACTTCACTGCCCAATAGTGATCGTGCAATATTTAAAACACGTTCATCTGAAACTAGGTTTTTAAACACATCATTGAGTCGGTGGACATTAAAAATAGAACGGACTTCCTGACTTTCACGCTCAATAATTGCCTCTGGTCGTTGCTGCATCGCATATGCATGACGCATTTGATGCAGCTCATCCAGCAAATATTTAACCTCATCTGCACTAAACAGATCATCTATTTGTAAGAAACCATTGGTCGCATAATCCTGCTTTTGTTGTGCTGTTGCACCTTCGACCAGATTCTGCTCATAAACAACAGGATCTGCACGAGAAATAATAGCCGCAGCATCACTTCTTCGTGTCAGATAAGGATTGCTCATTTGCATATTTAAGCCTCCTCCTCCGTCTGCTTCATCATTTGTGCAGGTGTTGCATAGACACCATCCTTATCATGCACCTCATTCCCAACCAATGCAGGGTTAAAGGTACAGACTAAAACTAAATCAGTTTTAGCACGCAGATAATGATTGTCATGCTTATCAAGTGCATATAATGTTCCAGGTGTGATTTTATACACCTCACCTGAAGGGATCAGCTCGACCTCTCCTTCACCTTTGACACAATACACAGCTTCCAAATGGTTTTTATACCAAATATGGGTCTCTGTACCTGCAAAAATGGTCGTTTCATGCATCGAAAAGCCCATACCATCATCTTGCAATAATAAGCGGCGACTTGCCCAAGTTTCTGTTTGCACATCACGCTCAGTATTTAAGATATCTTGTAGTTGACGAACGATCATGAAACAACTCCCTGTACTTTTGCTTTGGATTTGGATTTGGTTTTATGTTGAGATGAAAGAGAAGGTGAATAGACTTGAACCACATGTTTAATCGCTTGTTCAAGCAGATCAATGCCTTGCTCTAAGGTTTGATTTTCAATGGTTAATGGTGGAAGTAATTTCACAACCTCCCCCCGACTGCCAGAGGTTTCAATCACAAGACCGAGCTGAAATGCATGTGTGGTGACTTCATCAGCCCAATCAGGATTTTTAAACGCAAGTCCCTGCATCAGACCACGACCACGATGAGCCAATTCCGCAGTAGGAAATTTTTGCACGATCTCTTGTAAACGGCGACTAACCAAAGCTGATTTTTCTACAAGTTCAGTTTGGAATTTTTGATCAGCCCAAAAATGTTGTATTGCCTTAGTTGCTGTCACAAATGCGAGATTATGTCCTCGGAACGTGCCATTGTGCTGCCCCGGACGCCAAATATCCAATTCTGGCTTAAACAACACCAACGACATCGGCAAACCAAAACCAGATAAAGACTTTGATAAAGTCACGATATCGGGATTAATCTCAGCAGTTTCAAAACTAAAGAAATGCCCCGAACGACCACAACCTGCCTGAATATCGTCGACAATCAATAAAATTTTATGTTGCTTACACAGTGCAGAAAGACGCTTTAACCAATCAATGCTGGCCGTATTTAAGCCACCTTCACCTTGCACACACTCCACAATAATTGCAGCAGGCAAATCCACACCACTGCTTCGATCCGTCAATAATTTATTGAGCATATCAATCGTATCAACATCTGGACCGAAATAACCTGCGTAAGCTGCATGATGGACATTTCCCAAAGCAACGCCGGCTGCTTCACGAAACTTTTGATTACCTGTGAGTGCCAGTGCACCCAAACTCACACCATGAAAACCATTGGTAAACGCAATAACATTATGACGTTTGGTGACATTTCGCGCTAACTTAATTGCAGCTTCCACGGCGTTGGTTCCCGTTGGACCTGTAAATTGCAACTTATAATTCAGACGACGCGGTTTCAAAATATATTGTTCAAAGTTTTCAATAAACGCCTTCTTTGCAGAAGTCGCCATATCCAAACCATGCACAATTCCATCTTGTACCAGATAATCAATTGCAGCCTGCTTCAGCACAGGGTGGTTATGTCCATAATTTAATGTGCCTGCCCCTGCGAGAAAGTCGATATAAGCACGATCCATTTCATCCACTAATACTGCATTTTTTGCGGTTTTAAATACAGTGGGGAAAGAATGGATATAGCCGCGGACTTCAGACTCCAATCGACTGAAAATATTCATGAATAACTCCAAGTAGTTAAAAAATTAAAAGACTTAAAAAGTCGCTCAATCCCATTTCCAAAGACCAATGGTGTACAGATCTTCTGGTTCGTGTTGGGTATCAAAAGGTTCAGGTTGAATCGGTTGCAGTGCTTGTTTTGACAAGAAAGGACTGACTTTGCAATCAACGTCAAATCGTTCAGCGAAACTTCGGAAAAGATTTTGAGAGGCTTTGTTACTTGGAGAAATTGTTGTTTTTAAAAATTCTAATTGTCTGGATGCTAAACATTGTTCTTTTACTTGATCAAGGAGCAAGGAGCCAATCCCTTTTCCTTGCTCACTGGGCGATACCGCGATCTGCCACAAGAAATAGGTGTTGGGGTCTTCTGGACAAACATAGCCTGTCACCGCACCACAGATCTGATCTTTATGATCATAGGCAACAAAACAGGTATCGGTATGATGCTCGGCAAGTAATGCATATGCATACAATGAATTAAGATCCAAAGATGGACAAGACTGAATCAACGCATGCACTTCACGTACATCTTGGGGTTGAAAATTACGAACTCGACACTGATTCAGTTGATGAATAATTGATGATTTGGTCAAACGAATTGACTGTCTTGATAAAGCTTCCACGCTATCTCCTTTTGTATTTCCATACTCGGCATACTCAAGTTAGTAGTGGCATCAGAATCATGAGACATTCGTCATTGAACACAATCAAACTTATAATCTTTCATTACCTATTAAAAATTTTGTACTGACTTTAATTCGGTACTTTTGCCTCAAGCAACTGGGCAAACTGCTCTAATGAAATCACAAGACGTTGCCGCTCATCATCCGTTAAAGCTTGTAAAGCCAGTGAAAAACCTTCAGGTAACGCAGATGGTGATTGATCTAAGAGTTGTTCGCCTTTTGAAGTTAAGCTCACATGTACATGGCGACGGTCTTGTGTATCTCGCATTCGTAATACCAAGCCCTTTTCTTCTAGACGATCAACAATTCCAACAACTGTACTTGGACTCACAAAAATGGCTTTCCCGATCGTAGACATACTACATGGACCCATTTTTGCGATGGTCATAAGGGCAACTAATTGCGGCGTTGTAATCTGGTGAAGTTGAGACAATCGTTTGGAGTATAACTCCACACATTGTTCAATCCGCCGAACACTTTGTAAAACACGAACAGCATCATCCATCTTAATCACGCACAAAAAAAGCTAAACACACTATTGTAGTACGTTGTACATGATGTTGTCTGTATTTTCAGAAAAACATTCGTGTTCTATCTATCCGCCTTAATCATCACTCCAAATACATTTGATCTCTGATACCTTGAGTAGAAATCATTATAGGTAGTGAATATTTCTTCTTCAAATAAATTGATCTCAAATAGTTTCAATAAGAACTATTTTACTCAGAATAAACAAATAAAATACTTATTAATCAATAAATTAAAAATCATGTAATTTTATGTAAAGTCAATAAAATAACAATGGTCGATATTTATGAACAAATATCGACCATTTCCAACTTTAGCGCATAATCGTGATTTACTGGTCTAATCCACAAACATGATTAAACTTTTAATCTAAATCAACATCAAGTCATACGTGATTGAATCATCTAAAAGCTTTAAAACAGCACAAATAAAAGTGATTTTTCATGCGTTTTGTAATTCATTTTGACATCAACAAGTACTTTAAATTGAGCGTTGATTGACTCGCTTAGACAACTCTTCCGCGGACTCCTTTCGCTCCGAATAACGATCTGTGAAATACTGACTTTGTCCACGTGTGAGCAAGGTAAATTTAAACAACTCTTCCATCACATCAACAATACGATCATAGTAAGACGAAGGTTTCATGCGACCATCCTCATCAAACTCTAAAAATGCTTTAGGAATCGAAGACTGATTTGGAATCGTGATCATCCGCATCCAACGCCCCAAAATACGCATTTGATTAACACTGTTAAAGGACTGCGAACCACCACTGACTTGCATCAATGCCAAGGTTTTACCTTGCGTAGCACGAATCGCACCACCCGCAAGTGGAATCCAATCAATCTGTGATTTAAAAATTGAACTCATCGAACCATGACGTTCAGGTGAACACCATACCATTCCCTCTGACCATGCCAATAACTCATGTAATTCTTTGACCTTTGGATGTTCCATATCAGCATCTTCAGGTAGAGGTAAACCTTTTGGATGGAAAATTCTCACCTCAGCACCCAAGTATTGCAAAATGCGTCCTGCCTCCATCACAGCTAAACGACTATAAGAGCGTTCACGATTTGAACCATATAACAATAGAATACGAGGTGGATGTTCCAACTCTACCGCCTGAATCTGTTTAAATTCAGGCTTAGCTAACAGTTCAACTTCGACATTTGGGACATCAATATCAAATTTGTTCATTAGGAAAATACTTCTTCTTCAACCATAGTGAAACACTCACCAGTGCAATTAATACTGGAACCTCTACCAACGGACCGATTACAGTCGTAAATGCCACTGGAGAAGCTAAACCAAACGTCGCAATCGCCACAGCCAATGCCAACTCAAAATTATTACCAGCCGCCGTAAATGAGATCGCCGTAGTTCGAGGATAATTATTCCCCATTGCTTTACTCATAAAGAAGCTGATAAAAAACATTAAGACAAAATAAATCGTCAATGGAATTGCAATGCGAATCACATCTAAAGGTAAGCTCACTACATCACTACCTTTGAGACTAAACATCGCCACAATAGTGAACAATAATGCAAGCAAACTTAAAGGGCTGATCTTAGGTAAGAACGTATTTTGATACCAATCTAACCCTCTAGATCTCACCAAAATCAACCGCGTAAAGAAGCCAAGTAAAAATGGAATGCCAAGATAAACCAATACCGCATGAGTAATGGTCCAAAAGTCAACATCAATAACCTGCCCTGCTATCCCAAAATAAGGTGGTAAAACAGTTAAAAATAACCATGCATAAGTACTGAAAAATAAGATCTGGAAAATACTATTGAACGCGACCAAAGCCGCAACATATTGATTATCACCGCAAGCAAGTCCATTCCAAACCAACACCATTGCAATACAACGTGCCAACCCAATCAAAATCAAGCCAGTCATATACTCTGGATAACTATGCAAAAAGATGATCGCCAGTAAAAACATGAGGATCGGTGCAATCAACCAAT
Source organism: Acinetobacter suaedae (assembly GCF_008630915.1). Lineage (NCBI taxonomy): Bacteria > Pseudomonadati > Pseudomonadota > Gammaproteobacteria > Moraxellales > Moraxellaceae > Acinetobacter > Acinetobacter suaedae. The sequence continues at coordinate 2,776,670 of NZ_CP043909.1, forward strand.
TCTGTACTAGAGATAAAACCAAGGTTTTCTTATCTTTAAATACTTCTGGCAAGGTTGCGTAATTTACTTTAGCTAACGGTGGATACATCATCAAAATCAATCCAATCGCAATTGGGATATTGACGGAATCCACACTCATTTCGTTCAATCCGACAGAAACTTGCGGGAAAAATACACCGATCGCCACCCCAAGTCCCATCGCCAGAAAAATCCAGAGAGTGAGGTTTCGATCTAAAAAGGACAATCCTGATTTAGCCATGTTCAATCCAGTTAGTCGATATGTGAGATTTGATTAATCGCAGCAATTTTTTCTGGACGTGTCATATTAGTAAAATCATGTGCAAATAGCGCATCAAGACGGCGATTAATATGATCAACGGTCTCTTGGAAAGCTTTGAGCTTTTCATCTTTTGGTAATTCTAAATGAGAAGGATCCGCCAAGCCCCAATGTGCCTTGATTGCACCACCTAGATAAAGCGGACATGCTTCTTGTGCCGCAGAATCACAAACCGTAATCACCACATCAGGTTGGTATTGCTCACAATCATCGATGGTCTTACTCCACAGCCCATCCGTTTCTAGTCCTAAACTTTGTAAGGTTTCAATAGTCAATGGATGCACTTGTCCTGAAGGCTTGCTGCCCGCACTATAAGCTTTCCATCCTACTGGCGCACGATGATTAAAAAGCACTTCTGACAAAATGCTACGACAGCTGTTACCTGTACATAAAAAAAGAAATTTCATAATGTCTTACTCACAATAACTTTGTGTTGATAGCGTCGCTAATGTTGAAAGATTACCCACTGACGTGGTGCTTAATATTTTCAAGATGTCATGGCACCAATCAGGCAATTGTGGATTAATACTGTAATACACCCATTGGCTCTGTCGTCTGTCTTGCAATAACCCTGAAGAACGCAATAAAGCCAAATGTCTAGAAATCTTTGGTTGGCTCAGTTGTAATTTTTCGGTGAGATCACATACACACAATTCTTTATTTTCTACGACTAAGGTGACGATATTGAGACGAGTTTCGTCCGATAAACATTTAAAAAAATTGACTTGATCCATATCCACCTCTAAATCTCATATTTGAATATGCAGATAATCACATATAAAAACTAAATATTTAATTTACTCTTTGCCCATTTTCATCAATAACTTGCTCACCATCTTCTTTGATAAAAGCGCCTTTTTGTGGCAATGGCAAAATATCTAAAACTACTTCAGATGGGCGGCTTAAGCGCGTACCCAATGCCGTCACAACAAAAGGACGATTAATCAAAATCGGATGTTCAAGCATAAAATTAATGAGTTCTTTATCGCTCCAATCCTCACGTTCCAGTGCCAAATCACGATATGGATCGACATTTTTACGAATCGCATCCCTTACAGATAAACCAGCATCAGCGATCAGTTGAATCAACTTTTCTCGCGAAGGTGGTGTTACTAGATATTCAATTACTGTTGGCTCAATCCTTGTATTACGGATCAAAGCCAACGTATTTCTAGACGTCCCACAAGCTGGGTTATGGTAAATCGTTACATCTAAAGAAGCTGTCATTTGGATTCATCCAAGCTTTATATTCTTATATATTTATATACGAATTAGCATATATAAACAATGTACATCAAATTTATTTTTTCCTTCTATGCGACATAAACTTTGACCTTTATCTATATTTATATAACAAAATCAAAAATAAAGAAGCCACAACGATTAAATTGTGGTTTACTCTATTTCACGATTCTCAAGATCTTAGTAACACTATTTGCTCAGAATAAAAAGGTTCTTAACTTTGATTTGATCGGATTGATTCGAAATTCCAGTTTCAAAACTTAAAATGATGTAATTGCAGAAAAAGCCAATGGCATAGCAAAGAAAGTTAAGATACAAGATGCTGTACGTTGTAAATTACGCTGATTCAACCAAGCGATTTTGTTTGAAATTAAAACTGTTCCAAAAGCAATCCATAAAAATGCAATCGGTGTAATCAGTGCCAAAAATGTTCCCATATGAATTATATATTCATGGAGATTCAACCAAACTGTAGGCGGAAAAATTGCCGAAGCAAACAACAATGCTTTAGGGTTAAGTAAAGTAGCGAAAAACAAAGCTTTTGATGTAATCAATGGTTGATTTAGATCTATCTGCTTAGTTGAAGTTATCCATAGTTTAATTGCTAAGTAAATAATAAAAGCGGCGCTCAACAACTTTATAAGAGGTGGTAACCAAGGTATATAGTGTGAAACTGATTCAAGTAAAAACCCCCATGCAGTAATTGCAATAAAATACCCCAGAACCTCAGATGGAATTAATTTAAGTGAACGTTTGATACCAATTTGAATTCCAGATGACGCCAATAATGTATTCGTTGGACCTGGTGTAAGTAAGATCGTAATGATCAAACCAAAGAATAAAAATGTCACCATAAACAAATACCTTTGCTAAATTGTGCAGGTGCACTATGGCAAAATAGATAGAGTTTTGTCGACAAAGTGGTTGTAACAAAAAATATTTACCACTAAATTTTAATATAAAAATCAATAAACTAAACAAAATACAATTTTCAGTCTACTTAAACAAAATATGTGAGAGGCATCACCTTTTATCATGTTTTAGCCAATTAAACTTTTTTTAATTCATATATTATTCTGATTATTCAGAACAATTTATGATCTAGATTAAAATATATGAACGTTAAAGTGATCAAAACTCACTCTCTTTTGAATGACTTACACATGTCTCCATAAGCAAATGTACTGCTTGTCGTTTTATGCTAATATTGCGCGCAATTGGCCCATTGATCATTCAGCAAGATCAAGCACGGGCTAGCATTTTCGACCTCTTCCTCCGATCCAATGTATTGTATTCAGCCCATACAAATATGTGCAGTGTATTCCTTTTGCTTGATTACAATCCGATTAGCTATTTAAGGTATGATTTTTAATGACGCTTAAGCAAACCGTTGAAACCATTGAAAGCCCTCGAATCAGTGTTGCACCGATGATGGATTGGACAACGAAGGACTATCGTTTCTTTGCGCGTTTGTTTAATCCGAATGTTGTCTTATATACCGAAATGGTTACTACAGGCGCAATTATTTACGGTGGCGCAAATCGTCATTTAGACTTCAATAAAGAAGAACACCCAATCGTATTACAGCTCGGTGGTTCCAATCCGCAAGAGTTAGCAACCTGTACCAAAATGGCTGAAGACTGGGGTTATGATGAAGTCAATTTAAATGTTGGTTGCCCAAGTGATCGAGTACAAAATAATAAGATCGGTGCATGTTTAATGGCGGAGCCGAATCTGGTTGCTGAATGTATTCATAGCATGCAAAAAGCTGTATCGATTCCTGTAACCGTCAAGCACCGTATTGGTATTGATGACATGCAATCCTATGAAGAAATGCTGCATTTTGTCGATACTGTCGCTGCAACAGGTTGTACCCATTTTATCGTGCATGCACGTATCGCGATTTTGCAAGGTCTATCACCAAAAGAAAATCGAGAAGTGCCACCGCTACGCTATGAAGATGTTTATCGTTTAAAACAAGAGCGCCCACATCTTACGATTGAAATTAATGGTGGTATCAAAACCGTTGATGAGACACAACAACATTTACAGCATGTTGATGGCGTCATGATTGGACGTGAAGCGTATCACAATCCTTATTTGCTCGCTGAAATGGGACAACTTTGGAATCTAGCGGCACCTGATCGTTTTGAAATTATGCAACAAATGATGCCATATATTCATCAACGTGTTGCAGAAGGCGCACCATTATCAATTATCACACGACATATCCTTGGCTTGTTTCAAAACTTGCCGGGTGCTCGCAAATGGCGTCAAGCCCTAAGCGGTGGCAATGCAAAAACCATCAATGATATTGAAAATGCAATCCAAAATATCCAAGCAGCCATGCAACGCACCGAAGATTATATTCGAGCGCAAAAGTGTGATTAAAATCACACTTTACCTCTTTATTCAATAAAAATGAAATATTATTTTACAAATCAATTTATTTAAACTAAACAAACTTCAAAGGCATGATTAAAAACAAATTATTCATGCCTCATTTTCTCTAAGTGATTCATCACATCATAGAAATGATACATTATTACATTACAAATGACTTTTTAGACGTTTTTTCGCTTACCATGTCTTCCGCCAAGAGTCTGGCATTTAGTCTGGTTATTTAGAAATGCGATAGAGTTTGAAGATGATTTATGATGCGCCCTCAGTTGATCACAGTATGGTTCACACCCCACCTCATCAATTGATTGTGACCACCCCAAAACAGCCTTCAATAGATGTAATGACATTTGCTCAAAAGTTAACTCGTCGAGCATCTTATCGTAGCTCCTCACAATGTGCGAAGTTTGTTCGTATCGCATTGCAAGCAGCTGGCGCCAATATTGTAAATCATCCTGTTGCAGCATCTGACTGGGGAAGAACCTTACAAGATATTGGTTATAAAAAGATTAGTCCTGCTTTTGACAATCCACAAAAGGGTGATATTTACATCATTCATCGTACTGCCAAACACCGCTATGGTCATATTGCTGGCTATTCTGGTACACAATGGATTTCCGATTTTAAACAACGTAGTCATGATATTTACAAAGATAAAAACGTGACGTATAGCTACTACCGCTTAAGTTCAAATTATATCTAATCAAAGCAAGGGCTGTGATCATCAGCCCTTCTTTGTATCTAACTTTTTCAGAACTTCTGCCACTGCAACCATCGCAAAGCTTGATGTCACCACTACGGCTGACCCATAGCCACCACAGCGCAAGCCAGCACTTGGATTAAATGCTGTATCTTCCGATGTCGAACAAGCTTCTGTATTTGAAAATGGGTTGTCGATAGAATACACACACGTAATCCCAAACTTTTCTTTAGGCTTCTTGCAGATACCTTTAGAGCGCAATTGAGCGCGTAATTTTGCCAACATCGGATCTTGTTCTGTCTTTGATAAATCTGCGACTCGTATCTTTAAAGGATCAAGCTTACCGCCTGCCCCACCCGACACAATTAACGGGATCTTGTTAAAACGACAATGCAGCATCAATGCGAGTTTGGCTTTGACATCATCGATACAGTCTAAAATGATATCGGGAGTAGGAGTTAAAACCTCTTTGATATTCTCAGGTGTTAAATAGTCATCAATCACATTCACTTGCATACGTGGATTGATCTGACGACACCGCTCTGCCATCACTTCGATTTTTTCTTGTCCCAAAGTGGATGTCATCGCTGGAAGCTGACGATTAATATTCGATGCGGCAACCACATCCATATCAACAATAGTTAACTCACCGATCCCTGTACGCGCCAACGCTTCTACTGCCCAACTCCCAACACCACCAACACCGATCACCATCACATGACTGTTTTCATAATGGCTAAATGAACTTTCTCCATAAATTTTTGCCACACCAGCAAAACGGCGGTCATATTCATCATTTACAGGCAAATCAGTCATAACAGTGGTGGTCTATATCTTTTAATCAAAGCACTATTTTAACTCGTTTAATATCTTTTGGGTTAGGTAGATGAGACTTTGATTGCAGATCGATGACGTCCACTTAATATCATCAAAATTATAAAAATAACAACACTGATCGATAAGGCCAACAAATTGGCATTCATCCAACCCAGCTTAGTCAGAATTGGTGCAGGGAGGAAAGCACCGAGTGTAGCAAATAAGGCAATCATGGTTTCATTCATGCCTTGTACACGATGCTTTTGCTGATCATTTAAACCAGCCAAGAGCGTAGATGCACCTGAATACGCAAAGTTCCAGCCTACACCCAGAATAATCAGTGCAATATTGATATAAATTCCTTCTTGTCCAAATATTGGAATCAAAGAGGACAGCATCAACAAAATAAAACCGATATAAATTGTGCGATGTGTTCCCCAACGCTGAATCAGCTTAGATACAAAGAATGAAGGAACAAACATGGCCAAAACATGTAGCTGAATAGAAATCGAAGCATAATGAAATGAATGGTGTTCCTTTAAATGCAGGGAAGACATTATCATCATGACATTCATAATATAGTAAGCAAATGCCCCACTGATCACAGCCACGACAATCATATTAATGGGCAATTTAGCTCGTTGTAGCGACTGGGTCACAACTTGCTGTGCTTGCAGTAATTTAAATTTTTGGTTCCAAATATAAAGAATTGGTGACAACAACAATGCCAACAAACTGAAAATTAAGTAAATCGCAGTAAAATCAGGTAAACCTTGCACCTGTTGAAATTGGATCGCCAAAACAGGTGCAATAATCGCAGCGACGACGCCACCAGAAATAACCATCGCTGTGGCTTTGGGGATTAAATCAGAATCGAGACGATCCGAGGCAGCAAAACGATAAAAGTTAGCCGTAGAAATGAATAAGCCTAGCGAAAAATGACTAAGACACAATAAATAAAACTGTTCACTTTGTAAGGCGAGATAGCCAAACACACCTGCTAAAAAAAGACAAATGCATCCAAACTGAAATACCAAATGTCGCCCCAACTTTTTCATTAAAAATGAAAAGATAAAAGTCGTCAGTAACATGGCCAAGAATTGCAAACCATAAGGTACTGTCGCCAAAGTCTGAGTAGGTGCGAGCTTTAAGCCAACAATCGCTGAAACCGTGACCGACAATACTGCTGCAATTAAATTAAATGCTTGAGCAACCAATAAATAATAAACATATCGCGGCAGCTGATTCAAAACCATGATTCCTAGAAATTAATCGTTATCACATTAACGCTGAAAAGCTAACATTCAAATAAAAAAGATGAAAGACCCGCTTTCATCTTTTTAAAAACTATACTTTTGGCTTTATGCTGCAATTAGATTTCGTAAGACGTAATGCAAAATACCACCAGCTTTGAAATATTCCACTTCATTTAAAGTATCAATACGGCACAAGACCTTAAATTGATCTTGCTGACCATCTTCACGAAGCACACTAACATCCAACGTTTGATGCGGTTGAATATCATCCGATAAACCGTGGATAGAGAGAATTTCTCGCCCAGTTAAATTTAAAGACTGACGCGACTGCTCATCGATAAATTGCAAAGGTAAAACCCCCATCCCAACAAGATTCGAACGATGAATTCGCTCAAAGCTTTCAGCGATAACGGCTTTTACACCGAGTAAATTTGTTCCTTTCGCAGCCCAATCACGTGAAGAGCCTGTTCCATACTCTTTTCCAGCGATAATTACTAAAGGCGTTTTTTGTTGCTGATAACGCATCGAAGCATCGTAAATCGAAAGCTTATCGCCACTCGGAATATGAATGGTGTTTCCTCCCTCTTCACCACCTAACATTTCATTTTTAATTCGAATATTGGCAAATGTGCCTCGCATCATCACTTCATGATTACCACGACGAGAACCATATGAGTTGAAATCTTTTGGATCTACACCTTGCTCCTGCAAATAACGTCCCGCTGGACTATCCTTCTTAATATTTCCCGCTGGAGAAATATGGTCAGTTGTCACAGAATCACCTAACACCGCTAAAATACGTGCCTGTTCGATATTCTCAATTGATCTTGGTGGTTGATCAATCTCATCAAAGAATGGCGGATGACGAATGTAGGTTGAATCATCTTGCCAGGTATAAGTCTGACTTTGTGGGATTTGAATCGCCTGCCATGTTTCATCACCATCAAAAACAGCCGCATATTCCTTATGGAACATTTCTGTATTTACTTTTTGCAGCATCTGATCAATCTCAGCCTGCGTCGGCCAAATGTCTTTCAGATAAATATCCTGTCCATCTTTCCCTTGCCCAATCGGTTGAGAAGTTAAATCCGTACGAATATTCCCCGCTAAACCATAAGCAACAACCAAAGGCGGTGATGCCAACCAATTGGTTTTCACCAGTGGATGAACACGCCCTTCAAAATTACGATTGCCAGACAGTACAGAAGCGACATTTAAGTCATGACATTGAATTGCTTCTTCAACTGGATCAGGTAAAGGTCCAGAATTTCCGATACAAGTGGTACAACCATAGCCGACAAGGTTATAACCCAATTGATCTAAATAAGGAGTCAAACCTGCCGCAGCAAGATAATCTGTTACGACTTTTGAGCCTGGTGCAAGTGAACTTTTCACCCAAGGTTTTCGCTGTAGACCTTTTTCAATTGCTTTCTTAGCCAATAAACCTGCGGCTAACATCACACTCGGATTTGAAGTATTGGTACATGATGTAATGGCTGAAATCACCACATCACCATGATTCAAAGGATAGATTTGTCCATCAATCGTACATGCAGGGCTTTCGTGAGGTAAGTTCGCTTGGTTAGCTGCAACAGCCGTACCACCACCACCTTCATTTTCTAGCTGTTCTTTCACATCTTCAGCAGGTTTTAATGTCAGCTCCATCAACGTATTAAAGGTCTTTGCTACATCCGCCAATAACACGCGGTCTTGTGGGCGTTTTGGACCAGCTAAACTGGCCTGAACTGTACTCATATCCAAACTTAATGTATCGGTAAATACGGGTTCATCTCCTGTATTTCGCCATAAACCTTGAGCTTTACTATATGCCTCGACCAAATCAATTCGTTGTTGTTGACGCCCAGTCAATGCCAAATAGGACAATGTGACTTCATCGATAGGAAAGAAACCACAGGTTGCACCATACTCAGGTGCCATATTGGCAATCGTCGCTCGATCAGCCAACGGCAAATCAGCTAAACCATCACCATAGAACTCAACGAACTTACCGACCACACCCTTTTGGCGAAGCATCTGTGTAATCGTTAAGACCAGATCTGTCGCAGTAATCCCCTCATTTAGTCTGCCCGTTAATTTGAAACCAACGACTTCAGGTATCAGCATCGATACAGGCTGTCCTAGCATTGCAGCTTCCGCCTCAATCCCACCGACACCCCAACCCAAAACACCTAAGCCATTGATCATGGTGGTGTGTGAATCTGTACCCACTAAGGTATCTGGAAATGCAAACGTCTGCCCATCATCTTCACCTAACCAGACGGCTTGAGCAAGATACTCCAAATTGACTTGGTGACAAATGCCTGTACCAGGTGGCACAACACTAAAATTATCAAAAGCAGATTGCCCCCAACGCAAAAATTGATAACGCTCGCCATTGCGCTCCATCTCAATTCTCACGTTCACATCAAATGCATTTTGATTGGCAAAATGATCGACCATCACCGAGTGATCAATTACCAAATCAACAGGTGACAATGGATTAATCCGATTCGGATCACCGCCTGCTTTGGCCATCGCAGCACGCATGGCGGCTAAATCAACGACAGCAGGTACTCCTGTAAAATCTTGCATCAGGACACGTGCTGGGCGATATTGAATTTCTTGATCAGATCGTTTGTCTTTTTGCCAATCAACTAAGGCTTGAATATCCTCAACTTTTACACTTTTTTGATCTTCAAAGCGCAATAAATTTTCCAATAAAACTTTTAAAGACTTGGGTAACTTATCAATATTACCGAGTTGCTCAGCTGCTCGCGCTAAGCTATAGATTTGATAGGATTTAGAACCGACTGTTAGTGTTTGTAATGCATTGAAACTATTAATTTTGCTATATCTGGCCATAAGGTTACCCTCCCAGTATTGGCGCTTTGTTTATTATGAAGTGCTTTATTTAATGTACCCTTGTTTAGGAAACAATGTGTTCCCTTTTAGTATCTTATTCAAGCTGAGATTATGTTCTTATTATTCTAAAATTTTATATTCAAAGTGCTCAAAGAGTTTTGCCATATTTGTTGGGCAAGTACTTCTTGTGGTTGTTCAAGCATTGCAGCCAAATACTCTAGAACATAAGGTAAATTAACAGGGGTATTACGTGTGCGGTATGCGGTCGATGTTTGGCAGCATAATGGTGTCATATCAGGACAATCCGTTTCAATCACCAGATGTTCAACGCCAATTGCTTGTACCACTTGATGTAATTTCTTGGCGTTTGGATTGGTGATTTGTCCTGTGATCCCAATTTTAAATCCGAGTTTTACCAATGCCTTCGCTTCTTCAATCCCACCACTAAAGGCATGTGCAATCCCACCCAATTTAAATTTCTGTGCTTTTAATATCGCGATACTTTCAGCATGTGCTTTGCGAATATGCAATAACACAGGCTTATTATATTGGTTGGCCAGTTCAAGCTGGGCGTTAAAATAATATTGTTGTTTGGCAAATAATTCAGGCTGCTTATGCTGTTTTAAAAAAGTATCTAGACCAATCTCTCCCACCGCAACACAATCATGTTGCTGTAATATCCACTCAAGCTGTTGTAGATGAGCCTCATGATGTTGCTCAATATAAAAAGGATGTAAACCGGGTGCAAGATACGATTTGGGAACATTATCCCAACCTTGTAATTGTTGATGGGTCTGAATCAATGTATCAAAGCGGGACTCAATAAAACCGATTAAAATCAGCGCTTCCACGCCGACCTGTTTTGCCTGCACCGCCAACTGTTGCCGATCTTGATCAAAATCGGCAACATCGAAATGGGTATGGGTATCAAATAGCTGCATATTGAGTTACCTATCCCTTTCATTACTTTCCGATATATCTACCATACAAGTGGTCAAGAAGAGGTCACAGGTGTTGAAGCTGCTGGCGCATCCACTTTCGGCAAATACTCAGGCTTCATTACACCTTGTAGCTGGTCATATGGAATAACCAGACGCGGTAAACCGACTGCATAAGGACCTATTTCATATTCACCATATTGTAAAATTAATCCTTGTTCTCCAAACATGAAATTCTCTGTCATTTGAAATGGCCACGCTTGCTCATATTCCTCAGGATTATTTGCAAGTTTGGCATCTACAATCCATGTTTTAAATGCATCATGTGTTAGCTTTTTCAAGGTAGCTTGCTGCTTAGGTAACAATAAATCCTTTAACTGCACCTGCTTTTGCTGCACTAAATCAAAATTATAATATTGTTGCGCAGTGGATCCATGTGCTCCCCCCATGTAACTACTACTATTGAGGACAACGGTTGCTAAACTCCCCTCTGTTTGTAAGATTTTAGGCTTCACCATCAAACTAATTTGATGATTAACGCTCAATGCTTTTAACTCCTCATCTACTTTAATAAAAGCATTAGCATACTGTTGAACTTGAGGTGTTATTTTAGGCTCCTGCTCAGCTGCTTGTACACTAGATACTGCCGTTTCAATATCAACAATATCTAACATTTTACTTAACTGATCTAAGATCTGCTGATCTAAAAATTGATCAATAAATGGGAAATTACTCTGCAAACGCTCTACAACAAATTCTGGACAAGTATTTCCCTTACATTCTGGCAAAGTCAGCTCTACTTTCACCGTTTCACCACGCAAAGTTGTTTCTGTTTGCTGCTGTACAACAGGATCTTTGGTTTGTTCCTGTGCTTCTTTCGGCTCTGATTTTGGTTGACAAGCAGCAACTAACATTGCACAGGCAAGAACGCTATATTTATAAAATGTTTTCATCTGGAACCTATAAGCATTGTTATGACAGAAGATTTTTTAATGCTATCGAACTTAATTTGAAACTACTAGGCATACATGCAATTTCTATACGTAGCCGCCCAGAATTTAAAACATTTTGTGATAAATTTCAGGTTGTAGCATTTGTTTCGTTTGTTCAGTCGAAAAATAAATATCCAGTTGTGGTGCATCTTTACTAATCTCATTAGCACGATAATGAAGACCAATCCCTTCACCATCAAAAAACCAGTCTGCTTGCCCCCAATATAAAGTTTTCGGAAGCTGTTTATTGACTTCAGCAGACTGCTGTTCACGCCATGTTTGATAATGTGCCTGAATTAAATTATGCATCGCTGTTTGTTGATCCTTTTGAATCACGTCCAATACCGTTATAGATTTCTGCAACTTCCGATCAGCAACAAAAAAATAGTAACGATCCTTCACCAAAACATCTTCCTGTTTACTGTCTACCCCAATCTGCAGCAACACATATTGGTTACGTTGTGAGGCTATACGGGTACTCATCTGTAACTCATAGGCTTTATTTTGCGAATATTTATCCTGCCACTCATCAGACTTTTTCACATATGCATTAATCGCTTGTTGCAAGCTCATATTTTGTTTTAATTCAATTTGTTGTTGAATCACACTCGACTGTTGCTGCTCAATCCACGAATTAAGCCATTGATCTTGGGTGTTGACCGTTTGAATCGTAATATCAATACAATTTTTCTTTTCACAAAAAGGCAAAGCATATTTCGCTTTTGCTTCTTGGATATTTAAATAAGGTAATACCTCGGCTTTTTCTACTTTAGATGTCTGCTGTGTTGTGGAATCTGCCTCGTTTTTATCAGGACGATCACATGCGGTTAAAGCCATTATTCCCATCATTAAACTGATCGTAGCAAGTGGTTTTAAAATATTCATGATCACTCATCCCTTTATTTTTAGCATCTTCAATTAAAAACAGCTTCTAATCATAGAAGCTGTTTTTTATATTTTTAATGTTCTCGTGTATTACGGAACTCGATATCAGGCCAACGCTCTTGCATTAACTGTAAATTAACACGACTCGGCGCAAGATAAGTTAAATGACCACCGCCATCAACTGACAATTGATCATGTGCTTTTTTCTTAAATTCATTAAGAATCTTTTCATCGTCACAATGAATCCAACGCACAGTATGTACGCTGACTGGCTCATAAATGCAATCCACTTTATATTCTTCTTTTAAGCGATAAGCGACCACATCAAACTGTAACACACCGACAGCGCCCACAATCAGATCGTTACTGATTTGCGGCATAAACACTTGCGTCGCGCCTTCTTCAGATAACTCTTTTAAACCTTTTTGCAATTGCTTCGATTTCAAAGGATCTTTTAAGCGGACACGGCGGAACATTTCTGGTGCGAAGTGTGGAATCCCTGTGAAATGTAGTTTTTCACCACTGGTAAAGGTATCACCAATCTGGATGGTACCGTGATTATGTAAACCAATAATATCCCCCGGCCAAGCTTCTTCTAGATGCTCGCGCTCACCTGCGAGGAAAGTTAATGCATCACTAATACGTACATCTTTACCAAGACGCACGTGATTCATTTTCAAGCCTTTTTCATATTTGCCAGAGCAAATACGCATAAACGCAATACGGTCACGGTGTTTCGGGTCCATATTCGCTTGAATCTTAAAGACAAAGCCTGAGAATCCTTCCTCATTCGCATCGACTGTACGTTCTTGGGTTGGATGTGCTTTAGGTTCTGGTGCCCAATTGATAAAGGCATCCAATACATGATCAACCGCAAAGTTACCTAATGCTGTACCAAACAAAACAGGTGTTTGTTTACCTTGTAAGAACAATTCACGATCAAGTGGCTCATTCGCCATTTGAACTAACTCAAGCGACTCTTCAAAAGATGCCCAAGCCAATTCACCGACTTTTTCACGAATATCGGCATGATCATAACCATCACGAACTTCTATATCGGTAATGGTTGAACCAAAACCAGCTTTATACATATAAAATTTATCTTCAATCAGGTTATATACACCTGCAAAGTCACGTCCCATACCTAAAGGCCATGTGATCGGTACACAACGAATATTGAGGACATTCTCGATTTCATCAAGTAATTCTAATGGCTCGCGAATTTCACGGTCCATCTTGTTCACAAATGAGATAATCGGTGTGTCACGCATACGACACACGTCCATCAATTTAATGGTTCGTTCTTCGACACCTTTTGCACCATCGATCACCATTAAAGCAGAGTCAACCGCCGTCAAGGTACGATAGGTATCTTCCGAGAAGTCTTCATGTCCCGGTGTATCCAATAAGTTGATAGTGTGCTTTTTATAAGGGAATTGCATAACCGACGTGGTGATAGAGATTCCACGTTCTTTTTCCATTTCCATCCAGTCTGAGGTTGCTGCACGATCAGACTTACGGCTTTTTACCATACCCGCAACCTGAATTGCTTTCCCCCATAACAACAGTTTTTCTGTCATCGTTGTCTTACCCGCATCGGGGTGGGAAATGATCGCAAATGTGCGTCGTTGGGCAACCTGTGCTGCCAATTCGTCTTTAAAACTCATGAGAAAAATCTTCAATATATACGCAGTTCAGTACATATCATTTTCTAATATGGACTAACTGAAAAAGTGAGAATTCGAAATTGGCGCAATTGTAGCAGATTTACAGAATATATTTATTGATTGTTGATAAGTCCTGAGTTATCCACACTGATGCCTGAACATGTTTAAATGTAACAATCTAGATAAGCCGCTTTAGCTTCTTTCATGATTTCGCTACTATAAATTCAATAATTATCTCATCTGAGCAAGAGTCAAAACATGTCACAACAAGATTATGAAAATGGTTTAAAAGTTCGTACTGAAGTGATGGGTGAATCCTTTGTCAAACGTGCCCAAGACAATACTGTACCATTCACTCAACCCTTACAAGATTGGATTAATGAACATGCTTGGGGATCAACTTGGCAACGTGAAGATGTATTACCACGTAAATATCGCTCTTTGGTGACGATTGCTTTTTTAACAGCACTAAAAAGTCCAACCGAACTTAAAGGTCATATTCGTGGTGCATTGAATAACGGTGCAAGTATTGAAGAAATTCAGGAGGTATTACTCCACAGCCTTCCTTATTGCGGTGCACCAGCAACACAAGAAGCATTCCGCGCTGCACTTGAAGTGATCAATGAATATCAATCAGAATCATAAACTGATTGTCCTGATAGACAGGCTGAAACTCTAACTAAATTTCCTACAATATCAATCAAATAAAAATTTCAGATCATTAATACACTTTTTGCCATCTTCTTTACTCGATTGAATGACTAAGATGGCACAGATGATGAATGAGATCTTTTGAATTAAGTTTGAAGATAATGGAGTATTCAGTTGAGCAAAAAAATACAATCCAATCATGATGGCATACAGTTTCCCATACCGCCAGGAAGAAAAGTACCCAGCACAACTCAAACCGCAAAACAAATCCTAAAATCAGCATTGCAAAGTGTTGACTCACCTTATGTATCTAAACTAATCGCCGAAAAAAACTGGAGAAAAAACTACCCTGTTTATTTTCAAGAATTAGTCAAAAGAGGAATCGAATCTGTCGATCATCCTTTACGAATTGCTCAGAGTGGACTCGATGCAGCCAAAGCATCATTTAGTTTCAACCGTGCAGAGCAGAGTGATACCTTAACTCATGCCATGACAAATATTAAATCCCAACCTTTTGAGCGTTTTATTATAAAAGGGACAGGTAGCCCAACCATTGAACCGTGGTTTATTCCTTATCATGGAAAAAAATTACAAGGTGATGCTCTTCTAAAACAAATTGATCTCTGGGAACAACAACAGATCATCGAACCAAGCCATGCTAAGGCATTACGCTTACTCAACCAACATCCTGAATGGTTTGATTTATCGAAAAGAACCATGGTGCTGTTTGGTGCAGGCTCAGAAGCTGGCCCTTTAAGTTGGTTAGCAAAATGGCGTGCCAATATTGTTGCAATTGATTTACCAAACCCAGCGATTTGGGAAAAAATCACTAAAGTCGTTGAAAAAGGTAATGCCACTTTAATTGCACCTCAAATCTCTACAGCAAAGAATGAACAGCAACTTGGTGCCAATTTACTTACCCAAACACCGGAAATTGCTAACTGGTTAAATACTTTTACTGAAACTTTAGATTTGGCTGGCATTGCTTATTTAGATGGGGAAAAGCATGTTCGTGTTTCGATCGCAATGATCAGTATCATGGAGCAAGTCAGTCAGCAAAAGCCAGATAGCAGTATCATGTTTATGCTCACGCCAACTGATATTTATGCAATTCCTAAGTCAGTCGTACAATCGGTTCAAGATAAGATTACACAACGCCCCATGCTGGAAAAGCTTCTGACAAAATCCATTCATAACATCTCACTGACGAACTTTTTTAAACCTAACTCGAAACAATTCATCAAGTCTGATAACGGTCAACAGTATGGTATTTCTGACTGTATGGTGATCGAGCAAGGTCCAAACTACGCGCTCGCAAAACGATTACAACAGTGGTTTGCAATCTCTGCACGCGCACGTGGTCAAAAAACAGTGATTAATATTGCACCATCAACAACAACTCATTCTGTTGTGAAAAATCCAATTTTAAAAGCCGCCTTTTCAGGTGCAGATTTATTTAAAGTCGAAACCTTTAGCCCTGAAACGACCAATGCAATTATGGCTGCACTTTGGGTGCATGATTTAAATAATCCAGAAAGTGCGACCAACCCAGAAAAAGTATTGGAGCATCCATTTGAACTGATTATGGAAAATGCTAATCATGGCGGTCTATGGCATGTTCCTTATTTAGCAAGAACGGCGCTGCCCTTTGCTGCGGCATATGGTTGGGTTAGAGAAAAGTTTTAAGATCGATAAACATATACATTGATCGTCATGAAAAATTCACTTGTAAATTTGCGTCATCGATTGCTAAAATCCGCGCAATTCATTTTAAGGGGCTTCATTGTGAGTACTTGTTCTAGCGACAGTTGTAGTCGATCTATTTTCGTCTAGTATCCACAAAAAGCTCTTCTCTTAAGACCTTTCCTTGTGGATACAAGGTAAGGTCATCTATATCTTTCAGACCTCTGTTTTATCTATCCAAGATTTAATGAGATAACAAGCACTCACTTTCGCCCTCCAACAATAGGAGTGATGTGTATGTTCAAATTAAAAAGTCAATTACTAAAACTCGTTCTCAGTGTCACTGCACTGTCGATAAGTATGCAGCTCTTTGCAGGGCGACCAATGCATGTAGATGATGCATCAGTCGTCGATGCAAAAAGCTGCCAACTCGAAATATGGATGCAAAATCATGCCGATGATCGAGAGTACTGGAGTATTCCAGCTTGTAATTTTGGCTCTAACTTCGAACTTGCTTTGGGTACGGGACGAACGGATACAGATCAAGCAGACCCGCAGAATTATGCAGTTCTACAAGCAAAGACATTACTAAAAGCATTAGAAACAAATAGTTGGGGAATAGGTTTAGTCACAGGCAGTCAGTTCAATGTGAATGATTCGACTGATCAGATTTGGTATACCTCTGTTCCAGTCAGCCTATCCACTATGGATGATGCTTTTATTATGCATGCTAACCTTGGTTGGTCACATGAAAAACAAGATCATCGGAACTTTTTCACTTGGGGAGTCGGCAGCGAAACACTGGTTACTCCACAACTCACACTCACGACCGAGCTATACGGTAATGATCACAAGGAATCATTCGTCCAAACAGGTTTTCGTTATATGCTGAGCAAGGATCGTATTCAACTTGATACAAGCTATGGAAAACAATTACAAAGAAGCAAGCAGAGTGATTTTTTCTCAATTGGACTCGTTTTATATCGTTCAGCCATGCTTCCATGATTTATAAAATCGCCTTAGGAGCAGATCTCCCAGTTATTACGACAAGATAACCAATGAAAGAAATCTACTCCTAAAAACTTTATTCCACGCTCAGAGAGACTATTTTTTATTGCAAAATATCTTAAATTGATCATTTTGGAATATAAGTTAAGCAGATGAGTCACTGAGCTAATTTCTTTTTTCTTCTAATATGCGGCTATTCCATCGCAACCTTAGAGTTTTAGGTTCCAATGACTCAATTGTCAAAAGTTAAACGTAATTTGCTTGGTTCTCAAGCTGCACAGAAAATACTCAACAGTCGCACAGGTCAACGTACACAACATGTATTTACAAACGCAGCAGATCGTATTTTAAGAGGACATCAACTGGTTTTATCTGGGAAAACACCATTTGATATCATTTATCAACGTGAAATCATTAGCTTACGTCACTACACTGCACATTCGGATCAATCACCTAAACATCGTATTCCTCTTGTGATTGTTCCTCCATTGGCTGCGAATATGTTGATTTATGATTTATTTCCCCACCGCAGTCTGGTTCGTTATTTTCTCGCACAAGGCTTTGATGTCTATCTCATTGATTGGGGCAGCCCGAGTTTACGCCAAGCTAAATATAATCTCGGTACATATGTAAAAGTATTCATGCCGGACTTTATTGAAAAGGTTCGAGAACATAGTGGTCAACAACAACTTTCCCTTTATGGTTGGAGCCTAGGTGGTGCACTCTCTCTATGCTACACATCTCTATTCAAAGACAAGAATATCCAAAATCTACTGATCTTGGCATCTCCGATTAACACCCATAAATCAGGTTATATGGGCAAGTTTTATCAACGTCTTACTATCCCTGCAAAATGGATTCGCAATAATACCAACTTTCGTATTCGACAAATTCCAAGCCGTGTATTTCATATTCATGGTTGGCAAAATACGCTTGGTTTTAAACTCACTGATCCCATCGGAAACATCAGAAACTATTGGGAACTTTTAAAGAATTTGAATGATCGTCAGTTTGTCATTAATCATGCAACCTCAAGTTCTTTTGTCGATAATATGTTGGCCTATCCTGGTGGGGTCATGCGCGATATCATCATACGTTTCTGGATAGATAATGAATTATCAACAGGTCGAGTCCAATTTGGAGACCAAATTGCAGACCTAAAAGATATTGATTGCTCAGTACTGGCAATTGGTGGAGATACCGATATCATCGTGACCGCTGAAGCTGTTCGCCCACTCATGGATTTGATTAGCAGTAAAGATAAACAATTCAGAATCGTTGCTGGTGGGCATATGGGATTAGTATCAGGTAATCAAGCACCACAAACCGTTTGGCCTGTGATACATCAATGGTTAGTTCAACGTTCTAACTAAACAAAAACATGCGAGAGGTTGTAACTTCAACTAAGGGACAACCTTAATTAAGACTTTAACTCTAAGCGAAATTATGCTGATGATGTAATACTAAAGCTTCAATATTGACAGGTGTACCTAATAGATAACCTTGCAACTGATGACAGCCTAATTTTGTTAAAATATCTGCTTGTTGTTGAGTCTCTACCCCTTCTGCAGTCACAGTTAAACCTAATTTTGTAGCAAGATGAATAATGCTTTCTAAAATTGCTTCTTCTTTTGAGTTTGGTTGTAAATCAATAATAAAACCACGATCGATTTTAAGTTCATCCACAGGTAAATCTTTTAAATAAAGAAAACTCGAATACCCTGTTCCAAAATCATCAATCGCAATACGAATACCGAGTTGGCGTAAACGCTCCAGAGTTCGAATGCTGGAATCAATATGATGCATCGCTGTTGATTCTGTAATTTCTAAAATTAAATTATGTGGTTTGATCTGGTATTGTGCGATGAGTTGTTCCAGAACGCTAAATAACTTTTTATTTTCAAACTGTAGTGCAGATAAATTTACAGCTATCGGATAGAAAGGACTATTATTTTGCTCCCACTTTTGAATTTGTTGACATGCTTGTTCTAATGCCCAATACCCCATGGGAATAATCAATCCTGTTTTTTCAGCACCATCAATAAACATCTGTGGCGTCAATAACCCTAGACTTGGATGCTCCCAGCGAATTAAAGCTTCAACACCACAAACCTCATAATTTGCTGTAAATTTAGGTTGATAAAATAGAACAAATTGCTGCTCATCTACTGCTTTATATAAATCATTAATCAATTTTGATTGACTACGAACATCTTGCTGATCAGACATAGCATTGAACATCGTATATGTATTTCGCCCCTGATCTTTGGAAATCAGCATAGCGATATCTGCATTAATCAAAAGGTCTTGAATATTACGACCATGTTCTGGGTAGATTGCAATTCCAAGGCTAGCTGAAATATTAATATCCTTACCTGCAATCAAATAAGTTTCTTGAATATGATGCAGTATCTCATCTGCAAATTTCATTGCCTCAGTACTTTCCGTATTTTCAGAGATTAAAACAAATTCATCTCCTCCGATACGGAAAAGTCGCTGATTTGCATTCAGCTTCGATTTCAAACGATGAGCCATTTGAATCAAGAGCTGATCACCAATGTGATGACCAAATGCATCATTCACTGACTTAAAACGATCCAAATCGATATAGAAAAAAGCGACTTTTTGATTGTGTAAATGATGAAGAGGGAAAATAACTTCAGCATAGTCGGTTAAAAACAAGCGGTTAGGAAGTTTAGTTAATGAGTCATGCAATGATTGTGTCGCAAGCTCTTTATTAATCAGCATAAGCTGCTGATTTCGTTGTTCCAAACGAGCCTCTAATACTGCGACTGCAAAGCCTGCAACAAAGACCAGACTAGCAATAAAAATAATCGTAAATAATAAAATACTCTGTTCAGTTTGTGCTGGCGAAGCAGTACTCATCAAACTTTCATTAAAGAAAGTTGCTGCCATACCCGTATAATGCATACCGACAATACTTAATGCCATAAGTAGTGCAACAATAGCTTTTAAAGTGACACGATGACGAATAGCCGCTTTGTATTTGAAAATAAAAAAGAAGCTTAAACCAGAACCACTGATCGCAATCAAAATAGAACAAATAACTAATAAAGGGTCATAGTAGACTTGATGATAATCAACTGTCAGTGCCATCATACCAGTATAGTGCATACCAGATATGCCTAACCCCATAAAAACAGCACCCAGAATTAAACGCGCTGCGGGTAGAGTTGGTCTCGATGTTAACCATACCGCAAAAATTGATGCAACAGCACCTATCAGATATGACAATATTGTCAATCCAATATCAAAATAATGACCTTCTGGCAAATGACTCGCCAGCATCCCCACAAAATGCATTGACCATATCGCTAACCCCAAGATTAAACCACTTGCGATTAAAATGCTTTTTTCGAACTTTTTATAAGCCGCTTTAAAAACAAGTTCTTCCATTGAAACTGCAGCGTAACATGTGACAACTGCAACCAGAATGGAAACGATGACCAATGTGTTATCGTAATCAACGTGTACCATAAAGGACTTCCATGATTATTCAGTACTTTTTTTTATTTACAGAGCAATATGCTCAAAAACCAGAACGATCCTTCACACCCCAAAAAGCAATGAAATACAATTCATAAACTTTTTGTAACAATAACATCATCTAGCATAAGGTCAAGTCTTTTTCACTTTATAAATCAATAGAATATAAACATAGAATTATTTCACCCCAATGAAAATTCGCTTTCATCAATTCTATTTTTACAAACAGACTCATCTATACTAAATTCTTAATCGCTCTCTTCCTTATTGCAATCTATTTAAATTGCACAATTCCCCAGAACTATGCAAGCTTTTTTGTCTTAATCAACGATTTTGTTTACTTGAGTCCAAGGTACGAAAAAAGCTGAAAGCACTGCTTTCATCTTTTTTGAGGCACGTAACAATAAACATAAAAAACCCACTCAAATAGAGTGGGTCTTCGCATTCAAATCAATTGATTCGAGAAATTAGTTCTTCTCTTTATCAACGATTTTATTTGCTTGAATCCAAGGCATCATCGCACGTAATTTAGCACCAGTCACTTCGATACCGTGTGCTGCATTTTGACGACGGCGAGCAGTCATAGATGGGTAGTTTAAGGCACCCTCTTGGATGAACATTTTCGCATATTCACCAGATTGGATACGCTTCAATGCATTACGCATTGCTTCACGTGACTGTTCGTTGATTACTTCAACGCCAGTTACGTATTCACCATATTCAGCATTGTTAGATACTGAATAGTTCATGTCAGCGATACCGCCTTCGAACATCAAGTCAACGATCAATTTAAGCTCATGTAAGCATTCGAAGTAAGCCATTTCTGGTGAATAACCAGCTTCAACTAAAGTTTCGAAGCCCATTTTAACCAATTCAACAGCACCACCACAAAGAACGGCTTGCTCACCGAATAAGTCAGTTTCAGTTTCTTCACGGAAAGAAGTTTCGATGATACCAGTACGACCACCACCTACACCAGAAGCGTAAGAAAGTGCAACGTTACGTGCATTACCAGAAGCATCTTGATGAATCGCGATAAGGTCAGGAACACCTGAACCACGTTGGAATTCTGAACGTACAGTGTGACCAGGCGCTTTTGGAGCAACCATGATTACATCTAAATCTTTACGTGGAACAACTTGGTTATAAAGAACAGAGAAACCATGCGCAAATGCTAAAGTCGCACCTTCTTTGATGTTTGGCTCAATCACATCACGATAAAGTTGAGCTTGAAACTCATCTGGAGTCAAAATCATGACTAAGTCAGCTTGAGCAACAGCTGCAGGCACTTCAGATACTTTAAGACCTGAGTTTTCAGCTTTTTTCCAAGATGCTGAACCAGCACGTAAACCTACAGTTACGTCCACACCAGAGTCTTTCAAGTTAAGCGCATGAGCGTGACCTTGTGAACCATAACCAATGATGGCAACTTTTTTGCCTTGGATGATTGATAAGTCACAGTCTTTATCGTAAAAAATTTGCATCTGTTTTCTCCGCTAAAATTTTTGTCATTTCCCTTGTTATACAAGGCCAGATTTGGTCGCCCCCAATTTTGGCATTGCTTCAACCAAAATTGGGAGAAATATATACTAAATTGTTAGAACTTTTTCGCCACGCGCGATGCCTGAAACACCAGAGCGTACAACCTCTAGGATGGTATTTTCAGCCAATGCATCAATAAAACCATCAATCTTGTCCGTTGTACCCGCGATTTGAATTGTATAAGTGGTCGGTGTTACATCAACAATTTGAGCACGGAAGATATCCGCAGTACGTTTGATTTCAGCACGCGCTGCACCCAAAGCTTTCACTTTGATTAACATCAATTCGCGTTCGATGTGTGCCCCTTCAGACAAATCAACCACTTTTACAACTTCAACTAATTTGTTGAGTTGTTTGGTGATTTGCTCAATTTTATGATCATCACCATAGGTAGTTAAAGTCAGACGAGATAAGGTTTCATCTTCGGTTGGCGCAACGTTTAAGGTTTCAATGTTATAGCCACGTTGACTAAACAAACCAACAAGACGAGAAAGCGCACCAGCCTCGTTTTCAACGAGTACAGAAATAATATGTCTCATTACGTACGCTCCCCTTTACCTAACCACATATCCTTCATTGATTGACCGGCAACTAACATTGGGTAAACATGCTCTGTACGATCAACCATGACATTAATGAATACACACTTGTCATTGATCGCCATCGCTTCAGCAAGCTTAGACTCCAACTCATCTGCATGGTTAATCTGGATGCCTACATGACCATAAGCTTCCATAAGCTTGGCAAAGTCAGGTAATGAATCCACATAAGAACTTGAATGACGTCCTTCATAGTTCATATCTTGCCACTGCTTAACCATACCCAAAGCTTGGTTGTTTAAGCATAGAATTTTCACATTTAAGCCATACTGCTTACATGTTGATAATTCTTGGATACACATCTGAATCGATGCTTCACCAGTGATACAAACCACTTGTTGGTCAGGGAATGCAAGCTTTGCTGCCATGGCATAAGGTAAACCCACACCCATAGTTCCAAGACCACCGGAGTTGATCCATTGACGTGGACGCTTATATTTATAGTAGTTAGCACCAAACATTTGATGTTGACCTACGTCAGAAGTGATAATTGCATCACCATTGGTCACACGATCTAATGCCTCAACCACTTGCTGAGGTTTCATTACACCGTTTTGACCTTCTTCATAACGCAAGCCATGAACTTTACGCCACTCATTAATTTGAGACCACCATGCCGCAATCGCTTCAGGGTTTGGCTTAGATACGTTCATTTGTTTCAATTGCACCAACATCTCTTGAAGAACTGGCTCAACAGCACCCACAATTGGGATGTGTGCCATAATCGTCTTCGAAATCGTTGCAGGGTCAACATCGATATGAATGACTTTTGCATTGGTACAGAATTTTGCAGGATTATTGGTCACACGGTCATCAAAACGTGCACCAATTGCTAAAATCACATCGGCATTATGCATTGCCATATTGGCTTCGTATGTACCATGCATTCCCAACATACCCACAAATTGTGGATCATTACCTGGGAAAGCACCTAAGCCCATCAAGGTATTGGTTACAGGGTAACCCAATAAATGTGCAAGCTCAGTCAATAGACCAGAAGCATTTCCTTGCACAACACCACCACCTGTATAGATGATTGGACGCTTTGCAGAAATCAATTCATCAATCGCTTTGCGAATTTGACCTGAATGACCTCGTGAAGGTGGCTGATAAGAGCGCATTTTCACTTTTTCTGGGTATTCATAAGCAAATTTTTCTGCTGGATTAGTCGCATCTTTTGGAATATCAACTACAACTGGACCTGGACGGCCAGAAGACGCGATATAGAATGCTTTCTTAATAATTGCAGGAATTTCGCTAGCGTGACGCACTTGGAAACTGTGCTTTACGATTGGGCGAGAAATACCCACCATATCAGTTTCTTGGAATGCATCTTCACCAATTAAATGACTCGCAACCTGACCAGACAAAATCACCATCGGGATTGAGTCCATATAAGCAGTTGCAATTGGTGTGACCGTGTTGGTTGCACCCGGACCTGAAGTCACAAGTACAACACCCGTCTTGCCTGTTACGCGTGAGTAAGCATCAGCCATGTGACCAGCTGCTTGTTCATGACGTACGAGGTAATGATTGATTTTGTCTTGTTGAAATAGCGCGTCATAGATATGTAAAACTGCGCCGCCTGGATAACCAAAAACATGCTCTACGCCTTCGTCCGCAAGGGCACGAACGAGCATTTCACCACCAGATAAAAGTTCCAACGTGATTCACCCTAGTGTTTGCACAATTTATGGAAGACATAAACTGTGTTTCATTCATTAATTTATGCACTTTTTATAAGTGTGCATATTCTACTCGTTTTTGCTGCAATAGGAAAAATTTTCTGACTCATCAGCCGTATAAGCTGTTATTACATCTCGAATCAAAACATGTTGGGATAAACATATTTCAAAAAATCATCCTCTCGGCTAGAAAGAATGTCCATTGCAAGCCATGATATTTATTCGAAGGGTGATCAAATAAACACATATAAAACTAAAGCAAGCATTTTTGTTGCTTTCCTGCACAAAGTCAAGAATAAAGCAAAAGATTTTATATAATATTTTTTAGCTGATGTTTTTTTAAACTAATCATTCATAAAAATACAAGCACATTCAAATGAGCTTTATCTTAATTATTGCGCTTTTGATATGTCTAAATTCCAGTTAAAGTATTTATTCTTAGTATAAAGAAACTGATCAAACCAAATGATCTTGGGGAAAACAGCAATGTTATTATTTCATTTAAAAACAAACACATTTATAGCACTAACCAGTTTGGTTCTACTCTATTCGAGCCAAATACATGCTCAGCAGTATTACAAATGGGTCGATGCAAATGGGTCAACCCATTACACTCGGACTCCACCGCCCAAAGGAACAAAACTTTTAGATAAAGTTTCAACATATGGGGTAAATAGCAACCAAAATAAGACCAATACACCAACACCAGATGAGCAAAAAACACCTCAACACAACACTTCATCGCCTACAAATCCCCCTCAACCAGACAATATGCACAAAGATGAAACACTCCAACCTCAAAATACAGAAATAGTAGAAGCGCCAGCAGATCAATAACTGAAAAGTTTATGGAGAGTGTCCAAGACATTCTCCTCATTTATATCGAATAAAAACACCGCTAAAAACTGACATTCCCCCCTATTTTGCGCTATGCTGTGCGGCAATCTTAACTTTAATTTTTGTTGTATCGCATATCCCTATGACGACTTCTCACATTGACTCCGAATATCAAGCAAGTGCCATTGAGCCTCAAGTTCAACAAGACTGGGACAATCGCAAAGTTTTTAAAGTTGCAGACACTGTAGAGGGCAAACATCGCTATATCCTGTCGATGTTCCCTTATCCGAGTGGCAAGCTGCATATGGGGCATGTGCGTAACTACACGATTGGTGACGTGATCAGCCGTTTTTATCGTTTAAAAGGTGAAACGGTATTACAACCAATGGGTTGGGATGCGTTTGGTTTACCTGCTGAAAATGCAGCCATAGCTCACCAAGTTGCACCAGCAAAATGGACATTTGAAAATATCGCATATATGCGTGACCAATTAAAAAAATTGGGTTTGTCTGTAGACTGGGATCGTGAATTTGCAACCTGTACACCAGAATACTATCACTGGGAACAATGGCTATTTGTCCAGCTTTATAAAAAAGGTTTGATCTATCGTAAGCTCTCAACCGTAAACTGGGATCCAGTTGACCAAACCGTTTTAGCCAATGAACAAGTTGAAAATGGACGTGGTTGGCGTTCTGGTGCATTGGTAGAAAAACGCGATATTCCAATGTATTACTTCCGCATCACGGACTATGCACAAGAGTTATTAGACGATTTAGATACGTTACAAGACGGTTGGCCACAACAAGTATTGACTATGCAACGTAACTGGATTGGTCGCTCTACAGGCATGGAAATTACTTTCCCATCGAGCAATACTGAAATTTACGCTGATGGTTTAACCGTATATACCACTCGTGGTGATACCTTAATGGGTGCGACCTATGTTGCAGTTGCAGCTGAACACCCTATGGCGTTGAAAGCTGCTGAAAACAACCCTGAACTTGCTGCATTCATTGAAGAATGTCGCATGGGTTCGGTTGCTGAGGCTGATTTAGCCACTGCTGAAAAGAAAGGCATGGCAACAGGCTTATTTGTTAAGCATCCTGTAACCGGTGAAGACCTACCAGTTTGGATTGCGAATTATGTATTGATGTCATATGGTTCTGGTGCGGTGATGGCTGTTCCAGCACATGACGAGCGTGACTTCGAATTTGCCAATAAGTTCAATTTGCCAATCAAACAAGTGATTGATGCCAAAGGCGCTGATGACGCTGAATACTCAGCAACAGAATGGCAGGAATGGTACGGTTCTAAAGAAGGTAAATTGGTTAATTCTGGCGAATTTGATGGTTTGACTTTCCAAGCCGCTTTTGATGCTTTCCTTACAAAATTAGAACCACAAGGTTTAGCAAATGCTAAAGTTCAATTCCGTTTACGTGACTGGGGTGTATCTCGTCAACGTTACTGGGGTTGTCCAATTCCGATGATCAACTGTAATACTTGTGGTCAGGTGCCCGTGCCAGAAGATCAATTACCAGTGGTGTTGCCAATAGATGTGGTGCCAGATGGTTCTGGCAATCCATTGAACAAGATGCCTGAATTCTATGAAACTAAGTGTCCTAACTGTGGTGGCGATGCACGTCGTGAAACCGATACTTTAGATACCTTCGTAGAATCATCTTGGTACTATGCTCGCTATGCATCTCCAGACTTTACTGGCGGTATGGTAAAACCTGAAGCAGCTCAAAACTGGCTTCCTGTAAACCAGTATATCGGTGGTGTTGAACACGCAATTCTTCACTTACTTTATGCTCGTTTCTTCCACAAATTAATGCGTGACGAGGGTGTTGTACAAGGTAATGAACCATTTACCAACTTGCTTACTCAAGGCATGGTGCTTGCAGATACTTTCTATCGTGAAGCTGAGAATGGTAAGAAGACTTGGTTTAACCCTGCGGACATTGAATTAGAACGTGATGAGAAAGGTCGCATCCTTTCTGCGAAATATACGGGTGATGGTCAAGAAGTTGTGATCGGCGGACAAGAGAAAATGTCAAAGTCGAAAAACAACGGGATTGACCCACAAGCAATTATTGACCAGTATGGTGCAGATACTGCACGTGTCTTCATGATGTTCGCAGCACCACCAGATCAATCATTAGAATGGTCTGATGCAGGTGTGGAAGGTGCCAACCGTTTCTTGAAACGTGTATGGCGTTTAGCGGCTGGCTTCCTTGAAAAAGGCAATCAAACAACGACTATTGATCCTGCGAACTTGTCTAAAGATGCACAAGATTTACGTCGTAAAACCCATGAAACCATCCAAAAAGTGGGTGATGACATCGAACGTCGTCATGCGTTCAATACAGCGATTGCAGCGTTGATGGAGTTGCTGAATGCCACTAACAAGTTTGAAGCAAAAGATGATAATGATGCTGCTGTAGCACGCGAAGCGATTACCACATTGTTAACCTTGCTTGCTCCATTTGCACCACATTTGAGTCAAACATTATTGACTCAATTTGGAATGGATTTAACCACGGTTGAATTCCCTCAATTAGATGAATCTGCATTAACACGTAATACACAAACGATTGTTGTACAGGTGAATGGTAAACTTCGTGGTAAATTAGATGTCGCAGTCGATATTTCAAAAGATGACTTATTGGCTTTGGCAAAAGCTTTACCAGAAGTTCAACAATTCTTGACGGGTCCAACCAAAAAAGAAATCGTTGTACCGAATAAACTCGTTAATTTGGTGGTTTAATTTCTTGCTTATGCCCCTCTCCACTCAGGAGAGGAAAAAGAAATTTAAAGTTAATAAACAAAACCTCATCAAAGCCCGCTGTCATTCAACGGGCTTTGATTCTAAAATGTGGTCAATTTATCAAGATTAAATCTTCCATATTTGTTGGAATATCATAAGGACAAAGCATGCATTTAGTTCAACGTGTTGCAGCAGTTGTTTTAACTTTAGGTCTAAGTGTTGGCTTAGTCGGCTGTGGTTTTCATTTAAAAGGTAACAACCCAGCAGCAACACCATTGGTTTATAACAAGCTGACTTTGGTCATGCCAGATAATACCGACGAACTGGAAAATCGTTTAAGCATTTATTTAACAGCAACAGGCGTACAACTGAGTAATTCTAATGATGCTTATGTATTACGTGTACTTGATTACACACCACGTCGCCAGCTCCTCAATGGTAAACTGACGGAAGTACTCCTCCGTTTAACCGTAACTTTCCAAATCGAAGATCGCCAAGGTAACAAAATTACTGAACCACGTACTTTAACTGCATCTCGCAGCTATCAATATGATGTCGCAACAGTCAATACAGATAACCAACAAGAAGATTATTTGAACCGAATTGTGATTGATGATGTTGCTCAGCAGGTGACACGTCAAATTGCCGCCAACCGTCTTCCTAAAGCTCAATCTTAGTTCTCATTCATGAAACTCGATTATGTTCAAGCGTTAAAACGTGTTGCAGAAGCTCGTGGTGCATGGATTATGCATGGGCAAGAGCCCTTGCTTGAACAAAATCTACTGGATGCTTTTCGCAAAAGCTGGCAAGAGCAGGAAGTGGAACGGCAACGCTATGATATTAATAGTGTCCATGACTGGAAAAATGTCTTTAACGCACTGAATAGTTTGTCACTATTTTCTCAGCAACTTGCAGTAGAAGTACATGGTAATATCAAACCTGATGCAAACGGGCTAAAACTATTAAAGAACTACATCCAACATAATGAACAAAACTTGTTGTTGATTGTTTTACCGAAACAAGACAGCAGCAGTTTAAAATCCGCTTTTTTCCAAGTTATCGAAGCAAATGGCGTCGTTGTTCCACTCACTGCAAATTATCCTCAAGACCGTCAACGTATTCTAACCATTGAAGCAGAAAAGCTTGGCATTGAGCTTAATAATGATGCTTGGCAATGGCTCATGCAACATCATGAACATAACTTACTCGCCGCAAAAAATAGCTTAATGCGTGTTGCAGATACTTTTCCTGACATTCAGCAGATTCAAATTGAACAGCTCTATGCCTGCTTACAGGATCAATCGCGCTACACCACTTATGATTTAAGTGATGCGTTATTGGCAGGAAATCTAGCTCAATCAGTCAAAATCTATCAATATCTTCTTGCCGCTGGTGAGCCTGATAGCCTTATTCTTTGGACATTAAGTAAAGAAATGCGTTTGCTGATGCAGTTATTTGAACAACCTCATAACGCTATTCAATTGGGTATTTGGAAAACCAAAGTATCACTGTATCAACAAGCATTACGGCGATTAAATCCAAGACAGTTTTTAATGTGGTCCGATCTCTTATTACGTATCGATGCGGCAATTAAAGGAATGTCCCAAGAAAATTCAGAGCAGCTCATGTTACAAGCCATTAGCGAGCTGTGTGGGCGTACATTATTTACCCCATCAATCTAGGTCAAAATAAAAATAGAGAATAATTCTCATTTTAAATTAAAAATATTCACGTTTTATCCTTATTTCACTTTTATACTAAATAAAATCTTTAATTATGCACACATCCCATGCCAAAACTGATTTCTAAAAATATGAAACCTGTGAAAACAATCATCATCTTAGTCTGTATTGTCGTGATTGCACTATTGAGTTGGCTCATGTTAAAACCTAAAACAGCCACACCACAATACATCACAGCTGAAGTAGGACGTGGTGATATTGAAAACTCAGTTTTGGCAACAGGGATTTTAGAAGCCACTAAAATGGTCAGCGTTGGCGCACAGGTTTCGGGTCAGGTCAAAAAAATGTATGTGCAACTTGGTGACCAAGTCAAACAAGGGCAACTCATCGCTCAAATTGACTCGGTACGCCAAGAGAATGAGCTAAAAACAGCGGAAGCCAATATTAAAAATCAACAAGCTCAACTGGCCGTACAACAAGCCAATCTCGCCAAAGTTGAAGCCGAATATAAGCGTCAACAAACCATGTTCAGCCAAGATGCCACCTCTCGTGCTGAGCTAGAATCGGCACTAGCAAGCTATAAAACAGCACAAGCTCAAATCGCAGCAATTAATGCACAAATCGAACAATCACGTCTAACCCTTGCAACAGCTAAAGAGGATTTAGGCTATACCAGCATTGTTGCACCGATGGATGGAACAATTGTGGCGATTGTGACTGAAGAAGGCCAAACGGTAAATGCGAACCAAACTGCTCCGACCATTGTCAAACTCGCAACGCTAGATAACATGACCGTCAAGGCGCAAATTTCTGAAGCGGACGTGATGAAAGTGGAGAAAGGTCAAACGGTTTACTTCACAACGCTTGGCAACAGTGAAAAGAAACACTATGCAAAATTGCGTCAAGTTGAGCCTGCTCCAAATTCAATTAACACTGAAACCTCGACCAATAGCTCTTCATCCTCATCAAATTCTGCTGTTTATTACAATGCGCTATTTGATGTGCCAAATGAGGATGGCAAATTACGAATCGACATGACTGCGCAGGTTTACATTGTTTTAGCTGAAGCTAAAAATGTACTGACGATTCCTGCGGCAGCGGTTCAAAGTAGCAAACGCCCTGCTCGTAAAGATCGTGCAGCGCCTGCATCAAATAATGAAACCGATCAACGTCCGAATAACCGACTTGAGCTAAGTCCAGAACAACGCCAATTGGTCACTGAAGGAAAAGCCAGTATCGCAAATGTACGTGTCATCCAAGCAGATGGTTCTGCCAAAGTACAACCGGTATTGGTGGGTTTAAATAACCGTGTCACAGTTGAAGTCATCAAAGGTCTTAAACAAGGTGATCAAGTGATCATTGCTGATGGCTCAGATAGCTCAAATGATGCAGCCAAACGCAGTGGCCAGCGTGCGATGAGAATGTAATATGACTCAAGATCAAATTCATTCGACCAAACCACTGCTCGAAGTCAGTAACCTAACCCGTGAATTTCCTGCGGGGGAAACCACGGTCCAAATTCTCAAGGGCATCAATTTAAAGATTTATGCAGGTGAGTTGGTTGCGATCGTCGGTCAATCAGGATCGGGCAAATCAACCCTAATGAATATCCTCGGTTGTTTAGATAAACCGACTGAGGGAAGTTATTTGGTCAATGGCCGTGAAACACGGCAACTTGAACCTGACGAACTCGCGCAATTACGCCGTGAATATTTTGGATTTATTTTCCAACGTTATCATTTATTGGGTGATCTGAGTGCATCAGGCAATGTCGAAGTTCCTGCAATCTATGCAGGTGTAGACAATCATTTACGCCAAGAACGTTCCGCAGAGTTATTGTCTGAACTCGGATTAGGAGAACGTTTACATCATCGCCCAAGCCAACTTTCAGGCGGTCAACAGCAACGTGTATCGATTGCACGTGCTTTGATGAATGGTGGTGATGTTATTTTGGCAGATGAACCGACGGGTGCATTGGACAAAAATAGTGGTATTGAAGTCATGCGAATTTTGCGTGAACTCAATGCCAAAGGTCATACTATTATCTTGGTGACCCATGATCTAAATGTTGCCAAAAATGCAACGCGTATTATCGAAATCAGTGATGGTAATATTATTTCGGATCGTGCCAATACGCCTGAAAATACTGATCCAGACCTTGAACATCAACCGTTGCAACGGGAGCCGCAAAAGAAAACTTCTGCTTGGCGTTCTTTCTTTGATCGTCTCGGTGAAGCTTTTCGCATGGCGCTGCTTGCAATGAATGCCCATCGCATGCGAACCTTTTTAACCATGCTTGGGATTATCATCGGGATTGCATCTGTCGTCTCCGTTGTGGCGCTCGGAAATGGTTCGCAAAAACAAATTTTAGAAAATATCAGCAGTCTCGGCACCAATACCATCACGGTCTATCAAGGTCGGGGGTTTGGTGATACATCAAGGGCCTCCCAAGTCAAAACCTTGGTTCCTGCGGATGCTGATGCATTAGCTGAACAGCCTTATGTCGATGGGGTAAGTCCATCTGCAAACACCAGTGTAACGTTACGTTTTAAAGATACCGAAGCTTCCGCAACCGTAAATGGTGTGAGTGAAGACTTTTTCTATGTTCGAGGCATGACCTTCAAATCGGGACAGCCTTTTGACAAAGCAGGTGTCACCCAACGTGCACAGGATGTGGTGATTGATGCCAATACAGAAAAGACTTTTTTTGCTGATGGTACCAATCCTGTAGGTCAAGTGATTCTGTTGGGAAGTGTTCCGAGCCGAATTATTGGTGTCATTGAAGCTGAAAAAGGCTTTATGGGAAATTCCGACAGTTTAAATGTCTATCTCCCCTACTCGACTGTGATGAGCCGTATGTTGGGACAGTCCAATGTTCGTAGCATCATTGTGCGTATCAAAGATGAATATCCAAGTACAGCAGCTGAAAATGCAATCCTGACTTTGCTTGAACAGCGTCACGGCGCACAAGATGTCTTTACTCAAAACTCAGACAGTATTCGTGAAACCATTCAACAAACCACAGCCACGATGACTTTACTGATCTCAGCGATTGCCGTCATTTCTCTGGTCGTAGGTGGGATTGGCGTGATGAATATTATGCTGGTTTCGGTGACTGAACGAACCCAAGAAATTGGGGTACGTATGGCGGTCGGCGCAAGACAAAGCGATATTTTGCAGCAGTTTTTGATCGAAGCGATCTTGGTCTGTCTGTTAGGTGGTGTTCTTGGTGTCCTGCTCTCTTTAGGCATTGGTCAAGTCATCGGGCATTTTGCCAAAGGCGTTATTGAAATGAGTTACTCAACCACTTCAATTGTTGCTGCCTTTGTATGCTCAAGTTTAATTGGTATCGTTTTTGGTTTCTTACCAGCACGAAACGCAGCACAACTCGATCCAGTTGCTGCTTTAGCAAGAGAATAATAGCGAAAAAATCTATCCCAAAAATATGATACACGTGAACGTCATCCGCAACCTGCGTGGTATCAACAAAATATTATTTCTGCGATAGATTAAGATAATTGAAAAAATATGACAGGTTTTGCGGATGACAATGGTTTTGCCTACTTTTCCCGAAAGAAAAGTAGGTCGAGCCGAAGGCTTAACCTGAAAAGGGATGAGAATTCGATAAGACTCCGTCTCGATAATCATGCTCTTTCAAATTATTAAAGGAATGACAAACAATGTTATTCAAAACACATAAAATCGCACTTGCCCTATGTCTTAGCACTTCTTTAGCTGGCTGTTCTGCTGTGGTCAAAACACCGTATAACGCACCAACAGTCCAAGTACCACAACAGTTTCAGTACGATGCACAAAAAAAACAAAATGTAAAACTGACTGATCAATGGTGGACATTATTTAATGATGCTCAACTCAATCAATTAGTTGAACAGGTTTTAGCAAAAAATACGGATCTTGCTGTTGCAGGTATCGCCTTGAAACAAGCTCGTTTACAAGCAGGCTTGGCTGAAAATCAGCAAGGTATTCGAACCAGCTCTAGTGTTTCTACAGGTCACAACTATGACCTACGCTCAGGTGATGGCAGTGATCGCGGTTTATCAACCAGTGTTGGCGTGAGTTATGAGTTAGATTTATTTGGAAAACTTGCCAATCAAACTGAGGCAAGTCGTTGGGAAGCTCTGGCAAGCGAACAAGACCTTCAAGCAACAGCGCAAAGCTTAGTTGCCACCACAGCCAAACTCTACTGGCAACTGGGTTATTTAAATGAACGCTATAACACCATCCAACAAAATTTAGCATCTACGCAAAAAATATATGAGTTGGTCCAATCTCAATACCGAGCAGGTGCAGTTTCAGGTTTAGACCTTACTCAAGCGGAACAATCGGTACAAAGCCAAAAAGCCAGTTTAAGCCAGATCGAACAACAACGTGTTGAAGCACGCACTGCCATTGCGGTACTGCTGCATCAACCTGTGCAACAACTGAATATTCAAGAGCCAGCGCAATTACCTCAAAGTGCATTGCCTAATATTGCTGTTGGATTGCCAGCCGAAATTTTATCTCGTCGTCCTGATTTACAAGCATCTGAACTGCGCTTACGCAAAACCCTTGCCAATAAAGATGCAACCAAAGCCAGTTATTATCCTTCGATTAATTTGACTGGTAATTTAGGTGCATCGAGCACCTCGTTAACGCAACTCTTGCAAAATCCGGCCTTAACTTTGGGTGCAAGTTTAAGTCTTCCCTTTCTGCAATATAACGACATGAAGAAAGATCTTGCGATCAGCGATCTGGAATATGAAAAAGCAATTATTCAATATCGCCAGACGCTATATCAGGCTTTTGCAGATGTAGAGAATGCTTTATCCAATCGAACTCAACTGGATCAACAGGTGCAATTGCAACAACGCAATCTAGAGCTAGCGGATAAAACAGAGCGATTAACAGAGGTTCGTTATCGTAATGGTGCGATCGCTTTGAAGAATTTACTCGATGCTCAAGCGACCACCCGTAACGCACGACTCAGTCTGGTTGAAACCAAACAGAATCAGTACAATGCTTATGTGACCTTGATGCAGGCATTGGGTGGAAGCCCGATCAAACAATAGTCTATCTAGACTATTGTTTTAATTCTGCTTGGTCTTCCGTATTGGTATGAATCAACTGAGAAGATTTCACTTTATCTTGGGCATCAAATACAACCTCATATGAGAGTTTTTGCCCATTAAAGTAGATCTCAGTTGGTGAACCAATAATTTCCCATAGACCAATTGTGGCAATATCCGCAGTCGTGTGCCACAGTGTGCGGCTGATTCTTGCTGCTTTTGAATATCCTTGTTGAAAGGTATAAATCTCTTTACGTTCGCCATTTATGGTTTCTGAGGTGACTGGCGCACCCAATTCAGAAATCACGTTATTACGATGTTTTCCTACTTCTAAAACGGTCAAGTTCTTTTTATGCGGTTGGTTACTTGCCATAACCGCTGCGCAGCCTTGTAGCGATAGTAGCATCGCTAAACCGAATACAATGATAATTTTCTTCACGTTATGATGACCTTCCCCGAAGCATTAAAATAATATGTTTATCGACACTCTATTTAAAAATTTTCGATTAAACAAAAAACCAGCATTAATTATCATATAAAGTATGGGATGACAAATGATTAATTATACTTATTGATATATTTTCAATGGATCGCTTATTGTCGAATTAAATATAAGATCAAAGTTTATGAAGTGATGTTGTCCATAGCTTTTGTGTTTGCGCCCAAACTTATGTTTATATTTTAAGCAAAAAAAAGTTAAGATAAAATAGAAAATCAAATAGTTATATGAAATTATGCGTGATAGCTACAGTTAAACACGAAAAGGAACAAACAACGTGCACAAGAATAAATTTTTAATCGCAGCAGCAATTTGTAGTGGAGTAGCTGCATTATTACATTTAGGCTGCATTATCTTCGGCGGTGACTGGTATAGATTTTTTGGAGCTGGAGAACAAATGGCGCAAATGGCTGAGATGGGTCATATTTATCCCACAATAGTTACCCTGATAATTGTCACCCTGCTAATAATTTGTTCGCTTTACGCTTTATCGGGGGCAGGTGTTATTTTAAAACTTCCATTATTACGTCTCGCATTATGCGTAATCACCACAATATATCTAATACGGGGAATAGTTTTTATCCCATTAATGCCAATGTTTCCCGAGAATAGCCTTACATTCTGGTTAGTCAGCTCAACTATATGTATTGTATTTGGTTTACTTTATGCCTTTGGTATTCGTCAATCTTGGGCTTATCTTAGCGAAGGTCATACTAAACAAAACAATCAAACAGAGTTCTTCAATTGAATCATCAAGAGGTATAGTTTCTCTGCCAAGATGAATTTTTTAGGTATTAACCAAGGTTTTACTCAACATGGCAAATAAAAATACCAAAACTACATTTTTAAAAGCCTCATAATCCTAAAAAAATAAAGCCGCTATCAAAGCGGCTTTATCAAATAAATTAGATTAATCTTATTCATCATCCATCATTGATTGGCTCATACCCACAGTATTAAAACCACCATCAACATACATGATTTCACCTGTAATGCCTGAAGCCCACGGTGAACAAAGGAATAATGCAGCATTACCGACTTCTTCAATAGTCACATTACGTTTTAAAGGTGCAATCTTTTCATTGGCATCTAACATTTTACGGAAAGATTTAATACCAGATGCCGCCAAAGTACGGATTGGACCCGCTGAAATCGCATTTACACGAATACCATCTGCACCCAAGCTAGAAGCTAAATAACGAACACCTGCTTCCAAAGATGCTTTTGCCATACCCATCACGTTGTAGTTTGGCATCACACGCTCAGAACCTTGATAAGTCAAAGTCAATAAACAACCTTGGCGCGCTTGTAATAAAGGCTTCGCTGCACGAGCCATCGCAACAAAACTATAAGCACTGATGTCATGCGCGATTTTGAAACCGTCACGGTCTGTCACGTCTGTAAAATCACCATCAAGCGTATGTGCTGGTGCGAAACCAATTGAATGCACCACACCATCTAAACCATCCCAATGTTTTGCAAGTTCGACAAAGGCATTATCAATTTCTTCATCTACTGCAACATCACAAGGAAAAACCAAGTTTGAGCCAAATTGTGCTGCAAAATCATCAACACGTTTCTTTAACTTTTCATTTGGATAAGTAAACGCTAACTCCGCACCTTCACGATGTAAAGCGGCTGCAATACCGTAAGCAATTGATAATTTGCTGGCAATCCCAGCAATTAAAAAACGTTTACCAGCTAAAAGTCCTTGTGACATCTTATTCTCACTCGAAAAATTTTCACCCATGATGCCAATATTCCGTGTTTTTCGGAATTGCATAATGCATCTTTTTTCTCAATCCTACAAAAAAACACGCTGAAATCGCTTGCATCTACCTCAGTTTAAACATGACGTCAGATGCATAAAACGATTCAGCGTGTTTAGTTGAAGTCGATAAAACAACTCGAATCTATGCTTACTTCTGAATTAAGCTCAATAAGCGCATAAATGAATAATACATCCAAACCAAAGTTGCCAATAACGCAATACTACATACCCACTCAAAGTTTTTAGGTGCATATTGAGCAGCAGCATTTTCAATCAAATCAAAATCTAAAATAAGATTTAAGGATGCAATTACCGCAACAAAAGCAGCAAAACCAATTCCCAACCAATTGCTCTCAAAGATATAAGGGATGGTCGAACCAAGTGCGAAACTTAAAAAAATCTGTACGACGAATACCAATGCAATCGCAATCGAAGCAGAAATGACTACAGCCTTAAACTTCTCTGTAGCACGAATCACTTGGAACTTATACAAAGCAAACAAAACCAAAGTGGTCACAAACGTTGCAAGTAAAGCTTGTAATGGCACACCAGGAAATTTCACTTGGAAAATGAAAGATACCCCACCTAAAAATGCACCCTCAAATAAAGCAAAAGGAATCGCCAAAGCTGGGGCTGTATTTGGTTTAAACGTGGTGATTAAACCAAGCGCAAGACTACCAATAATGCCGACAATGGTCGCTGCATAAGCAATTGAAAAATTAGCAGTCATCGCACAATATAAAAATAATGCAATGCCTAATGCCGCTGCAATCACGGTTAATAGCACAGACTTCTGAATAGCCCCTTGGATGGTCATGGGCTCGGCTACATTACTATAGGTTTCAACACGGGTTAAAATAGGATTATCGCTTTGCATGTCTGCTCTCTTTTTATAGTTAACGAAATGAAAATGTGAGTGTAAGCGATTTTGCAATTTAGCCCAATATTTTTTTACATTCGATAAAAAAGGAGCCGATTTAAGCTCCTTTTCTCAATAATAATGATCTATTTTTTTAGAGAAGATCAAATACCATGATTATTTATCATTATTCATAATAAAAAAATATTCACGGTAATATTTTAACTCTGCAATTGAATCTCGGATGTCATCCATCGCCAAATGTGACGCATTTTTCTTTAAGCCACTCATAATTTCAGGTCTCCAGCGTTTGGCTAACTCTTTCACTGAAGATACATCCAAGTTTCGATAATGGAAGAATTGTTCTAATTCAGGCATTAAACGATGCAAGAAACGACGGTCTTGACAAATCGAGTTACCACACATCGGCGATGATTTTGGATTGACCCACTTTTTCAGGAATTCCAATGTTTGCTGTTCCGCATCTTGTGCAGTCAATTTACTGCG
This sequence comes from Acinetobacter suaedae, assembly GCF_008630915.1. Taxonomy (NCBI): domain Bacteria; kingdom Pseudomonadati; phylum Pseudomonadota; class Gammaproteobacteria; order Moraxellales; family Moraxellaceae; genus Acinetobacter; species Acinetobacter suaedae. The sequence continues at coordinate 2,815,428 of NZ_CP043909.1, forward strand.
ACGCACACGTTCAATTAGACCAGATTGACCATGCTGTTTGGTATTCCACTCGTCCATTGCATTTAAAATCAAATCAGACTGGTGTACGGCTAAAACAGGACCCTCAGCTAAGATATTAAGATTGTCATCCGTAATAATTGTCGCAATTTCAATAATCTTGTCGTTATCGGTATCAAGACCTGTCATTTCAAGGTCGATCCAAATTAATCGTGTATCAGGGGTGCTGCTCATGGATGGCGATTCTAATGTGCTTAAAAACATCAATAGTAGCAAATTAATTACATCTTGGCTGTAATTCTATAGCGGCTTCGTGCTATTTTTGCGGTCTTGAAAGTGTGGATTTTTTGGGATATGAATGGCTTTAATTCGTAAGCGTCGATTAACTGAACAGCAGCAACGTCGTATTGAGAAACAACATAAGTCTCGTCAAGATGACATTGATACATCGCAAGATTTAGATGGACTGGTGGTTCAGCATTATGGTCGTCAACTCGAAGTACAAGCTTTGTCTGTACCTGCACAACATCCCGAAAAACCGCTGGTTGCAGATGGTGAGCCAGAACCGTTTTGGAAACCGATTGAATTAGATAGCATTTGGCGTTGCCATACCCGTACCAACTTAGAGTTGTTGGTAACCGGTGACCGTGTCAAATGGCAAGCAGATCCAAATACAGGGCTTGGGATTATCACGGCGATATACCCTCGACAATCCTTACTCACGCGTCCAGATCGTTATCATAAGGTCAAACCCGTAGCTGCCAATATCAGTCTGATCGTGATTGTATTTGCGCCCCTACCTGAACCTGCACCGACATTAATTGATCGCTATTTGGTCGCGTGTGCAGATGCCAATATTCCAGCTTTATTGGTGCTGAATAAATCTGATCTGCTCACAGAAAATGATCCAATTCTAACCTTGCTCAGCGAATATGAAGCTTTGGGTTATGAAAGTTTGATTTGCCAATCACAAGGTGATTTGTCTGCGCTTGCTGCACGACTGGATAATGAGACGGTGGCTTTTGTAGGTCAATCAGGCGTAGGTAAAAGCTCATTGATTAATACCATTGTTCCAGACGCTGCACAGAAAACCAATGTCATCTCAGAAAACTCAGCATTGGGTCAACATACCACCACCTCAACCCGTTTGATTAAATTTGGAACAAATGGTGCGTTAATCGATTCACCGGGTATTCGTGAATTTGGACTCTGGCATTTGAGTTTGGAAAAAGTACGTACAGGCTTCCCAGAAATCGAAGCACACTTAGGGCTTTGCCAATTTCGCAACTGTACCCATACCCATGAGAAGAATTGCGCGTTGAAACAAGCGGTTGAAGCTGGAGAGATTTTGCCTCGTCGTTTAGACAGTTATTTACGACTGAGCGATGAAATCCAAGAAGCTCAACAAAAAAATTAACATTAATTAAAACTTGCCCTTGAACTAAGGTTTTTGATCACCATTGAGATAAGTTATACTCAGTGGCAATTTTTGATTTCTAACTTTAGGTGACTTGTGGAACGTTGGTTTGAGTTTATGGGGAATCACCCCTTCTTGTTTGGCACACTTGGGGTGTTAATCATTTTGTTCTTTGTTTTAGAAGGACAACGCAATGGTCGTAAAATTTCACCACAATCTTTAGGTATTTTGGTTAAAGCAAAAAATGCCATGCTGATTGATCTTCGTGATGCGAAAGATTTCCGTGAAGGTCACATTAGTGGTAGCCGTAACATTTCTTACAGCCAAATCACCAGTCACATCGATGAATTAAAAGCCAGTGACCGTCCATTGGTCTTTATTTGTAACTTAGGGCAAGTTGCAGGCACCGCTTTGCAAAAAGTGGGTCATGCAGACAGTTACCGCTTAGACGGCGGAATTAGTAACTGGAAAGCACAAGGCTTGCCATTAGTGAAAAGTAAAACCAAAGCTTAAGGAGAGAACAGATGACAACTCCAAACGTCACGATCTATTCAACACTTTCTTGTCCATATTGTGTCCGTGCGAAACAATTGCTGGAACGTAAGGGTGTTGCTTATAAAGAAATTAATCTTTCCAATGAAGCGCCGGAAGTTCGTATTGAGTTAATGCAACGTACTAATCATCGTACCGTGCCACAAATTTTTATCAAAGACCAGTTTATTGGCGGTTTCGACCAACTTTATGCTTTAGAGCGTGAAGGTAAACTCGATTCATTATTGGCTTAACTACACTCCAAAATTTAAGGAAAAACAATGAGCGAAGAACAAGTTCAACCACAACTCGCGTTAGAACGTATCTACACAAAAGATATTTCATTTGAAGTTCCAGGTGCACAAGTATTTACTAAACAATGGCAGCCTGAACTTAATATCAATTTATCTTCTGCAGCAGAGAAAATTGATCCAACACATTATGAAGTGTCTTTGAAAGTTGTGGTTCAAGCGAACAACGAAAATGAAACTGCGTTCATCGTTGATGTAACTCAATCAGGTATTTTCTTGATTGATGGTGTAGAAGAAGATCGTCTTCCATACATTCTTGGCGCTTATTGCCCAAACATTCTGTTCCCGTTCTTACGTGAAGCAGTAAATGATTTAGTAACAAAAGGTAGCTTCCCACAATTGCTTCTTACACCAATTAACTTTGATGCTGAGTTCGAAGCAAACATGCAACGCCTACAAGCAAATGCTGATGCGGAAGGTCAAGCTTAATCAAACTCAAGCTTACTTATAAAAAGGGACTGATTTTTTCAGTCCCTTTTTATATTCACCCCACAATAGTTCTAAAAGTCAGGTTTATCCTTGCAGTACTGACTTTTTTAGTGGGCGGTAAACGATGTAGCCAATGCGTTTGTGTCACATCTTTCATGACCAATAAACTACCATGCTCTAAATATAGTTCTACTTTTTCTTTACTCTGTTTATGTTTAAACGCGAATTTTCGTTCTGCCCCAAAGCTTAATGAGGCAATCGCACCATTTTTTTTCAGATCTGTTTCACCATCACTATGCCATGCCATTCCCTCCTCACCGGAATGGTAAAGATTGAGTAGACAAGAGTTGAATGTTTCGCCTGTTAACGTTTCAACCAGTGCTTTGAGCTCGATGAGTTCAACTGTCCACGGCAACGCATATTTATTCATGTTGGAATAGGTATATTCAAAGCGCCGATCACCATACCAAGCCACTTTACGTTTGGTGGTGAATAGTTTGCCAAAAATCAGTGCTTGATCATTTTCCCAAGCAATTGTATGTAGCAATGCCTCAAAATAATGATCTGCCGCCGCTGTTTGCACCACTTTGCCATAGTACTGTACCGTACCATCATAAGGTAAATAATTCTGCTCTGGATCAGCTTCAATATCAAATAGTTGCATCTTTCCACTTCTTATAGGCCAGCTTCATACAATGTCCACAAGGGCGATAACCTTGTCCCCTTGCTTCATGCTCATCAGCAAAAACACCCGATTACTTTTTAGCATGCGCTTCCCTGAAGTACAGGTCAATCTGCCATAAATTTTAAGCTGAGCATTGCCTGCAAACCGAATTTCCTGCTGTTTTAATTTTAGATGTAACTCAGTTTGCTCTAACTCACTATGCCGCCACATCAGACTAACTCATCGCATCATGGAAAATAATACCAAGGCTATAACGCTCCCCTTGTAGAATCGGGCTCACTCCATGCTTGATATTGACCCGATAATAGCCCTGATTGCCTTTTTCAGGTTTAAACTGTGTCGTAAAAATCAATATATCGCCTTGTTCTGGCTGCATCACCAACACCTTGGATTGAGCTCGAGGAATTTGTTGGGTTAAAACAAATTCACCTCCCGTAAAATCCACATTTGGCTGGCTCAATACAATCACCAGCTGTAAAGGAAAATAAACCTCACCATATAAATCCTGATGAAGTGTATTAAAACCACCTTGTCCATATTTCAAAATCAGTGGCGTTGCCAGCGTTTGCCCATGTTGATGACATTGCTGTAAAAATTCTGCATGTGAGGATGGAAATGAGCGCTCTAATTTCAATACCCTAAACCATGCATTGGCTATCGGCACCAGATGGGGATAAACTTCATGGCGTATCCGTTCAATCAGATTTGGTAAAGGATAAGTAAAATATTTATATTCCCCCAAACCAAAGCGATAGCGTTGCATCTCAACTGATTTACGATACAGATCAGGTTGCGAATATAGCTGTTTGAGCAGCTCACATTGCTCAGTCGATAAAATCTGCTTAATCAAGGCAAATCCCTGTTGATGTATTTGCTCAGTGATAACATCCCAATTCAGCGCTTGAATCTTATCGATCACGGCTTGGATCTGTGTCAGTTCAGATTGCTGCATGTGTTTGAACACCTTCCCAGCCAATAATTGCCGTTTTTCGGACACTGCCCCACTCATAACCACCAAAGAGACCACTTGACTGAATTACCCGATGGCATGGGATTAAAAATGCCACAGGATTACTGCCGATCGCCGATCCTACCGCACGGGCTGCTTTAGGATGATTAATCACTTTTGCAAGCTCACCATAAGTCGCAAGTTGTCCCATCGGAATTTTAAGCAGACTTTGCCAAACCTTGAGTTGAAAATCAGTTCCTTTCAAATGCAGTTTAATCTCAGCCAATTGCTGCTGGTCTTTTTGAAACAAAGCTAAAGCACTCTGTTGAAAAGCATCAATCTGCTCAATAAAGACAGCTTGAGGAAATTGCAGCTTTAACTGCGCTAAGGCATCAGCACGATCATCGACAAAACTTAATGCACAAATCCCTTTATGTGTCGATGCAATCAGCACTTCACCAAACAAAGTCTCTGTGAATTGATAGTGAATCGTCAGACTCTGACCACCTTGTTTATATTCGGCCGGAGTCATGCCTTCTATCTGAACAAATAAATCATGCAAGCGGCTGGTACTGGACAATCCTGTGGCAAAGGTCGCATCAAAAACACTACCCTGCTCCTGCTTCAAAATCTGTTTGGCATATTCAACACTAATATACTGTAAAAACTTCTTAGGACTGGTGCCGACCCAATCCGTAAATAACCGCTGAAAATGAGCAGGGCTTAAGTGAATATGTGCGGCCACCTCATCCAATTGTGGCTGTTGCTGAAAGTTCTGCTGGATATACTGAATCGCTTGAGCAATGCGCTCATAATTACGTTGTTGTGAGGACATATCATCACCTCTCATCATTCATGTTTTCACTGTAGCAACTTTGTCTTTCAGTGAAAATCTGAATCATGCTCAGTCTTAGCTTTAAATACTAACCAGCTGAATTCCAATAAAAAAAGCTGCACTTTTTTAAGTACAGCCTTATCCTATTATTCCTACCACAGATCTATTAGTGCGAATAATACTTATGCCCTTGGTCACGTAACGTAGCAATTTTTTTGCCTTGTTGCTTTGCTTCATCTAGCTTACCAGCTTGAACAAGCGCTTTTGCTTTATCAATTTCGACAATAATTTGCTCAAATAAATCCGTTGAGCTTGGCACTTTGTCAGAAGTATGTGCAGCCAGCTTAAACTGTTTTGAATTTACAGCTGCACCGCGCATATTATTTAATGCGGCCGTTGCATCTTGTGGATTTTTAGCTTGATTAAACACTTTATAATTTTTGCCAAGCGTTTTCATATCATCTGCAAGACTCGCAGCCATAACAGCACTACTGAGTGAAAAAGATGATACTAAAATGATTGTGGCTAAAGTTCTTTTCATCATCAGGATATCCCTAATAAAAACTGTGGCTATTCTCGGTTTTGCGCAGATCCATCGACCACCTAAGCTCAACAAGCTCAAATGTCTATGCCGTTTTAGCATACATAAAAAATGCAACGATTTCGTTGCATTTTGATAAAACGGCAAAGTCAAGTTACTCTATTTTTGCAGTAACGCATCATGGATAGCTTCAACCAATTGTTGTGATATTTCTTGCTTAGACGCTTTCTCTAACTCACGTTTCTCTAGATGATAGGATTGCGCGAAGAATACGGTCATCGCATTTTCATCAGAAGCAAAACCAATATCAGGGCGAGAAACATCGTTACATGCAATCATATCGAGCTTTTTAGCAACCAACTTCCCTGCTGCATATTCTTCCACATTACGTGTTTCCGCAGCAAAGCCCACCATGAAGGGACGCTGTTGTTGCTGTGCAATCGTCGCAACAATATCCGGATTTTTCACCAACGATACTGCCAGCTCATCACCCGCTTTTTTGATTTTATGCTCAGCTACTTCAGCCACACGATAATCCGCAACTGCCGCAGTCGCAATAAAGATATCGCAGCCTTCTTCAAGCTGATTCATACTGGCATCTAACATTTGCATTGCAGATTTTACATTAATTCGCTCTACACCATTTGGGGTATCTAAACTGACTGGCCCCGCCACCAACGTTACTTTTGCGCCCGCAGCATAGCATGCGGCTGCCAAAGCAAAGCCCATTTTACCCGTACTATGATTTGAAATATAACGTACAGGATCAATCGCTTCACGCGTTGGTCCTGCAGTAATGGTGACGCGTTTTCCTGCCAGTAAACCAAACTTTTCCGCAATCGCACGTTGTGCTTTATGGAAGTAAGCAGCGACTTGTCTTGCCAAGTCCTCTGGTTCAGGCATACGCCCTAAACCTACATCACCGCAAGCTTGCTCACCTGCATCAGGCATAATGACATGCACGCCATCTTCAACCAAAGTTTGCAAATTACGCTGAGTCGCTTTTGCCGCCCACATCTGCTGGTTCATTGCAGGCGCTACCCAAACAGGTGCTTTGGTTGCTAAATATAATGTGCTGAGCAAATCATCAGCTAAACCATTTGCAAATTTTGCGATCGTGTCACAACTTGCAGGTGCGACCAACACTAAATCTGCCCAACGCGCCAATTCGATATGCCCCATACCTGCTTCAGCTTCTGGATCAAGTAGCTCTGTATGTACAGGATTACCTGAAAGTGCCTGAAAGGTTAATGGCGTAATAAAAGCTTGTGCGCCATGTGTCATGACCACACGGACATCAAAACCAAAGTCTTTTAAACGACGTACCAAAATGGCACTTTTATAGGCAGCAATGCCGCCAGTAACCGCCAATATAATGTTTTTATGAGGAATAACACTAAGATCGAAGCTCACAAACAGGATACCTTGCTGTTGCAGTGGCGCTCACAATAGCATTAAATACGATCAGACCCAAGTGATGGGTTTTTAAAAAGTCATAAACACAATAAAATCAAAGTGAATTTAACAATGAATCAATCTATTAAGCAGTCCATCAAAGCATGGCCTGAACAAGAACGACCAAGAGAGCGTTTATTATTTCAAGGGGCTCAAAGTTTATCCGATGCAGAACTTCTTGCGATTTTTTTACGTTCAGGTTCTAAACAACATTCCGCAGTTGAACTAGCGCGCATCCTCATTCAACACTTTGGTGGGCTGAATCCTATTTTTGATGCCTCACTTGAAGATTTATCCCAATTCAATGGCATCGCCTCCACTAAATATGCCCAGCTCATGGCAGTAAAAGAACTTGGACGGCGCTATTTAAACAATCATTTTCAACAACAACGACTTTGTCTGGATACCTCTAGTCTGGTACTCGACTATTTACGCTATGAATTGATGGGTGAAAAACAAGAAGTCTTTGCGGTACTGTGTTTAGATGCTGAGTTAAGGAAGTTACATTTCAAGAAATTGTTTTTTGGCTCACATCATTCGTGTAGTGTTTCATTGAATCAAACACTACGTTATGTATTACAACAACAAGCCTGCCAAATCGTGGTTGCGCATAATCATCCCTATGGAATTGCTCATCCTTCAACTGAAGATCTTTACCTTACACAACAGCTCAAACAAGCGTGTAAATTACTTGAAATCCATCTGATCGATCACTTTATTATTTCGCCTGAAAGCTATTTTTCTTTTTCTGAGCAACAACTACTCAACCCTACTAAAATCAAGCAATCTGATCTTGACAAAGAGTAAAGCAAACGAGAATATCAACTGATAAAATTAATGATCCAAATAACATGATTGTTCGTGACCAGCCCAGTATTTTTAAAGTTTTATTTTCGTGGCGTGGGACGATTTTACCTAAAATTTTACCCTCACTCGGCTTTGTTATGCTGGTCTCAGCCATCATCGGTGGTATTGAGTATGTCAATTTATACCGCTTTCCTGAAATTCCGTTAGTTGGCTTCACTCTAATCGGCGTCGTACTCTCGATTTTCCTTGGTTTCAAGAATAGTGCTTGTTATGAACGTTGGTGGGAAGCGCGTAAACTGTGGGGTGTATTAATTGCCACAGCTCGGCATTTCGATCGTGATTGTCGTGTTCTAACCCAAGCGCGTCGTGAACGTGTAATCCAAAATGTGATTGTGTTTGCCAACGTTTTACGTGACCGTTTACGTCATCAAACTGCCAATCCTACAGAGCTGACTGAAACAAGTGGTTTAAGTCCGCAAGCGCTTACTCAACTCTATCAACAACAAAATGCGCCGCAGTACACACTCAGCTTAATCCAATGGGAGCTTTTACAAGCACTCAAAGAAGGCGAAATCACAGATATTATTTATACTCAAATGAATCAACATGTAGCAGCATTAAGTGAAATGCAGACAGGCTGTGATCGTATTGCGAATACCCCGATTCCATTTGCGTATTCTGTTTTACTGAATCGCACGGTGTATTTTTTCTGTGTCATGTTGCCGTTTAGCTTAGGCTCGTTATTAGGCTTAGTCACACCTCTTTTAGTTGGAATCTTGGCTTATACTTTTCTCGGTTTGGATGCATTAAGTACAGAAATCGAAGAACCCTTTGGTACACAAAGCAATGACTTACCATTAGATGCAATGGTACGTAACATTGAAATCGAGCTACTCGGTACTTTAGGTCGTCCGACTCCACCGCCGATTCAGGCACATGATCATAATTTATTATGATGTTGGATATTTAAATTGCTCCCAAACACCTCGTTGCCCTTCTTTAACTCGAGGTGTTTGTCCTAATTTAATCCAAGGCATATTGTCGCCATGAAAATCACTACCAATCGATACCGCTAAATCACATTGCTGAATCATTCGATCCACCATTTGTCGAGTCGAAGCTGGTTCTATACTTGGTGGCAACTCAACAGCATCACCACCGCTTGCAGCAAATAACTCAATCAGATAGCGGATATTGGTCGCAGAAAGATCATAACGTGTTGGGTGTGCTAACACGGCAAAGCCCTGACTGGCATGAATCACATCGATGGTTTCTTTTAATCCAACGCCATCAAACTTAACAAATGCTTTTTTGCCTTCTTTGAGAAAGCGATCAAATGCTTGTTGAGGGCGGCTCACGATATTCTTTTCGACCAAGGTTTTGGCAATATGTGTTCGTGTTACGCGATCCGCATGTCCATCAACTTTGGCAATCACCTCAGGATAAATATCAAAACCAATACATTTTTCCAATAAATCACAAATGACTTTTGCACGTTCGGCACGCACTTTCTTCTGCTGTTCCAGCAGTTCCCTGATTGGGGTTTCATCCTGCATATTCAAAGCGACAATATGCACCCCATAACTCTTTTTGGTATTTGGTCTAGACCATTGGCTTGATACCTCTACACCTGAAATCAGCCGAATATCATGATCTTGAGCATGCTCATCAAGATAACGCTGCGCCCGCGTTAAACCATCCATTGTGTCATGGTCAGTCACCGCTAAAGTATGAATTTTTAAATCCACAGCGGCTTGTACCAATTGCTCAGGAGAGTAGGTTCCATCTGAAATGAGCGTATGTGTATGTAAATCGACACCGAACATGGTTTGTATTATGCTATCTGACCTATTTCATCACTGTACTGTAACATGAAAGCGTTGCTCGACTATCTCCCTCTGATTATCTTCTTCTATTTTTATAAAACCACTGACCCTAAAGATAGTCAGCATCCATTGTTGGAATTGGTTGGCAGTACTGGCAATACCGATCAAAATCACATTCTTGTCGCAACCTGTGCCTTACTTATTTCCACATTGGTGGTGTATGGCTGCTTATTTTTATTCCAAAAATTTAAATTGGAAAAAATGCAGTGGTTTATTGTGGTCATGTCCGTCATTTTTGGTGGTATTACCTTAGCATTCAGTGATGTAACCTATATCAAATTAAAAGCGGTCATTATCAATGTCGGAATTGGTCTCGGTTTTTTGATTACCCCATTATTCAACAAAGAACGTATGCCGATTATCCAGAAAATGCTTGGCTCAGTATTGGAGCTCAGTAAAAAAGGCTGGATGAATCTAAACTGGGCATGGTGTGGTCAATTCTTCTTACTCGCAAGTTTGCATTATTTCTTCGGCTTTTTATTTTTAGATGGAAAATACTGGGGCGAATTCACTGCTTTTGGCGATATTATCGTTTCTCTCACTTACCTTGCTGTTATACTATTTTGCTTAAGAAAGTATTTTAAAACCACCACCTAATTTCCGTTATTGAGCCAATGCTATGCCCTATTTCGTACTCAGTTGTACTGATCGTGAAGGAACTTTAGAAAAACGTTTAGCAACACGCCCACAACATATAGAACGCCTACAAAAACTAGATGATGAAGGACGTTTGATTGCTGCTGGTGCTCACCCAATCGACCCCAATAATCCACAGGCTGGTTTTCTGGGCAGCACGATTATTGTTGAATTTGATAGCCGTGAAGCATTGGATGTGTGGATTGAAGAAGAACCATTTTTAAAAGAAGGAATTTACGAAAGTATTGACGTAAAACCTTTTAATAAAGCTTTTCCAAAAGGGTAAATCATGCGTATTGCACTACCAAGCTTATTCGCTCTAGGTTTACTCTTTAATACTACAGTTTGGGCTGTAGAAACAACATCGACAACAACGCCTACTGCTGGCGCATCAAGTACCACGAGACCACTCACAGCAGAACAGATTGCCAAAGCGAAACAACAGCAAGAAGCAAAAGTAAAAGCGCTGGTTCAAGATCAAGCCAATCGCTTAAAGCAACTTGAACACGCCAATCTTGAAGCCCTTGCACAAAATCAGGAATTGCAGTTAAAAAATGATAATTTAACAGTGCAAGTCCAAGTACTACAAAGTGAACGTAGTGCTCAGATGTTCTTGTATGGTGCTATGACGATCGCGGTAGGTGTCATTCTCGGCTTTTTTATTGCTAGCTATGTTTACACCAAACGTCGCCGTCAATGGTAAACACAATACTGTAATTTATGTCTCACTCATCAAAAATACAAACCGCTGAATTGGATTGGGAAATGGTCGATGGTATTGACCTTCCCATTTCTAAACAGTTTGGCGATGTCTACTTTTCCAAAGATAATGGTTTACTCGAAACTCGCCATGTATTTTTAAATGGCAATGATTTAAACGAGCGCCTATCACAACTCAACGACTATCAATATTTCTGTGTGGGTGAAACGGGTTTTGGTACAGGTTTAAATATTTTAACCTTGTGGCAACTCTGGCAACAGATTCGTCCAAATAACCACAGCCATTTACATGTCATTAGTGTAGAAAAATTTCCGCTTCGCCGAACTGATTTGATCCGAGCGCTGAATGCTTGGCCAGAGTTAGCACCTCTAGCACAAAAACTCATTGCACAATATCCCCTGCCTATTGCAGGATGTCATCGTCTTAGTTTTCCAGAGGAAAGATTTAGCATCGATTTGTGGTTAGGTGACGCACAAGATATTTTCCCAAATATCCCTAAAACACAAACTGTTAATGCATGGTTTCTCGATGGTTTTGCACCTTCTTGTAACCCAGACATGTGGCAAGAAAATGTGCTGAATAATATCGTACGTTTATCTGATTTTGGAACGACCTTTGCATCCTTTAGTGTAGCTGGTGTACTCAAACGAGGACTGAAACAACATGGTATTAAAATCAGTCGTCCACGTGGTTTTGGTCATAAAAGAGAAATGCTCAAAGCGATTTGGCTCGATCAAGCATCCTCGGAAACGCATTCGATCGATTCAATAAAAACAGTCATTCATGCTCAGAATGATCAAATACCCCAGTTCACCAAACAACAGAAAATCGCAATTATCGGCGCAGGAATTGCGGGTTTAAGCACAGCATGGGCATTTGCACAGCGTGGTCATCAAATCACGATCTACGAGCAAAATGAGCCACTCTCAGGCGCATCTGGTAATCCTCTTGCCTTACTCAATCCAAAATTATGTCCAATCGAGCAGGCACATGAACATTTGATGACCTTAAGCTGGCAACATGCATTGAATTTTTATGCACGTTTCAAAGCTTTTCGAGCCATTCAAGTTGAGCAAATGGCCTTAAAGAATCCAGATGAACTGTTGCAGCTAGCCGAACAATATCCTGATCAAGTATTAACGACTCATACATCGGCTGAAATTAGGCCTCAAACAGAATTTCCGAGTTTGACGTTACAACAAGCAGGTGCCGTGGCACCACATCAGCTCCGTGATGAAATCTTACAACATCCCAACATTGCTGTGAAAAAAGCCAAAGTTTCACGCTTAAATAGCATAGGAACACAAACCGAGCTATGGCAAGATCAACACCATCTTGCCACTGCCGATCACGTCATTGTTTGTTGCGCAAAACAAAGTGCAGCATTGTTTGACCATTATCCTGTTTTAAAACCGATTCGTGGGCAAGTGAGCTGGGTTAAAAATACCAATCAAGCATTATCTCTTGAACAAGCCTATAGCTATGGTGGCTATTGCATGCAATTGGATTCATCACAATTGATCTTAGGTGCATCCTTTTATCCGAATCGTGATGACACTGAAGTTTTGCTTGAAGATCATGTGCATAACTACCAACTTATCCACAGTATCTTTCCAACATATGCAGAGCAACTTCCCGCAACAGATACTTGGCAAGGTCGAGCATCAGTTCGTGCACAAACTTTGGATTACTTTCCGTTGGTAGGCAAGATACAAAACGATCCATCTATTTATACGTTTGCGGGTTTAGGTTCCAAAGGTTTCTTATTTGCGCCATTATGCAGTGAAATCTTGGTAGCATTGGTATTAGGTGAACTTTGCCCTGTACCGCAAAGCCTATTGAGTAAACTCGATCCTCAACGCTTTCAAAAGAAAGCTAAAGTAAAAAAACCGTATTATTCAGGTTAAATTATTATTCATTTATAACGATGACTTAAATCTGTTTTTTTAAATTTGCCAAAATACATAATGTATCTTGGCAAATTTTAGGGTTCTTTTAAGCACCTTGCTCCAAAGGCAAGCCGGCATCACGTGCTGCACGTGTTCCGCCCATGAGAACCACATATTCACGAGAACTATCAATCCCTTCCAATAACTCTGCCGCACGTGGGGCTTTACTGCCACCACCACATAGAATATAAATCGGCTGATCCGCTGCAACTTGAGTCAAACTATCCGCATTTAACTCAGCAATTGGACGATTCATCGCCCCTTTTACATGAGCCTCTGCATACGCTTTGGTATCTCGGACATCCCAAATGACAGCGCCTTCTGGGAACTCAAATGTTGTAATTTCTTGTTTACGGATCATTGTGCACTCCTTTGATGTAAACAACACTTGGCAAATGAAGAAAACCCCCTTAGCATCTCAGATATTCTTTCCCTTTGTAAAGGTCTAACCATGCCTTCTTTTGATATTGTTTCTGAATTAGAGTTATTTGAAGTCAATCATGCTGTGCAAAACACACAAAAAGAGATTGGTACTCGTTTTGACTTTCGTGGACAAGACGTTTCGATTGAGTTAAATGAGAAAAATAAAGAAATTAAAATCTCAACTGAAAGTGACTTCCAATGTGAGCAAGTTTATACCATGCTTGAAAATCACTTCTACAAGCGTAAAGTAGATGTACAAGCTTTAGATCCTCAAAAAGCAACGGCTTCGGGCAAACATGTTGTTCAAGTGATCAAGCTTAAGGATGGACTTGACTCAGATACTGCAAAAAAAATTAATAAAGCCATTAAAGAAAGTGGCATCAAAGCGCAATCTTCTATCCAAGGAGACAAAATCCGTGTCACGGACAAAAAGCGCGATACTTTACAGCAAGTGATGAACTTTTTACGTGAACAACAATTTGGTCTACCACTGCAATTTAATAATTTCAAAGACTAAGCAATAGGTTCGCTATGGCAAAAGATAACCGCCTTTATACGCTGGTTAAAACCACTTCTAAATTTCCGAAAAGCATCCGTAGCACGCTATGGAGTAAAGCCTTTGGTCGTGTTGTCCCAATGGTTGGAACTGCAAATATTCGCTATTTAGAAGTGGATAAAGACCATGTCACAGTTCGTATCGAAAACCAACGTAATATGCAAAATCATATTAAAGGTGTTCATGCAGCTGCAATGGCGTTATTGGCTGAAACAGCAACAGGCTTCTTAACAGGCTTACATGTACCCGATAATCGTATTTTATTGATTAAATCGTTACATGTAGATTATTTGAAAGTGGCACAAGGTGGTTTGACTGCAACAGCAACATTATCAGCCGATCAACAAAAGTTTATCGCTGACAATGAAAAAGGCGAGTTATTGATTCCCGTGACCGTTATTGATGATTCTGGCAATGAGCCCATCCAATGCCAAATGCTTTGGGCTTGGCTGCCAAAACGTAAGAAATAAGCCCCAAAATCAAAATAAAGCCCATCTGAAATGGGCTTTATTTTTTTATAGCAGGTTAAATAAAGGTCTCAATAATAATGATCAATTGCTGTAGGTATTCAGCATCTATCTCATCAAATTGATTCAGTTCTTCACTATCAATATCCAGAACAGCAACACACTCACCATTTTTGATGACAGGTAACACAATTTCCGATCTTGAAGCAGAGCTACATGCAATGTGTCCTGGAAACTGATCTACATCAGGTACAATCATTACTTGCTGTTGTTGCCACGCAGTACCACACACGCCACGGCCTTTGGCTATACGAGTACATGCAATCGGCCCTTGAAATGGTCCCAATACTAATTCATTTTGTTTAACAAGATAAAAGCCAATCCACAGCCAATCAAATTGTTGTTTTAACGCAGCACAAATATTCGCAAGATTGGCGATCACATCAGACTCACCCTCAACAATTGCCTGAATTTGCGGAATAATACTTTGATATTGCTCAGCCTTATCACCTTGCTGTAAAACTAACTCTTCAGCCATTCTCTTTATTCCAAATAAAATATTTTTAGCGCATTACTAATCACAAAATGTAACTTATTCAGTTGTTGCAAAACCCTGTTTAATCTCTTCTGCAATCACACGCTTATTACCATTTACATCAACTGCCACAAAAGTAAATACACCTTCCGTAATACGAACAGGCTTACGAGAGTCATCATGGCTATTCCACACTTCAATTTGGACTTGTACTGAAGTGTTACCCACTTTCAAAATTTTGGTATAACAACTAATCACATTCCCTACCTTCACAGGAACAAGAAAACTCATCTGATTAATTGCAATGGTTGCACAACGCCCTTTACTCAACCGCTCAACGTGAATTGCACCTGCTAAATCCATCTGTGAAACAATCCACCCACCAAACACATCTCCACTCCAGTTGGTATCTGCTGGCATTGCAATTGTCTGTAACGATAAAGTTCCTTCTGGCTGGTTTGGGCGCTCCGTCGTCATATTAATGTCCTTGATGTTGTTGTAATTGCTGGTCTAACCATTGTTGTAACTCTGTCGCCCGTAAAGCACCACTAACTCTTGCCAACTCTGTCGTTTTATTCATTAAAACCAGTGTTGGAATACTACGAACATTAAATGCAGCACTCAAACGAGGATTTGCCTCAGTATCAATTTTTGCAAAAATGACATAAGGATTTTGCTTAGCAACCTGAGCAAAATGCGGTGCCATCATTTTACAAGGACCACACCATTCAGCCCACAGATCAATCAAAACAGGGAGATCATTATTGCTAATAAAATGACTAAAATTTTGTTCGTTTAACTCGATGGGCGTTAAAGGTAATAAAGCTTGATGACATTGACCACAATTTGGATGAACAGCTAGCTTTTCTTCAGGAACACGATTTTTTGCACCACAGGATGTACAGACAATAATCATCACATCACTCCAATATGTTGATGTAAAAATTCTAATTGGGTTGTGACCGCTTTTTCAAACCAAGAACCATGATAAATATCAAAATGCTTCATTTCCCACTCATGATAGCTCACAAAAGGGGCGATATTGGTTGCGGCCTCACGACTAGATGCGATGGGAATCAAACTATCTTGTTTTGCTGCAATGAATAAAACTGGAATATTTATCTTGCGTACATACTGAATAGGACGATAGCGCATTAAATTAAAAAAAACACGAGCAGGAACTTCCCCACTCCAATAATAATCAGGATTCACAATGGAATGATAGCCATAATAACTATCAGAGGTTGGTAGAAAACATAATTTATATTGGTCTACAACAGGTAATGTCTTTGGTACTAACCCCATTTTTGATCCCATATAATCTTGGCTAGAACGCTTTAACGCTTCGGGATAACGCTGGAGTGGATAAAGTTTAGCGGTTTCAGCACCATCAACATAAGGCACTTGTACCATGACAGCTTGAATATTTTTTAGATCCGTGGCCAAACTCAGGGCATATCCACCACTTAAAGAGGTTCCCCAAAGAATGATTCGTCTGTTATCAATCAACTTACAATTTGATGCAAACTGAACAATCGTCTTCCAGTCATCAAGCTGAGCAGTTAAAGAGACTAACTCTCTAGGCTTTCCTGTACTCCCCCCCCAATAGCGATAATCAAATAAAATGACCGCATATCCTGCTTTTGCAAACCGCTGAGCATATTGAACTAATTTAAATTGACGCAAACCAGCAAACCCATGAGCCATGATAATAACTGCTGGCTTAATGTTAGATTTGGGAAGATAAAAATCTGCTGCGATTGTTTCATCACCACTCGGAACATACAACGGCTCAACGGTATAGGTGTGCATGCGCGCTCCATTTCATTATCTTTTTACTGAACATCACTTATTTGTTATAGACATTTAAACTCAAGATCAAGCTTAATGCTATGATAGAGCATAAAATGTTTTGTTTGTTTTTGGAGTGACAAGATGTCAGAGAATGTAGGTTTTGCAGGTCAAATTGGCCCAGAACACGTAGAACAAGTTGTTGAAAAAGGCTTTAAATCTATTATTAACAACCGTCCTGATATGGAAGGTGGCCCTGAACAACCAACCAGTGCTCAGATCGAAGAATCAGCACGCAATGCAGGATTAGATTATGTCTATCAACCTGTCGTTGCTGGTCAGATTACTGAACTCGACGTCCGTACTTTCGCCAATCATTATAATGAACTCCCAAAACCAATCTTAATGTTCTGCCGCACTGGCAATCGCTCGAACAATTTATACCAACTCGCCAAACAAATGGATTTGTTGGATGATTAATTAATTTTTATGAAAATTATAATCACATCACATTTTAAATTTGTTTTCGCTATTAACTTGGTTAAATCAAAGAAATAGCCAATACATTTAAGTGATTTAAATAGTGCTGAGATTTCATCTAGATGATTTAATCAGCACTATTTTTAATGTATGCTAGCATAGTTAATTTAGAGCGATTAAATTCAAATTATTATTTGCGAGCCACTAAAGTTAAATAAACAATGGTATCTAAACTTTAAATACCTCCAATGTTTTAGTGATTATGAACACCAAAATGGACTTAGTTTGAGACAGAATTAAAATATCGGTCACCTGTCACTATCGCAAGTAATTATGAAATATTAATAACTCTACATTTCACATAATTAATTTGGGGAAGTCTATGAAGTTTATTAAGGGGACACTTGCCGTTGCTTTGACCAGCATAATTACAGCTTGTGGCGGCGGTGGAAGTAAAGGTTACTATGGTAACAGCGGCGGTAATAACACGGAACAACCACCTGTTACCTCTCCAGAATTAGAAGCTGCAGCTACTACGTTAGCATCTTTAAAAAAAGAAGGAAAATTCTTATTTGGCAACTACGATGCTAGTGATAGCAGCATATCTAAAGGCTATATTGACCATGCACTGGATACCTTTGCTCAAGGTCCATTACAACTCACAGTTGATGCGAAAAAGTTATTTGATCAAGATAAATCTTATTTCACTTATCATGCAACGTGTTTTGGCGGTGAAGGCAATCAAATTTATGAAAACACACCTTGCTATGCTCTAGAAGGTGAGGAGAATATTAAGACTGCACTTAATACAATCGCCCCCAATAGATATAATGATTGGGATTTTAAAATCACGAAAGAGCAACTCAATTCACTTAAAATTACACCAGAACAAATTAAAAAGTTTACAGGTGATACATTCATTTTGATTTTTGATAATCAAAATGCAGATAAGGCTTGGAATGACATATGGATTGCGGGTGTATTTGGTTATCCTTATCAACAATCTTGGGGCTTGACACAATCTAACCAATTACGTGTTGTCTCCATGAATGGTGAAGGCCAATATAATGTCACTGTTTCCCATCCAGATGAAGAAAGTAAAACTTATGGTGCATTAAGCATTTATAAAGATCCAAAAAGTTTAGATGGAGATTTATTCGTTTTACAAAATGATTCCAGTTTCGATGTTCTCATTAATGATAATCCAAGTACACCAGATCTAGAACCCGTATCCTTTGTTGTAAATTCTATACCTGGTGATGCAACGGCTCTTGCAACTTATCGCATTAAGTCTTCGGGGGATAAAGTATTAAATATCCCAAGTGTTTCAGCGATTTCAGGCTCTCGCATTACGAATGAAGGACCTTCAAATAATTTACAAAGTTTTACAGGTAGTGTGTATTTAGAAGGCTCTGATATCTTTACGTTTAAGAAATCATTAAATGGGACCATGCTAAAATTTAAACATATTTTTAATGATATTACTTTTGAAGGTAGCTCTATTAATCATAATGGTACTGTAAAGACAACATTGACTAAACCAACAAACCTTCAATATTAAGTTTATAAAATTGAAGTGATAAGGCTCAGCAATTGGGCCTTAACTTTTTAAACATGATTTTTCATACGCTAATAAAAAACACCCCCAGCCATTAGGTTGGGGGTGTTTGAATTTAAAAGCTGGCGATGACTTACTCTCACATGGCAAGTGCCACACTACCATCAGCGCGAAGAGGTTTCACTTCTGAGTTCGGGAAGGGATCAGGTGGTTCACTCTTGCTATTGTCGCCAGCAAACTGTTTTGGCTTTGGGTGGTCTTACTTTTAAACTTATTATTAAGTTCATGCCACTTAGTACCGAAAGAGTTATTAACGGATTAGTAGAACATAAAGCATAGCTTTATGTCTTGCGCTCGGGCAAAGATTATTAATCTTTGCTTATCCTCGCTCATGAGTCTGTATTGTAACTAGTTTTAACACTAAATCAAGTTATGTATTGAATTTATCTTGAATACAACAACTGTTTGGGTGTTGTATAGTCAAGCCTCACGAGCAATTAGTATTGGTCAGCTTCACACGTCACCGTGCTTCCACACCCAACCTATCAACGTCCTAGTCTCGAACGGCTCTTTAGAGGAATAAATTCCTAGGGAAATCTTATCTTGAGGTAGGCTTCCCGCTTAGATGCTTTCAGCGGTTATCCCTTCCGAACATAGCTACCCGGCGATGCGACTGGCGTCACAACCGGTACACCAGAGGTTCGTCCACTCTGGTCCTCTCGTACTAGGAGCAGATCCTCTCAAATTTCCAGCGCCCACGGTAGATAGGGACCGAACTGTCTCACGACGTTCTAAACCCAGCTCGCGTACCTCTTTAAATGGCGAACAGCCATACCCTTGGGACCTGCTTCAGCCCCAGGATGAGATGAGCCGACATCGAGGTGCCAAACACCGCCGTCGATATGAACTCTTGGGCGGTATCAGCCTGTTATCCCCAGAGTACCTTTTATCCGTTGAGCGATGGCCCTTCCATACAGAACCACCGGATCACTAAGACCTACTTTCGTACCTGCTCGACTTGTGGGTCTCGCAGTTAAGCGCGCTTTTGCCTTTATACTCTACGCGTGATTTCCGACCACGCTGAGCGCACCTTCGTACTCCTCCGTTACTCTTTAGGAGGAGACCGCCCCAGTCAAACTACCCACCAGACATGGTCCTCGTCCCGGATTACGGGACAGAGTTAGAACCTCAACATTACCAGGGTGGTATTTCAAGGACGGCTCCATTGGAACTAGCGTTCCAACTTCAAAGCCTCCCACCTATCCTACACAAGTAAGGTCAAAGTTCAATGTCAAGCTGCAGTAAAGGTTCACGGGGTCTTTCCGTCTAGCCGCGGGTACACTGCATCTTCACAGCGATTTCGATTTCACTGAGCCTCTGCTGGAGACAGCGCCGCCATCATTATGCCATTCGTGCAGGTCGGAACTTACCCGACAAGGAATTTCGCTACCTTAGGACCGTTATAGTTACGGCCGCCGTTTACTGGGGCTTCGATCAAGAGCTTCGCTTACGCTAACCCCATCAATTAACCTTCCAGCACCGGGCAGGCATCACACCCTATACGTCCACTTTCGTGTTTGCAGAGTGCTATGTTTTTAATAAACAGTTGCAGCGGCCTGGTTTCTGTGGCTGCCAATAGCTCAGGGAGCAAGTCCCATCACCGTCAGCAGCGTACCTTCTCCCGAAGTTACGGTACCATTTTGCCTAGTTCCTTCAGCAGAGTTCTCTCAAGCGCTTTGGTCTACTCGACCTGACCACCTGTGTCGGTTTCGGGTACGATTCCTGTGTAACTGAAGCTTAGAGACTTTTCCTGGAAGCATGGTATCAGCCACTTCACTGTACAAGTACAGCTTGCTATCAGTTCTCAGCATAGAGTACCCCGGATTTGCCTAAGATACATGCCTACAACCTTCCACCTGGACAACCAACGCCAGGCTGACTTAACCTTCTCCGTCCTCTCATCGCATTACACAGAAGTATTGGAATATTAACCAATTTCCCATCGACTACGCCTCTCGGCCTCGCCTTAGGGGTCGACTCACCCAGCCCCGATTAACGTTGGACTGGAACCCTTGGTCTTTCAGCGAACGGGTTTTTCACCCGTTTTGTCGTTACTCACGTCAGCATTCGCACTTCTGATACCTCCAGCATACTTCTCAATACACCTTCATCGGCTTACAGAACGCTCCCCTACCACTTGACTAAAAGTCAAATCCGCAGCTTCGGCACATAGTTTTAGCCCCGTTACATCTTCCGCGCAGGCCGACTCGACTAGTGAGCTATTACGCTTTCTTTAAAGGGTGGCTGCTTCTAAGCCAACCTCCTAGCTGTCTATGCCTTCCCACATCGTTTCCCACTTAACTATGATTTTGGGGCCTTAGCTGGCGGTCTGGATTGTTTTCCTCTTGACTACGGACGTTAGCACCCGCAGTCTGTCTCCCGGATAGTACTCATCGGTATTCGGAGTTTGCATCGGTTTGGTAAGTCGGGATGACCCCCTAGCCGAAACAGTGCTCTACCCCCAATGGTATTCGTCCGAGGCGCTACCTAAATAGCTTTCGGGGAGAACCAGCTATCACCAGGCTTGATTAGCCTTTCACCCCTATCCACAAGTCATCCCCTGGCTTTTCAACGACAGTGGGTTCGGTCCTCCAGTTAGTGTTACCCAACCTTCAACCTGCTCATGGATAGATCGCCTGGTTTCGGGTCTATACCCAGCAACTATACGCCCTATTAAGACTCGATTTCTCTACGGCTCCCCTATGCGGTTAACCTCGCTACTGAATATAAGTCGCTGACCCATTATACAAAAGGTACGCAGTCACACCACGAAGGTGCTCCCACTGCTTGTATGCATGCGGTTTCAGGATCTATTTCACTCCCCTCACAGGGGTTCTTTTCGCCTTTCCCTCACGGTACTGGTTCACTATCGGTCAGTCAGGAGTATTTAGCCTTGGAGGATGGTCCCCCCATATTCAGACAAGGTTTCACGTGCCTCGCCCTACTCGTCATCATTGTGTGTGCCCTTTCGTGTACGGGAATATCACCCTCTACGTTCGCACTTCCCAGAGCGTTCCACTAGAACACACACAACTTAATGGGCTGATCCCCGTTCGCTCGCCGCTACTAAGGGAATCTCAATTGATTTCTTTTCCTAAGGGTACTGAGATGTTTCACTTCCCCTCGTTCGCTTCAATAACCTATGTATTCAGTTATTGATACCCGCCTTTTAGCGGGTGGGTTCCCCCATTCAGATATCTCCGGATCAAAGGATATTTGCCGCCTCCCCGGAGCTTTTCGCAGGCTATCACGTCTTTCATCGCCTCTGACTGCCAAGGCATCCACCACATGCACTTAATTACTTGACTATACAACCCCAAACAGTCGTTAACACATACAAGTGAGTGTTATCGTTGCAAACTTAATTGCTACTGGTTTGTTGTCTGTGAACTTAATCACCATACAGCTTCAATCTAAATTCATATACCAAAACGCTTGATTCAGTGTTTTTGCTAGTTCTCAATTTCATTCTTTCGAATGAATTGAGTGAACAATTTATTTCAGACTCAATTCTACTAATCTGTTAATGATTAACTACAGCCTCGTCAGCTTGCAGTAAACTGTGATAAATCACAGAAGTTAATAAGCGTTTAACTTACTAAGTTCTGTAATCTTTAGCTCGTACTTCGTAAAGTACGTGGTGGAGACTAGGAGAGTCGAACTCCTGACCTCCTGCGTGCAAAGCAGGCGCTCTACCAACTAAGCTAAGTCCCCAGCTTACAATCATCATGAACGATATATCTTTTTATCTAGCAGCTTGTGATTATTCATCACTTCGTCAGTAGTGGTGGGTCTGACAAGACTTGAACTTGTGACCCCACGCTTATCAAGCGTGTGCTCTAACCAACTGAGCTACAGACCCTCAGATACATCTTCGAAGAACAACTTGTTGTGGATTCTTACCAGTCACCAATCTTTCGTTAAGGAGGTGATCCAGCCGCAGGTTCCCCTACGGCTACCTTGTTACGACTTCACCCCAGTCATCGGCCACACCGTGGTAACCGCCCTCTTTGCAGTTAGGCTAGCTACTTCTGGTGCAACAAACTCCCATGGTGTGACGGGCGGTGTGTACAAGGCCCGGGAACGTATTCACCGCGGCATTCTGATCCGCGATTACTAGCGATTCCGACTTCATGGAGTCGAGTTGCAGACTCCAATCCGGACTACGATCGGCTTTTTGAGATTAGCATCCTATCGCTAGGTAGCAACCCTTTGTACCGACCATTGTAGCACGTGTGTAGCCCTGGCCGTAAGGGCCATGATGACTTGACGTCGTCCCCGCCTTCCTCCAGTTTGTCACTGGCAGTATCCTTAAAGTTCCCATCCGAAATGCTGGCAAGTAAGGAAAAGGGTTGCGCTCGTTGCGGGACTTAACCCAACATCTCACGACACGAGCTGACGACAGCCATGCAGCACCTGTATCTAGATTCCCGAAGGCACCAATCCATCTCTGGAAAGTTTCTAGTATGTCAAGGCCAGGTAAGGTTCTTCGCGTTGCATCGAATTAAACCACATGCTCCACCGCTTGTGCGGGCCCCCGTCAATTCATTTGAGTTTTAGTCTTGCGACCGTACTCCCCAGGCGGTCTACTTATCGCGTTAGCTGCGCCACTAAAGCCTCAAAGGCCCCAACGGCTAGTAGACATCGTTTACGGCATGGACTACCAGGGTATCTAATCCTGTTTGCTCCCCATGCTTTCGTACCTCAGCGTCAGTATTAGGCCAGATGGCTGCCTTCGCCATCGGTATTCCTCCAGATCTCTACGCATTTCACCGCTACACCTGGAATTCTACCATCCTCTCCCATACTCTAGCCATCCAGTATCGAATGCAATTCCCAAGTTAAGCTCGGGGATTTCACATTTGACTTAAATGGCCGCCTACGCACGCTTTACGCCCAGTAAATCCGATTAACGCTCGCACCCTCTGTATTACCGCGGCTGCTGGCACAGAGTTAGCCGGTGCTTATTCTGCGAGTAACGTCCACTTATCCAAGATATTAGCTTGGTAAGCCTCCTCCTCGCTTAAAGTGCTTTACAACCATAAGGCCTTCTTCACACACGCGGCATGGCTGGATCAGGGTTCCCCCCATTGTCCAATATTCCCCACTGCTGCCTCCCGTAGGAGTCTGGGCCGTGTCTCAGTCCCAGTGTGGCGGATCATCCTCTCAGACCCGCTACAGATCGTCGCCTTGGTAGGCCTTTACCCCACCAACTAGCTAATCCGACTTAGGCTCATCTATTAGCGCAAGGTCCGAAGATCCCCTGCTTTCTCCCGTAGGACGTATGCGGTATTAGCATTCCTTTCGGAATGTTGTCCCCCACTAATAGGCAGATTCCTAAGCATTACTCACCCGTCCGCCGCTAGGTCCAGTACCGAAGCACCTTCCCCCGCTCGACTTGCATGTGTTAAGCCTGCCGCCAGCGTTCAATCTGAGCCATGATCAAACTCTTCAGTTAAAATCATTTGCACCTTAGTTAAGACAAGGTGCCAATTCTGGCTCATCAATTACTGACTTAATATTCGCTCAAATAAACTTCGAGAAATTTAAACCAATTAATCAATGAAAATATATTCGATCGATCAACCAGTAAAAATCCACACAAGTTGTTCTTCTATTCTCTTAATGATCTTCTCGATGATTCGTCATCATCAAGCTAGGTCGGCTATATTACTCTAAATTTCTTTAAAGTCAACTGGTAATTTAGATATTTTATCAACTTATCAACCACACCAAGAATCTAACCACTTTAAGCCAAATCCTTGTTTATCAACAAGTTTTTATCCGCATCACCGCCGATGGATGTGCATTATAGAGGATTAGAGATGTGTTGCAAGTGTTTTTTCTCAATTACCAGAACGTTTGTCTACTTCTTACACAAATAAGGCTGAAAATTCGAAATCTTATCTATTATTTGCTCGGTTTTGTTTTTTTCTTGCCAATGTAAAGGTCGACAATCAATGTATTCACAATAACCTGACCCTTGATATGTCTCATTGTTCCAAAAAGTTGATAATTAAAGCTCCCCACATAACCCGCAGCTAATCCAAACTTATAATCACCACGGCTTTGACCATGTAATTGGAAAACAATCTGATCGCCCTGTTGGTACTGCCAAATAAACTCTCGAGCTAAATACATATCACGTCCATTTGGCGTTCGTACTTTTGGATAAACTCGCATAACATCAAAATCTACATTTTGATTGTAGAGTATGCTTGGTTGTTGATCATGTTGAATTTCTATTCGGGTAAAAATGATCTGATTCCACTGGTTTCTTAGCTCTGTAAGAATAATTTGCAATTCAGCATGGACCTGAATAATTTGATAAGTGAAAAAATGAAATGCAATAAAAGGTAAATGTACAGCGCGGGCATGCTTTAACACTCCTTGTGCTGTAATTTGATATTTTTGTTTTTTATATACCAACTCCCCTTCGCATTGACATCGTGTATACCAATAATCAGCAACTCCCCATTGTAATGCGGAGTGATTCTCAACTTCAGAAAATGTATTTACTTTTAATTCACAACTAAGCTCATCATCAAAACGTTTAAAATAATAATTGGGGGCATCAACCTGAATATGATCAATATCTAAAAATTGATAACGATCAACATCAAATTGACACTGATCTTTTGCACTATAACTTTTGAGATGCCCAACTGTTGCTACGCTACTACTTACTAAGACGGTTGCGGTATCAATTGCTGTGGTCATCACAGCACTCGCGTTATAACAAACCGGAATGCGTGGTTGTCCGATAAGACTGATAAAATTTAGATAATGAAAAGGCGCTGGAAGATTTGGCAGGATCAAAGCCTGATAAACGATTTTAAATAAACCCTTAGGTGGATAGAAGATTAGAGCATCTGACTTATTGAGGTTCAGCTGCTTTAATTGATTGTTATTTATCAATATTGGCATACTGAACCTCCATATTTTTAGGTTGTTATTTTTGAATCATTCTTTTTCGCTAACAAAGTCGTTATAAATCCAGATAGGATATAAATAATACAAACAGTCAATATCCCTACTGGAATGTTGTACGTGATTGCTGCAAAAATCAAGACCACAGGTAACATCACAACAAAAGGTACCCGCTTACGATCCATTTGTTTAAATGAATAATATTTGATATTCGAAATCATGAGTAAACCTATACTCACCATTACTATTGCATTAACAACTTGAATCACAATATCTTTCAAATCAAAAATAAATGGAAAGTCACGACCAACCCAAACCATTGAAATCACGGTGACAGCAGCGAGAGGACTTGCAATACCAATAAAGTATCGTTTATCTACCACACCAATTTGAACATTAAAACGAGCCAATCTGAAAGCAGCGCAAGCAGTATAAATAAAACAGCATGCTAACCCAATACGACCAAGATCATGGAGGCTCCAGCTATACATCAAAATTGCAGGTGCAACACCAAAAGCAAGCAAATCTGACAATGAATCATATTGCTCACCAAAAGCACTTTGTGCACCGATGGCACGAGCAACACGCCCATCCAAACCATCCAATAATGCAGCTAAAAAAATCGCATAAATAGCTTGGTTAAAATTACCATTCATACTGGCAATAATGGAATAAAAACCAGAAAGAAGTGCAGCCGTTGTAATTAAATTCGGCCACAAATAAATCCCACGACGTTTTACTTTTTGCCCTTCGTGCGTATGCTCTTCTTCTTCCACTTCAAATGTAATGATATCAAATGACCTACCATCTTTATTTAAATCAGAATCAGGTTTCAGAGAATTTGTCATTATTTTCAATTCCTCAACAATATTTTAAAGTTGATGAGTTATTCACCCACCAACCAACGCACTGCAGCATGCCCACCAGTTTCTTGCATACGCAAATGTGGAAATAACCATTGTAATGCTTGATCCGCATCTTCCGAAAATTTCCAAGGTGGGTTAATCACCAAAAGTCCACAACCATTTAA
The DNA here is from genome assembly GCF_008630915.1 of Acinetobacter suaedae. Taxonomy (NCBI): domain Bacteria; kingdom Pseudomonadati; phylum Pseudomonadota; class Gammaproteobacteria; order Moraxellales; family Moraxellaceae; genus Acinetobacter; species Acinetobacter suaedae. The sequence goes on from NZ_CP043909.1 coordinate 2,842,407, forward strand.
ACCAACTGGTGTGTCATCAGGCCATACACAGATCTCACACACCAACTGACGGCGAATCCCTGTCTTAAACATTTTCTTTTCAAAACGTTCAATCATGGCGCGATCTTTAATTGGATACCATACAGCAAATACACCTGTTGGCCATTTTTTATGAGCAGCTTGAAGTAATTCAACCAGCTGTGGAAAATCTTTTCTTTCTAACTCATATGGTGGGTCGATCATTATCAAACCACGTTTTTCTTTCGGTGGGATAACCCCTAATAAACCTTCATAAGCATCTCGCTCATGCAGGCCCATACGTTTATCACGAATGTTATGTCTTAACTCTTGAAATACATCACGTTGCATTTCAAAGACAGTCGCTTTATCAATCTCACGCATTCCCTGTAACGCAAACCAAGGTGAACCAGGATAACTTCCCTTCCCCTCTTCAGCACGCAAGGTTTCAACCAGCTTTAAATAGTCTTGCACACCTTCAGGTGCCTGACGCTTCTCCATCTCACTTAACTGGATGAGGCGATGAATGCCAGTTAAAAACTCACCAGATTTTTGTGCTGGCGCTAGAGATAAATCATATTTACCTGCCCCACCATGGGTATCGATATATCGATATGGCTTATCTTTAGCATTTAAACGATTAAGCAGTTGAAGCAAAAGCACATGCTTCATAACATCGGCAAAGTTACCTGCATGGAAATGGTGACGGTAATTCATGTTGACAATTATTCCTCAATTCAAAGGATAGTTTAGCATGAAATAAGGGCTGTTGACATTTCACACATACTTGGGACAGTAGACATTTTTTAGTGTTGATGTGATCATCTAAAATTGTATTGTGATCGAATGAATATTAACTGGAACTGTATGCAACTCACCGCTCTTCCGACATCTTGGAATATTGATCAAATTTTAGATGATCTAAATAAATTAGGGTTTGCCTTGGTTGATAATGCATACCCACTTGAATATGTACATGATCTTGTTCGAGAGTGCGGCTTACATCTAGAGGAATTTAGGGCAGCAGGCATACAAAATGGTGTTGTCAGTCATATTCGAAGTGATCACATATTATGGATAGACGACCAACTCCCTGTTGCACAACGACATATCAATACATTGCAAAGCTTATCCCAAGTATTAAACCAAGCCTTTTTTCTTGGCATTAAAGAAGTTGAAGCCCATTTTGCATGTTACAACGCTGGCGAGTTCTATGCTTTACACAGAGATAACCCACAGCAAAAAAATGATCGGATGATTTCAACCGTCTTTTATCTACATGAACATTGGCAACAAGACTGGGGAGGACAATTACATTTACAAGATAAAAACGGAAAATGGCATACCATACAACCTCAACCAAATCGCCTCGCTATTTTTTTGAGTGATATACTGCATGAGGTTCTACTTTCCAAGCAACAACGCCTCTCTATTACAGCTTGGCTTAGAAGCGGAAATTCTATCTGGAACAATTAACCCCTTTAAATCACTAAAAACAACCTTATATATCACGCATAACTGACGATTTTTGAGATCAATGAATGTCAAATGAAACCAAGCAAGTAATCACTCGGATTGGTGAAACAGACCAGCTCTATTTAACAAACAATACTCCAAGTCTCGCTTTAGAGCGAGCAGACTTGCGTTTACAATTGGTCATATTAAGTCACGTTCGTCAGGAGCAACTACATTTTCTACAAGAAGCTATCGTATTGCTTGAACAAGCACGAATCGAATACGATGAGATGCCGCTAAGCATATATCTGAATTTGTCTTTGTATTTAGCCAAAGCGTATATGATTTATTATGAATTGACCAAAGAACAACGTTTCGCTTTAATTACACAGCAAATATTAAAACCTCTCGCACATCATGATCATTTAGACATTTATTTCTTTTTAGCTTATGCATCTGCTGTAAAACAAGAACAAGCGCTCACACGCCATTGGCTAATAAAATATGTGTCATGTTTCAATCATGATTTAGAATTACTTCACGCCCATCCAGCATTTGACTTAATACGTAAAGAAGACTGGTTTAAAGCACTTATAAGAAAAAAAGCTCACTGATGTGAGCTTTTTCTTAAGTCGTACTATCAACATGTAGTTGCTGATTCAGCTCATCTATTACGATGGCCCATTCATCATCTTTATCCCAATGACTCTTGAGAAAATCTTGTTGCCCTGCGCTCCAAAAATCGGCTTCATGCAATTTCTGGCCAGCACTTAATTGATGAGTTTTAATAAAGTTTTCCATCGAAACTTCATCTGCATCAAGCCCCAATTGTTCAAATAAAAGTTCAAGTGTTGGTTGTTGTTCAAACATTTTTCTTCTCCTTAGATAAAACCCATCTAAAGAATAATCTAACAATAAACTGCATTAACTTGCAGACACATCTCTATATTTTCTTGTTGTGTTTTGTGTTCTTAAAATAAAAAAGCACTCTACAAGAGAGTGCTTTTGATAATTCATCAATATGATAAATTATTTAACCATGTCAGCAATCGCTGCACGCTCTTCTTCTAACTCATTAAGAGTGAAGTTGATACGTTCACGGCTGAACTCGTCAATTTCTAAACCTTGAACGATTTTGTATTCACCGTTTTCAGTTGTTACAGGGAAACCGAACATTACACCTTCAGGAATTCCATAAGAACCGTCAGAAGGAATACCCATTGTTACCCATTTGCCATTTGTACCTAACGCCCAATCACGCATATGGTCGATTGCAGCGTTTGCAGCAGAAGCAGCAGAAGACAAGCCACGTGCTTCGATGATCGCAGCACCACGTTTACCAACTGTTGGAAGGAATACATCTTTATTCCATTCAGCATCATTGATTTTGTCTTTTAAGCTTACGCCATTTGCAGTCGCAAAACGGTAGTCAGCATACATTGTTGGAGAGTGGTTACCCCAAACTGTCATGTTCTCGATGTCTGAAACTGCAACACCTGCTTTTTGAGCAAGTTGAGTCAACGCACGGTTGTGGTCAAGACGCAACATCGCTGTGAAGTTTTTCGCTGGAAGATCTGGAGCAGATTTCATTGCGATGTAAGCATTTGTATTTGCTGGGTTACCAACAACTAGAACCTTAACGTCACGGCTAGCAACTTTATTTAAAGCTTGACCTTGACCAATAAAGATCTCGCCATTTACTTTCAATAAGTCAGCACGTTCCATACCAGGACCACGTGGACGTGAACCTACTAATAATGCATAGTCAGCATCTTTAAATGCAACTTCTGGATCATCAGTCCCGATCATGCCTGCCAATAATGGGAAAGCACAGTCATCAAGTTCCATCATTACGCCTTTAAGCGCTTGTTGAGCTTTCTCAAAAGGAACTTCAAGCAATTGTAAAATTACAGGTTGATCTTTACCAAGCATTTCACCGCTTGCGATACGGAATAATAAACTATAACCAATTTGACCTGCAGCGCCTGTAACGGCAACACGAACGGGTTGCTTCATGTAATTGTCTCCAATGAGGGTCCTTAATTGGACTAGATAGTGATTCCATCCAGTCAAATCATCATAAACGGCAAAGATTGTACTCTAAAGCAGCAGCAGATGCATATAAAAGAGAATGAATTTCAACAAAAGTCTGATGGAAAATACAAATTAAGTGAAATCAAAAAAGTTAATAACTGCCTTTTATTGTGAATTCACTCGGGCATCCTGTTACCACATGACTTGCGCATTGCTTATATTGTCCGTTTTTGTGATAACACACTCGGATCTCCGTCAGGATTGAATCTGATCGTGAAGATTGGCAACTAAAACGAATACCATTTGCCGGTAAAGAAGGATTTAACTTCGTGAATTGTTGTCGCAGACTTTCTTTTTGTACAGTAATCGTGTTTTGACTGGTCAAGTCAGTCGGTATCTTTAATCTTTCAGCAAAATTAATAATAGTCCTAAAGTATTGGCTTGCATTCATCGGAACACAACCACCAACATTTTGCCACAACTGTACTCGCTCAGTTTCATTTGGCATTACACGAGCAACCACCGTGGACTGCAATGGGGATAAGGTAGCTGATGATTTTGTTTCACAATTTCGATTGACAGGAACTTCTGGTAACAAACTCGAAATTGTTAAGGAATACCCTTCCAAACACTTTCTTTGTTTTTGTCTTGATGAGTCCAAAGCACAAACAGCAGGTGTCATTTCTACATGCAAAATATAGCCTGCAAGATTTTGACTACTCGCAGCATATAATGATGTGCCGAACGAAAGCATGAGACAACTAACAAAAATTTGTCCCCACCTTACGAACCGTCGTTTAAAAAAATCTATTGATTTCATCAAATACCAGAACTTCATGACTTCAAATTAACTATCCACTTATTTTTCAAGGGCTATTTCGCACAGGAATCATTCCCATCCTTTTTTCTAAGGATTGAGGCCCCTGCCCCAACACCACACCATAATGAGTCGCATTGGTCATGACATGCTTGACATAGTCACGTGTTTCCAAAAGTGGAATCGATTCTGTATATTGATCCGCTGCCAATGGTTGATTTTCTGGCTGCCAACGTCGCGCACGATTTGGTCCCGCATTGTAACCTGCCGTTGCCAGCACCGCATTGCCGCTAAGTTGTCCCTGAATCATTGAAAGATAGAAAGTACCATAACGAATATTGGTATTCATTTCACTCAGCGCAGCTGGATTGTAGGTTTCACCCATTTGTCGAGCAATTAACTTTGCGGTATTTGGCATGATCTGCATTAAACCACCAGCACCGACATGAGACCGTGCTGTGGTGACAAAACGACTTTCTTGACGCATAAGACCATATGCCCAAGCGGGATCTACACCTGCATTATTGCTATGACTCGTAACATTTGTACGATGTGGTGTAGCAAACCGATAAGTATCATTGTGACGCGTTGTAGTACGATCAGCTGCATAAATTGCCCGATCATACCACCCCATATCATGTGCGCGTTTTGCTGCAGCAAGAATCAAACCATCATCATGCTGTAAATAAGCTTGGCGTACTGCCCAATTCCACTCACGATTGGTATAAGTGGCTGGTGCGTTAATTTCTCTAAGCGTAAATGCTCGTCTAAAGTGAATATTCTGATTAAGCCGTTGCGTATCTTGTGCGCTTGGTTGTTCATTATAAGGTTGGTGATGATAACGCTGCCCCAAACGATCTTTGGCCAACAAATGATGATAATCATCACCAGCTTGAGCTAATTTACGATAGATCTGTTGTGCAACTTGTTTAGATGCTGCATCAGCACGTTGCTCAGATGCTCTCGCCAACCAATATTGCCAACGATCTTCTTGTTTTTGCGTTACGGACATCGCATCTATTGCACGAATCAGACTTTCCCAAGAACCAAATCGAATGGATTGTCTTGCATAAATTTCTGCTTCTTCTGGACTAAATGGATAACCATAACTTTGATCAAATGCTGTTAATACTTCACGATTAAAGCCATTTTTCATCACAGTTGTACCACCCACATAGCCAACTGTACGATATAAATATTGTTGTACTGCTTGTGGTGTATCTTGAATCGCACGAGGAAGATTTGCTAATGCATTGGTTAAATCACTATCTGCAACTCTCCCCAAAGCAAATATCAAATATGCGTAATCAGCATCATTGTTTTTAGCTGCACTCCATAGATAACCCAAAGGATTGGCTTGAATTTGATTAAGTTGTGCAAGCGACAAATTCAGTCCCATTGATTGTGCTGTTGCAATCGCAAAACCTGATTGCCCAGCACGCAATTGTGACCATAATCGATGTTGGCGATCTTGCGCGGTCATCAACGGGCTAGCCAGCATCAATCGCCCTAAACCATTACATGATTCAGGTTGTGTCGTGGTGGTTAACCAAATATCTTTGTATTCAGCAAATACGAGACTATCTCCCGTTTGTGCTCGAACTTGTGCAACAGCACAACTTTCTGCTTGATCAGGATTTGTGACATAGCTGAGTACTGGTTTAGCTTCTGCAAAGCTAGCATATTTGACTTTTTCTTCAACATAGTCAGCGGCCAACTTTTCAGCCATAGCCGATTGTGGATAGCGTTGAGCAAAACTAATAATAGCAGAGGCTGGTTGTGAAGCTAAATTAGTATTGAGCTTCCAATATTCAGGGTAATATCCCAATACATCATTTTGCATTTGTTCTTGAAATTGATCGAGCAAAGCAATATTACTCGCATTCGCAGCGCGTAAAGCATCATTAAACTGAATATCCAAAGCATATAATGATGAACATGCAAACATACCACTCATTGCGAAAAAATAACGGAAACTGTTCTTATACTTCACTTTTTTAGCCTCCATTGTTATCAAATCACCTTGCTTTTTCATTTTCATCAATCAATATGCCCTGTTCACCCTAGTGATATAGTGTAATAAGTCTAGCTTTCTACTATTGTTGTGTTATGTAACTTACTGATTCATATTCATTAAAACGCATACAATTTTATTCACAAACTGTCCATTTTTGTCAGTTTTTTATTCTCTGCGCTCTAGCAAAAATACTGCTATAATCCGCCGTTTATTTAAATCCATCTTGTTTAGGAGCCTGCATGACGGTTCAAACATTCATTCCAAGTGCGACACACGCTGCCTCAGAAAACACTGTTACCCAGCCAATGCACACCGCTGATGTTTCAATGAAGAAATTATATATTGAAACTCAAGGGTGTCAGATGAATGAGTATGACAGTCATCGTATGGCAGATTTGTTAGGTGATTCACATGGTTATGTACTCACTGACAATCCAAATGAAGCCGACATTCTATTAATGAATACTTGCTCTATCCGTGAAAAAGCGCAAGAAAAAGTATTCAGTGGTCTTGGTCGTTGGCGCAAACTTAAAGAGAAAAATCCTGATCTCGTGATTGGTGTTGGTGGTTGTGTTGCCTCTCAAGAGGGTGACAACATTCAAAAACGTGCACCTTATGTCGATATGGTATTTGGTCCACAAACACTACACCGTTTGCCGCAAATGTTAGATCAACATCAAGCGCAAGTTGAAAAACCAAAGAAAGAAAAAATCAAGCTGGTTGATATTTCATTTCCAGATATTGAAAAATTCGACTTTTTACCAGAGCCTCGCGTGGAAGGCTTTAAAGCATTCGTATCCATCATGGAGGGTTGTTCTAAGTACTGCTCTTTCTGTGTGGTGCCGTATACTCGTGGTGAAGAGGTTTCTCGTCCATTAGATGATGTTCTAGCAGAAATCGCGGGGTTAGCAGAAAAAGGCGTTCGTGAAATCAGCTTACTCGGTCAAAACGTTAATGGTTACCGTGGTGAAACTTTTGAAGGCGGAATTTGTACATTCCCAGAATTACTACGCTTAGTGGCAGAAATTCCAGGGATTGGTCGTTTACGTTACACCACTTCTCACCCACTTGAGTTTTCAGACGAACTTATTCAATGCTACCGTGATTTACCGCAAATGGTTTCACACTTACATTTACCCGTACAAAGCGGTTCAAATGATGTGCTACAAGCGATGAAGCGTAATCACACCATCGACGTTTATATTGATAAAATTGCTAAATTACGCAAAATTCGCCCAGATATGCATTTATCTAGCGATTTCATTATTGGCTTCCCAGGTGAAACAGACGCACATTTTGCGGAAACGCTACAATTCATTAAAGATCTAGATTTTGACCACTCTTATAGTTTTGTTTATTCAAAACGCCCAGGCACTCCCGCTTCGGATCTTCCTGATGACACACCTGAACACGTGAAAAAAGAACGTTTGGCTCAAGTCCAAGAAGTTATTAAACGTTCAAGTATTGATAAAACTGATGCCATGCTCGGTAAGATCGAACGTGTCTTAATTGAAAAAGTATCTGATAAAGATCCAAATATCTTAATTGGGACAGCAGATAATACTCGTCTGGTTACATTTGTAGGTGATGCAACTTGGGTGGGTCGTTTTGCTGAGATTGAGATCACTGAAATCAAAACTTTAAATTTAGTTTATGGTGAGCTCTTGAATCTTGAACCTGACGTGGCGTAATGTAGGGGTATTCTTACAAGTCAATAAAAAGGGTTTCTCTTGACTGCAGCGATTCGACGTACAGTAACGTTCCCTGAGATTTCCATGGAACGCCTAAAAAGCATGCTCGGTGCATATAACGGGCATTTAAAACAAATCGAACAACGTTTAGATGTCAAAATTACTCACCGAGGAGATGCGTTCTATCTCGATGGTGATATAGAAACGGTCGAAAGAGCCGAAGCATTATTGCAACGGCTCTATCAAGAGTCTGAAACATCACAACAAATCAGCGCTGATCTATTACATCTCATGATTCAATCCTCACAATCCGAGCGTGATTTCGAGTTGGTGGGTGAGGAGTTGGATGAATATGACGCGCCAATAGATGTGTATTTTCAAACACGCAAAGGACGAATTAATCCTCGTGGCGCCAACCAAAAACGCTATGTGCAACGCATTTTGCAAAGCGATATTTCTTTTGGTATTGGTCCCGCTGGTACAGGTAAAACGTACTTAGCGGTTGCCGCTGCCGTTGACATGTTAGAACGCAATGAAATTCAACGTATTTTATTGGTTCGCCCTGCTGTCGAAGCTGGGGAAAAACTAGGTTTCTTGCCGGGTGATCTTACTCAAAAAATCGATCCATATTTGCGCCCACTATACGATGCTTTGTATGAGATGCTCGGTTTTGAGAAAGTTGCCAAATTGATTGAACGCCAAGTGATTGAGGTTGCGCCTCTTGCTTATATGCGCGGACGAACCCTTAATCATTCCTTTGTAATTTTGGACGAAGCGCAAAACACTACGCCAGAACAAATGAAAATGTTCCTCACACGCTTAGGTTTTGGTTCTCGTGCTGTGATTACAGGTGATGTGACACAGGTTGACTTACCACGTGGACAGCAATCAGGCTTAGCACAAGCACTCCGTGTACTGGAAAATGTACACGAAATTCATATTACCCGCTTCCACTCTCGAGATGTGGTTCGTCATCAGTTAGTACAAAAAATTGTAGAAGCTTATGAAGGTTGGGACAGCGAACAACAGCGCTTGTCAGCTGAAGCTCGTGCCGAACGTAAAGCCAAGCAAGAAGCTCTAATTGCTGAGAACGATGAAAAAGCGGATGCACAGCATTAAGATGATTAAGGGTTTATTTTGAAAATCAATTTAAGTCTGCAACAAGACTTTCAAACTGCTGAGTTACCACTGAAACGTGGTCAAATCAAAAAACACATCGAAACCGCATTACGTCATGTCGGTTTCGATGCTGATTGTGAAATTGGCATTGCTTGTATTGATCTAGCAGAAAGCCATGAACTAAATCTGCAATATCGGGAAAAAGATAAACCAACAAATGTACTTTCTTTTCCAAGTGACATTCCAGAGGAAATGCTAAGTTTGCTAGATGCTGAACCTTTGGGTGATTTGGTCATTTGTATGCCTGTGGTTTTGCAAGAAGCGGAAGAGCAACAAAAAACACCGATGGATCATTTCACACATTTATTGGTACATGGCATTTTGCATTTGCTCGGTTATGACCATGAAACCAGTGAATCTGATGCTGAAGAGATGGAAGCATTAGAAATAGCAATTTTGAAGAAACTCAACATTGCCAATCCTTACCAAGCTGATGAAATCTAGTTGAAACGCTTATGTATGTTGTCATTTTTAAAGCCACAATCAATACACTCGATGCAACTTACTCTGAAATGGCACAAAAGCTGAGAAATAAAGCTTTAAGCCAATTTAACTGTATCAAATTCGAAGCATGTAGTGAAAATGGTTTTGAAATTGCGTTGTCTTATTGGCACAACCATGAAGATATCAGACATTGGCAACAAGACGCTGAACATCAAGTTGCTCAGCGGCTAGGTAAAGAAATATGGTACCAACACTTTAGCGTGGAAATTTGCAAAGTTGAGCGTGCTTACTCTAGTCAAAATGAATTGTGAATAACATTTAAGTTATCCACATCCTCAAATAAAAAACGGCTGAATTCAGCCGTTTTTTATTTATTAAACTTTTAGAATTGATAACGGAAAGTCAATGTTGCATTTCGTGGTGCGCCATGTGTGATTTGCCCATATGCAGGGAATACACCGTAATAATCTTTATCAAATACATTGTTAATATTTAACTGGGCCGACAAATCTTTGTTAATTTTATATTTCGCCATTAAATTAACCAAAGCATATGAACCTTGTACAACCTTAGGATCAGCACCAGCAGGCACATTTTTCGCAAAAATATAAGTATCACTTTGCCAATTAATACCTGCACCAACACTTAATGCATCCCATTGATTTGGAAATTGGTAAGTAGTATAGGTTTGTATCATTTTACGCGGCAGTTCGGTATTAATATCATCACCTTTCGCATCTGTCGCCTCATACTGACTATATCCTGCTGTAAGATTCCAATTTGGAGTGATCTGTCCGCTCACCTCCAGTTCAAATCCTTTGCTCTCTGCACCTTTTGCTGCACGATAATAGGTTTCCTGTACGCCATTTCGCTCTATCTGCCCCGCCGCCTGTGCCAAATTATCTTGCTTAATATTAAAAATCGCCAAAGTACCATTTAAGCGATCATCAAACCATGATGATTTCAAACCAATTTCGGTACTATTGCCTTTAATTGGATCTAGGTAGTTATTACTCATGTCTTTTTGATTTTGCGGTTGAAAGATACTGGTATAACTCACATAAGCAGAATAGTTTGAATTAATGTCATAAACTAACCCTGCATAAGGAATAAACTCATGCTCATATTTAATTTTCTTTGCTTTGGCACCTAAATCTTTTTCATAATCAGTCACACGCCCTCCTACAATGAGCTTAAGGGGATCAAGTAAAGATAATTGCGTTGCAGCAAACACTGCATTTTGCTTTACGGTGTATTTTTCTGAAGATGTCCAATCCCCCCACACTGGCTCAGCAAGAGACGCATTCCAACGATAGATGCTCTCTATAGGCTGTGTCATAGTACCCGTACGACCAAGTGCAGTAAAATCTTGATTTGAATATTGATAGCCAACGGCGACTTTGTGATCCCGACCAAATAAATCAAATTGGCCATCAACCTGCAGTGTAAGATTGTCTTGATCAATATTTACATCATAGGAACCAGCAAAACCAGATAACCCCATGCCCGTTTCCTTATTAGGATAACCCGAGACATAAAACAGTTTAGAATCAGCTTCTCTCTTACCATGAGCATAAGAAAACTTTACATTCCAGTTGTCATTAATTTGTTGAGTAAGGTCTGCAAACCAATTGGTATACTTCACCTGCCAACGTGTCCAATCCTGACTTGTTGTGGTTTTTTTAGGTAAGTTTGTTCGCGTACCATCACTAAAATAAACAGGTAAACCACCCCACATTGGCCCACGTGGATCATCATCTTGATAGCTTATCCCAACAGATAATAAAGTAGAGTTTGTTAAATCTGCTTCGCCTGTCAGTAACAGCGTTAAACGTTCTTTACTTAATAAATTAGTAAAACTATCACCCTCCTCGTATTTCGCAACAGCTCGCCCACGCAATGTTCCAGAGTCATTTAAACTATTTGCAATATCGCCCATGACACCGTAATTGTTCCAACTACCGCCAGTCACTTCAATATTCGCAGTAGGAACTTTACTCGTTGCACGTTTACGCACCATATTAATTGCGGCAGATGGATTACCAGTACCTGTGGTCAAACCTGTTGCGCCCCGAACAATATCAATATGATCATAGATTGCAGTACTTGCAAAGATTTCCCCAGAAGACCAAGGCAATGTATAAGTTGTTGGAATACCATCAATAATATAATTATCCACAACAAAGCCTCGTGAATATATGCCACCTCGATTGGTCTCATAACGATTGACCGTTAACCCTGTGACATTCTCAGCAACATCAACCAAAGTTGTGAGTCCCTGATCTTGCATACGTTGTTGTGTTACAACAGAAACAGATTGTGGGAGTTCCTTTAGCTTTAAATTTAATGGTAATGCTGTCGATGCCGTTTCAGCGGTATAGGAGGTAGAAGCTTTGTCACGCTCTGCTTTTACAATAATCGTTGGCAGCTGTGCATTTTCTGTATTTGACTGAGCAGAAGCCAATGAGGGTAAAAATATTGCTGCCATTGCCAGAACAAGTGGGTGTGCTTTAAATAAGCTCAATTCAGAATCGTGTTGCATGCAAAAATATCCTTTTCACAAAGTTTAGAGCATTTGGAGACACACACCACTTTCCCCCGAAATTTTAAAGAAGGATGTATTGATGCTCTAAAGGAGAATTAAAGAAATTACAAAACGAATGATAATCATTTTTATTATCAATTCAAGAACTATAAGACAAAAGCAGCTATGACTATGAGGTTTGTACTTAAAAAAGATGATGCATAAAATATAAGATATTAATTTTAATTGATATTTAAACACATACAATAAATTAAGTTCTGTCTTAGTTAATGCACTTCAAATTCTGCATCGACTGGATCAAAACGCCATGTTCGGATAATCCTTAGCTCAGAAATATCCTTCATATTGCTGTCAAAAGCTCCAAATGGTGCGCCACGGCGAACAGAAGCCCGAGCTGCCTCGTCCAAAAGTGGATGCCCTGAGCTCTCAATTAAACGAATGGCACGAATACCACCTTGCACATTCAAGATCACCATTAAACGGACTTCACCTGCTAAGCGTTGTTGCTTTGCCGCATCGGGATAATAACGATTGCCATACAACTCAACTTTTTGTCGAAATTTATCGAGATAAGCTGCCGATGCATCTTGTTTCGCTTGTATTCCATCAACCGTTTTAATACGTTGCTTACGGCTAAAATTTTGTTGTCGCTGTAAATACTGCGCTTCTAAACTTGCCACCATCGCAGCTTTGGCTTGAAATTGACTTTGTAATTCTTCTAATGCTTTCTTACGTTCATTCTGCTCAGCTTGTTTTTGCCAACTCAACACCGTCATTAGCACCTTTTCCTCAAAGAGGAGCTCACGTTTTTGTTGTATCGCTTCGAGACTTTCAAGCTCATGCTCCCCTGCCGTTGCATCAGTTTGCATTGGAGCAGGCATATCAGTAGACATACGATGTGCTTGATGAAACTCACCCGATCCTTGTTGATCAGTCTGTGCTAGGAAGTCCGCATGTTTGACCTTATCTTGACTTGGCCTAACAGACACAGCAATTTCTTTAGTCGAAGTATCAGTTGGTGCAGGCCTTGAAAACTGCGTTGTCAGTACAAGACCATGTATCAAGATCGCAACAACAATCGCCCCAATAAAAATTGGATCTTGCCACCAAATGGAAGTCAGTTGAGTACGAAAATTTATTTTATTCAACATGGTATATAAGCGACAAAAATGCCTCATCCCCAACGGTAGCTACCGCATAAAAACCAAACCAATATTCAAAAGTTCAAAAAAATGTGATCCACTTATAGATAGAATGCTTCCATGGCATCATTTTATGAAAATGTAGCAATTAATTTTGCTACACTGCAAGCGACAAATTTAATTTTTATTTTTTAGTTAAGCAAAGATGGCGAATATACCATTCACTTTCTGGAACAACTTTTATGCAAACGCTACTCTCATCTGTTGTTAAACGTCTACGTAAAGTTTACCAAAAAGCCGAAGAATTCATTGAAGAAGAAAGAGAGTTTCCACTTTCACAAGTGTTTGTAAATGCCACAATGGAACGTTATGTCACCAACAATGTAGAGATCATGCAAGACTTACATGCAGATCTATATGATGGTTGGTTACGTCTATACACGACTTTGGATGTAAAAGGTTTACACACCACATTATCTGTTGATTTAAAGCTAATCCAAATGGAAATGAATCACAACGTCCAATTAATGGTATTTGAACAAATTAGCAATACACAGGTGATCGAAGCAAAATTTAAAAACATTTTCCAGAAATGGGGCTTTTATATTGCTATTTGGTATTATCAGAAATTTAAGGAAGAAGATCCTTTAGGCAAAATTTTAGCGCATTTTGAAATTGTCACAGTTAAAGATGATTTACTCTATCTCGATCTAAATCGGTGGTTCGGAAAAAAACCAAGTATTATCGAAACCTTAAGCAAGGTTCATGTCAACCGAGCAAGAGTTCGCCCTGCGGAACTCATTGTTTGGGGTAATGTCAATCTTGCTGCGATTCTATCCCCACCCAATGATGAAGATTTCGATGAAGAGGAATTGGAAGATAGCACTGTGACTCCAATTCAACAAAAGAAAACGAAAAGAAAATAAATAGTATGCTCAGTGGGTGAACATTTCATTTTGTCCTTAACCCATTGAGCATAACCCTTCATGATTTATACGAAAATTAACAAGCATTTAGTAAAAAAGCTGAACTTTTCTTCACAATCTACAGGCATAATAACTCCAAATTCTCCTAATAAATGAGTGCAAATACCTCGTATCCACTCTAAGGACACTACGTTATGACACAGAAATTATCAAAAGTGCTCGGCATTGCGACAGCAACATCTGTAGCAATTTTATGTGGCAGTTTATCGAGTCATGCATTGGCAATGACCCCATTCCAAGCAAACTACCAATTTAGTTACAATAACAAAAACTTAGGTTCTGCAACACGTACACTCGCTCAACAGGGTAATAACTGGACATATTCTTTTAATGCGCGTGCTGGTGGTATCGCCTCTGCCTCTGAAACCAGTCAATTTAGCTTTGCTAACAATAAGATCACATCGCAAAAATTTAGTCGTACCAGTAAGATCTTGGTTCATAACAACACCATGAACATCAACTTTAATCCTAGTGCGAAAGTAATCAACACCCAAAAAGATGACAAAAAACGTTCTTTCCCATGGAAAGATGGTGTCTTAGATGAGTTGAATGCCGAATTACAAGTTCGTGAAGATCTTAAAAATGGTAACACCTTACAAACACGCTACTTTATTGCAGATAGTAAGGCCGTGGATGAACGCCGTTTTATTCGCCAAGGCACTGAAACCATTAAAACCAATTATGGGACTTTTAACACGATTAAAGTCGTACTTCAGCATGATAAACCAGAACGCAATACGGTATTTTGGCTCGCGCCAAAACTTGATTATCTCCCTGTCAAGGTGACACATAATGACGGAAAATCTTCGTATGGGCTTTTATTAACGGGCTATACGGGTAAAACTAATTAATCAGCGCTAAAATTGCAGCCATATACCAAACATCGTAAAGTTCTGTGAAATATCAACAAAGCTGCGATTTATGGCTTGCAATTTTTTTGATGCTTTTTAAAATATGCCTTTGCTTGAAAAAGCATCCGTTTAGAGGATTCTCCCGTGTACGCTCTAGAACAGAAAATCTTAAATGAAGGTATCGTTCTATCTGATCAAGTCTTGAAAGTTGACGCTTTCTTAAACCACCAAATCGACCCTGTGCTCATGCAGCAGATCGGCAAAGAATTTGCCGCTCGTTTTAAAGATGCTGGCATTACCAAAATTATTACCATTGAAGCGTCAGGTATTGCACCTGCGATCATGGCGGGTCTAGAGCTTGGTGTGCCTGTGATTTTTGCTCGTAAATATCAATCATTGACCTTAAAAGATGATCTTTATCGTTCTAAAGTGTTTTCATTTACCAAACAAACCGAAAGTACGATTGCTATTTCGAACAAACACATTAGTTCAAGTGATAAAGCACTTGTCATTGATGACTTCTTGGCAAATGGCCAAGCGGCATTGGGCTTGATTGATCTAATCCATCAAGCAAATGCTGAAGTGGTCGGTGTTGGAATTGTAATCGAAAAATCTTTCCAACCAGGTCGTGATGTCTTAATTGAAAAAGGCTATCGTGTAGAGTCATTGGCACGCGTTAAATCCCTCACCGATGGCAAAGTAACCTTCGTGACTGAATAAGATTCAATACTTAAAAAGCGGATGAAAGTTCATCCGCTTTTATTTAGGATATTTCGCTAACCATAATGCAACTGCTTTCTTTTTGCAAACCATACCTTTTTTATAGCAAATCACACTTAACCCCAAAGTGATAAAAGCAAAATAAACCAAAATATTGCCCCAAAAGATCCCTAATATAAATAAAGCGGCGACCAACAACAGTAAACCTAGTGCATTAAATATAAGACGTGATCCCTTATTATCTATTTCAGAATAGATAATAAGAAATTCTTCTTCAGACATTCTTTTTACTTCTTGTTCGTTCAGCATAAGATAAGCACCTCTACCAAAATTTTAAAAAACAATAAATTTTATCTATTTATATTAATGCTGTTTAGTAGCCAAACTTGCAATAGAAAATAAACAAGTAAACTTAAATAGAGCAGGACCACATCCCTATCATGGCATCAAGTGCTGAATTGAACCATTATTTATCACATAAATTCTGCTAAGATTAGCCCGATAAAATTTGCGATTAGGAATTACGATGCGCACATACTTAGACCTTTTACAACATATTCTCGACAATGGCGGCGACAAAGGTGACCGTACAGGTACGGGTACACGTTCAGTATTTGGTCATCAAATGCGCTTTGATCTTTCTAAAGGTTTCCCCTTACTCACCACCAAGAAAGTCCATTTTCGTTCAATCGTGATTGAGCTACTCTGGTTTCTCAAAGGTGATACCAATGTTCAATATCTCAAAGACAATAAAGTTACCATTTGGGATGAATGGGCAACTGCAGAACAAACCGCTCGCTTTGGTCGTCCAGAAGGTGAATTAGGTCCAGTGTATGGACATCAGTGGCGTAATTTTGGCGCAACTCAAAATGAGGATGGCAGTTATCAACAAAATGGTTTTGATCAAATCAAATGGCTGATTAATGAAATTAAAACCAATCCTAATTCACGTCGCTTAATTGTGTCTGGATGGAATCCAAACGAGGCTGGAAAAGTTGCTTTACCGCCTTGTCATACGTTATTCCAATTTTTCGTACAAGATAATAAGTTGTCATGTCAGCTTTATCAGCGCAGTGCTGATGTGTTTTTAGGTGTGCCATTTAATATTGCTAGCTATGCGCTGCTGACACACATGATCGCCCAAGTGTGTGGCTTAGGTGTGGGAGAGTTTGTCTGGACAGGTGGTGATACGCATCTCTATGCCAATCATTTTGAACAAGCGAAATTACAACTTAGCCGTGATCCTCTACCGTTGTGCCAGCTTAAACTGAATCCAGAAATTACTGATATTTTTGATTTTAAATTTGAAGATATCGAAATCTTGGGTTATGAATCACACCCAGCAATTAAAGCACCTGTTGCAGTTTAAAACGATAAGAGAGCTCACTTATGGCATGGCAAGGCACAGAAGTTGTCCACGTAGTGGCAATGGATAGAAATAACTGTATTGGAAAAGGAAATGCCCTGCCGTGGCATATTTCTGCAGATCTCAAACATTTTAAAGCCATCACTCAAGGTGGTGTGGTTATCATGGGTCGTAAAACCCTTGAGTCAATGGGACGTGCATTACCGAATCGCGTAAATTGGGTGATTACGCGAGATCCATCTTGGCAATTTGATGGTGTAAAAATTGCGCATAGTATTGAGGAAGCTTTAGATGCTGCACTTACAGACGTACAACACTCTGAAAAAGCATCCTTATTTATTATTGGTGGAGGAGAGATTTTTAATCAAACACTTGCCATTGCTGACCGCCTAGAATTGACCCATGTAGACTTAGATGTTCAAGGCGATGCACATTACCCAAAAATCTCTGAGAATTTTCAAAAAGTGAACTCAGAACTACATACTGATGAAAAATCAAATATCGCCTTCGAGTTCGCGACTTACCAAAAATAAAATGGACTGCGAATTGTTATGCATGAGATTGGATCACGTGAGTTCTTCATTGGATTAGGGATATGGTTCTTACATAGTACCTTTACTCTTTTCGTGATCCTTTCCAGTATTTGGCTATGTTTAGCCTTATGGATACAGCAACCCCTTGGTCCGATCTTTAGTCGCCTTATCATTATTCTTTGGGGTCTATTCGCACTCAGTTTGCTTGGTTTCTATGTCAGCGGACATATTTTTAGTCGACGCACTGATATTCTGCTCTATTGTTTCGCGTTCGCTTGTTCTTTGTTCTGGTATTTTTCTTTAGATGCACGTCAAGACCGCGTCTGGGATCCAGAGGTATCGGAGCAACTCAGCTATGAGAAAAAAGGCGATATTGTAACTTTGCACAAGGTACGAAACTTTAATTGGTACCCCGATGGACGTTATGACATCCACTGGGAGGATCGGACAATTGATCTAAACAAAATCACAGGAATTAATGTGATTGCCTCCTACTGGATGGGCCCCCAAATCGCACATACTCTCGTGAGCTTTGACTTCTCAGATCAAAAACCATTGGTATTCTCGATCGAAATTCGGAAAGAAAAAGGCGAATCTTTCTCTGCGATCGGAGGATTCTTTCGTAAATATGAGTTAAGCCTAATTGCATCCGACGAGAAAGATATCGTCTATACACGTAGCAATATTCGTCAAGAACAGGTTTATTTATTCCCGATCAAAATTCCTGCTGCAGAACGTAAAGCATTATTTATCGAATATCTAAAAAAAGCAGATGAACTACGCGCTGAAGCAAAATGGTATAACACCCTGACCAGTAACTGTACTACTCTAATCTTTGATATGGCACAAGCAATTAGCCAGCAAGCATTACCCAAAGATTACCGCTTACTGGCTTCTGGTTATTTACCGAATTATTTACATGATCTAAAAGCACTGAATCAGAATTACAGCATGAAAGAATGGTATCAACTGGCTCATATCAACCCACGTACTGAGCAGTATGCCAAACAGCCAAATCAAAGTAGTGAATATTTTTCCGAAATCATACGTGCTGGACTTCCTGAAACTGAATGAATATTCCACTAATTTAATAAAGCCTATCTTAATTTTTACAAAAGGATACTGAATACTCTATTCAGATCCACTTTTATAAAGTTTAATAATAATCACATAAACACAATGACTCGGATTTTTAAATTTTATGTTAAAGCCATTTTTAACTTCTTGTACTTTAGCGGTTGCTGTTGCAATGACTGGTTGTGCAACCACAGAATCTTTAAACACATCTCCAAATGCATCACAGAAAGAAACGATCAATTTATATAATCGTATGTGGACTGCTACACATATTAACGGTATCGAAGTTAAAAGTAATGAGCTTTCAAATAAAAGACCGTCGATTCAGTTCGATGCTCAAGCTAAACGCTTCTTTGGCGCAGATGGTTGTAACAATATTCAAGGAAGCTTCGAAAGCCAAGGCACCATTTTACGTTTAGGGCCTGTTGCATCTACTATGATGGCATGCATCGGCAAAGACAACAGTGATCTATCACGTCAATACGCAAATGCTTTAGCAGCGACCACAAACTATGAGCTAAAAGGTCATGAACTCAATTTCCTTGATGCTTCTGGGCAAGTTCTTGTAAGTTTCGTTACGGTCATTCAACCTTTACCGTAATTCCTCTCAATTAAAGTCACAGCCCGTTGCAAACACGGGCTTTTACTTTTTGTCGACTTCGTTTACTTTAAAGACATTCATAGAACTAGAAATTGGGGACTTAAATGCAACAAGCACTGTTTGGTGGTGGATGTTTCTGGTGTGTAGAAGCAGTTTTTTTACAGCTTAAAGGCGTTGAAAAAGTAGTCAGTGGTTATGCTGGCGGTATTGTACAAGACCCAAGCTACGAACAAGTTTGCCAAGGCAACACTCAACACGCTGAAGTTGTTCTTATCGATTTTGACGAACAACAAATCAGCTATACACAACTTTTGAATGTCTTTTTTACCACCCATGACCCAACGACATTAAATCGTCAAGGCAATGATATTGGTACACAATACCGTTCTGTGATCTATTACTTTAATGAAGAACAGAAACAACAAGCTGAGCAAATTATTCAAAGCCTAGAAGATGAAGGATTAAATATTGTCACTGAGCTGAGCCCTGAACCTGTCTTTTATCCTGCTGAAGATTATCATCAAAATTTCTATGCACGTAATCCGTCCCAAGGTTATTGCAACTTTAGTATTCCACCTAAATTATCCAAACTACGCTCTAAGTTTTTAGATTTACTCAAAACTGAATAGCAATAAAAAAAGCAACTCGAAAGAGTTGCTTTTTTTCAATGATAGGCGTTAGCTCTAGTTTTCACTAACGAAAGCAATATCACTCAATCCAGCTTCACTAGCACGCGACATAACTTGTGCAACCGTGTCATATTTTGATTCTTTATCTGCACGTAGCTGCACTGTCGGTTTTGTTGTCGCTTGCCCCGCTTCTGCAAAGCGTGTCTCTAACTCATCCAAACTAATGATCTGAGTATCCCAAGCCACCTCACCTTTGGCATTAATACTAATCGTAATTGCTTGTGGTGGTGGATCGATAATTTCAGCAGTTGTTTTTGGTAAACTTAATGGAATTGATGGGTTTGCAACCGTTGCTGTGACTAAAAAGATAATCATCAATACCAACATAATATCGATCAGAGGAATGAGATTCATCTCATTCATACCACTGTCGTGGTCTTCACCCAATTGAAAGCCCATTTTAAGCTTGACCTCCAACTAAACTTTGTTGTGTTGCTTTAGTTTCAGTTTGCACGGTTGTCTCTTGTTGTAACATCGTATCAATGAGCAACAGATGTGCTTGGTCTTGAAGTTCATGTGCCAAACCACGATTAAAGCGCATACAAATGTTGTAAGCCAATACCGCAGGAATCGCAACAGCAAGACCAAGACCCGTCATGATCAATGCCTCACCGACAGGAATTGCAACCTGTGCTAAACCAGCCTGACCGCTTTTGCCAACAGCGACAAGTGCATGGAAAATCCCCCACACCGTACCGAACAAACCCACAAACGGAGCAAGTGAAGCAATCGTACCCAATACCGAAACACCTTTTTCTGCTTGTGACTTTTCAGCAGAGATCTGACGTAGTAAAGCTTGTTCAGCAACCGCTTTACGCTGTTCAAAGGTGAGTGGTTGTAACTTTGCTTTCAGTGTAGCCAAAGCCTGAGCAAGTTGAGCATAAGCTTGTTGTTTTAATTGGCGTGTTCCTAAAATACGTAGGATGAAAATCGTCCACGTTGCAATCGACATTGCGAGAAGAACAAAATACAGTGTTTTACTTACTGCATCTGCGTGTTGCCAATAAACTGAAAAGTTCATATACGAACTCCTGATTTAATCTGTCACAAGGACTCAAATTGATTAAGGATTAAACTCAAACGGTTGCTCTGTTTTAATCGGGTAAGCAACACCATTTTCCATATACGGTTTAAATTTAGCATTTCGAACTGCACGTAATGCTTTTTCATCTAGATTCGGTAAGCCACTGCTACGGGTTATTCGTGCTGTTGTTACTCGACCTTTCTCATCAGCTTCAATATACACTGTAATCAAACGCGTCTGATTTTCTAGATCTTTAGGTGTAAATGAGATCTTTGGTGAGCGGCTCCATTGAATCCCGGCCCCTCCGATTGATACGGTTTTAGGTGATGGATCTGCTGCTGGTTGAGGTTTCTCAACTTCCTGAACAGGCTGTGGTTTCTCAGTAACTTTCTCTGATACCTTCGTACTAACGACAGTCGTTTCAACTTTAGGCTCAACCTTTGGTTCAGTTTTTTGCAGCACCGGTTTTGGCGCTTCTTTTACCTGTTGAACCTTTTCAATCTTTTTCGGTGGAGGCGCTACTGGTTTTTCAACAACCTTAACCTCTTTCACCTCTTTTTTAGGTTCTGGTTTAGGCATTTCTTTAGGTTTAGGAGGCTCTGCTTTTGGCGGCTCTTTAATTTTAACAAATTTAACTTTAAGCGGCTCTTTTTCGATAGGTTTTAACTCAATCGTTTTAATGTGGCTAACAGCCCACAAAACTCCCACATGTCCAATCACAACTGCAGCGAGGGCAGTGATGATTTTCTTTTTCATCGGGTTTGGTGTGTTAAATGATGCAGGAGATGGACTCATAAGAATCTAAGTACCTATATAGATGGTGTTAATCTAAAAAACGATTACACACATCGGATAGAACAATTAAAGTGCCGTAATAATAAATGAGAAGTGTTTTCATTTGCAACTGTTTTTTTGTGAATGTACTTCAAACCACTGATAAGCCACACAAAAAAGTAATGTTATAATATAACCAAAGATAAACATAAAAAAGTATGCTTAAAAGCATACTTTTTTAAACTTCTGATCGCTTATTGGAACACAACCGTTTTATTGCCATCAACAATCACACGGTCTTCAAGATGCCATTTTACCGCACGTGCCAACACATTACGTTCAACATCTTCACCTAACTCACGTAACTGTTCAACATTATAGTCATGGCTAACACGCTCAACATCTTGTTCAATAATCGGACCTTGATCAAGAT
The DNA here is from genome assembly GCF_008630915.1 of Acinetobacter suaedae. Lineage (NCBI taxonomy): Bacteria > Pseudomonadati > Pseudomonadota > Gammaproteobacteria > Moraxellales > Moraxellaceae > Acinetobacter > Acinetobacter suaedae. The sequence continues at coordinate 2,864,782 of NZ_CP043909.1, forward strand.
CAGCAGTTACGTAATGCGCAGTTGCACCAATCAGCTTCACCCCTTTCTCATAAGCTTGCTTATAAGGATTTGCACCCACGAAAGCAGGTAAGAATGAATGATGAATATTGATAATCTTCATTTCCCATTGTGAAACAAAGTCTTCACTCAAAATTTGCATGTACCGCGCCAAGATCAATAAATCATTGCCCTGCATCATGTCATTAATTTGTGCATAAGCTTCAGCTTTATTGTCTTTATTCACTGGCACAACATGGAATGGAATCCCAAAATTTTCCACTGCTTCACGTAAGTCAGGATGGTTTGAGATCACCTGAGTAATTTCACAAGGCAATGAACCACGTGCATGACGCCATAATAGCTCTAACAACGCATGATCTACTTTAGAAACCAAAATGCCGACTTTCTTTAATTCACCAACAAAATTAAGTTTCCATTGCATACCATAACGCTCAGCAACATTTGCTGCAAAAGTTTGCATCAATGCTTCTTTACGTGATTGTAAATGGTCCAACTCAAACTCAACACGCATAAAATAACGTCCGCCTTGAGCTTCTGTTGCGTACTGATCAAGTGCGGTGATGTTTGCTCCCTGATGATACAAAAAGCTCGATACAGCTTGCACAATCCCTGGCTTGTCTTCACAAGTAATCAGTAATCGTGCTGTATGGGCAGTAGTCGTGTTCATGTTGTTAATTCACTTATTCGAATCAAATTAAAAAAATCAAGCCGAGCATTCTAACGCTTTTTTGCGTACGACTAAATAGCTAGTCAGAGATGATCATCATCATTTTTAAGATTCGATAAGCTAGCAAATAACTCTGATGGCCCCAATGATTGCAATAATTGTTCATAAGTCTGACGACTTTCGCCCATTAAATAAGGGCCTTCCAAAAATACCATTTGTCTTAATGCTTGCCAGACCCACTTTTCTTCCAAGCGATTATTATCACTAATATGACCCGACATATATAAAAAGTTAGTCCAGTTCGTCAGTACGATCCAAAGGTTAATAATGAGTGCCTCAATTTCTGAGTCAGTCATTTTCATCAGCCCAGCATCCACAAAAGCACGATAAATTTTTTGCCCTTGCTGCATGACTTGTCCTGCAAAGCGAGGATAAATCTTTCTAAAGTCTTCGTTATTTTCAACAAGATGATAAACATCACGATGAATAAAACGATAAGCCCAAAGCTGGTTACTTAACACCTGAAAATAACTAATTTTATCATTGGCATTAAGAGGGCGATCATCAGGCAATGCCAACATTTCTAAAGTCTCAGCCTGATATTGCAATGCTAATTCTTTAATAATTTCCTGTTTATTGCGGAAATGGTAATACAAATTGCCAGGGCTAATGCCGAGTTCAGCCGCGATGTGATTGGTTGTGACAGAACGTTCACCACGTTCATTAAATAATTGCAAACTGATTTGCAAAATTCTGTCTTTCGTTTTGTTTGGTTTAGCATGCGACATTGAATTCAACCATCTATAACATTATCAATAGGTTATAAAACAAGCCCATAAAAGCGACTTGACACTTTAGAGTATTTACTCTAAAAATTAAAAAGTAATAAGATTTCCTTTGGTCTACTCCTATGAACAGTCAAACAAAAACAACCGCAATGACACCTCATGTTGACGTACAACGATTACATGATTTGCTCGAGCAACAAAAAGTAGCTTACCAACGCCATCCTGTACCAAGCGCAAAAGAACGTATTGAACGCTTGGCTCGATTAAAAAACATCTTGGTAAAATATCAAGATCAATTTGCTGATGCAATTAGTCAAGATTATGGCAATCGCGCCATTATGGAAACCAAAATTGGTGAAGTTCTAACTTGTTTAGAACATATTAAATACTATAGCAAGAACTTAACCGAGTGGATGAAACCCTCTAAACGGCATATCAGCATGTTACATCAACCTGCAAAAGGTTGGGTACAATACCAACCACTTGGTGTGATTGGGATTATTGCGCCTTGGAACTACCCACTATTATTGTCAGTTGGACCATTGATCTGTGCACTTGCCGCAGGTAACCATGCCATGATCAAAATCTCAAGCGCATCATCTAATTTTGGATATGTACTAGAAAACGCACTTTCAGAAGCTTTCCCACAAGAGCTTGTTACTGTTGTAAATGGTGGGGGTAAAATCTCTGATGCATTCAGTCATTTACCATTCGACAAAATGATTTTCACTGGCTCCACCTCTGTAGGTAAAACAGTGATGGCTGCTGCTTCCCAAAACCTCGTACCTGTGATCTTGGAACTCGGTGGAAAATCACCTGCTCTCGTACACTCATCGATGAATATTCGTGATGTGGCACAACGTGTTGCTGTTGGTAAATTGTGGAATGCAGGTCAAACCTGTGTAGCACCTGATTATATGTTCCTTCCTAAAGGAAAAACTCAGGAATTCACGAAACATTACCAAGACTTTGTGAATAGCATGTATCCAACACTGGCTGATAACAAAGACTTCACCTCGATTGTAAATGATAAACAATACAATCGTCTCCAAGGCTATCTTGAAGATGCTCACAAGCAAGGTGCAACCATTGTTGAGCTAAACAACAATAATGAATCCCTAACCGAAGCCCGTAAAATTGCACCAACATTAGTTACAGGCGTAACAGCTGAAATGGAAATCATGAAGAATGAGATCTTTGGTCCAATTCTTCCAATTCTAGAATATGAGCAAATTGAGGATGCACTACAATTTATCAATAGTCGCCCTCGTCCGCTCGCATTCTATTATTTTGATGTTGATAGTGCTCGTGCCGAATATATTGCAGGTCGTACCCATTCTGGGCATTTCGGGATCAATCAAGTCTTAACTCACGTAGCACAAGATGATCTACCATTTGGTGGTGTCGGCGCATCAGGAATGGGTAAATATCATGGTAAGGAAGGCTTCTTTAGCTTCTCACATGAACGCTCAATGATGTCAAATCCTGTCAGTCCGAAACTCTATAGCCTGAAATTTATTTTACCTCCGTACAATAAAGCAGCACACAAACTACTTTTAAAAACCCTCTTCCGTTAAGATGGTCAAGGCATGATCTATCACACAAGATCATGCCGAGTTTTTACCGAATTCGCTTGTCTTTTAATCGTATTTTTGGTATAAAACGCCCCTTGAATGATTTCATCCGTTTACTTTGAATGGCTAGTCGCACAAATCGGTGCTGTATGAACTAGCAATGGAGTTCACCATGTCTAAGGTTTGCCAAGTTACCGGCAAGCGTCCTATCGTTGGTAACAACGTATCGCACGCAAACAACAAAACCAAACGCCGGTTCGAGCCGAACCTGCACCACCACCGTTTTTGGTTAGAAAGCGAAAAGCGTTTCGTACGTCTTCGTTTAACCACTAAAGGTATGCGTATTATTGATAAATTGGGTATTGAGAAAGTTGTTGCTGATCTCCGTGCTCAAGGTCAAAAGATCTAAGGAGTCTGAACAATGCGTGATAAGATTCGCCTCGTTTCTACAGCTGGTACTGGTTACTTCTATACCACAACTAAGAACAAACGTACTATGCCGGAAAAAATGGAAATCAAAAAATTTGATCCAAAAATCCGTCAACACGTAATCTTCAAAGAAGCTAAAATTAAATAATTTTGGCTCTTTAAAAAAGACGATCTCTATTGAGGTCGTTTTTTTTACCTTTAAATCCCTATTTCAATGACAATAAAACTTCGAACATTTTTATCTCATTACTAGAGAAGATTTACATCATTATTTTTGATAATTCAAAAAATTGACATCAACAAATTCTATTTTACTTGTTACAATTTATTAGAAGTTTTCTTGGCATGTTTTATGCTCATTTATTTATACCTTAACCGCAATGATTAAGGAGAAACAATGCCACATGATGTTGGTTTAATTATATTACTTGCTGTTGGTTTTGGCTTAGCCCTAGTTTTTGGCTTTATCGCAGCACGTCTACGCTTGCCTCCTTTAATTGGTTATCTCATCGCCGGAATTATTATTAGCCCAAATACACCAGGCTTTGTTGGTGATATTAAACTTGCAAATCAACTTGCTGAGCTTGGGGTCATGTTTCTCATGTTTGGCGTAGGAATGCATTTTTCAATCAATGACTTATTACAAGTTCGTCGCATTGCCTTACCAGGTGCCATTCTACAAATCACTGTTGCAACCCTACTTGGCATCGGGGTTTCAATGTATTGGGGCTGGGATTTTGGATCTGCACTCATTTTCGGTCTAAGTTTATCCTGTGCGAGTACCGTTGTCCTTCTAAAAGCCTTAGGCGATAGAGGCTTACTTGACTCAGTTAACGGAAAAATTGCTGTGGGATGGCTCTTGGTCGAAGATCTGGTGATGGTTTTAGCATTAGTACTCTTACCAGCAGTTGCTGTTTTACTCGGCGGACAAGCATTGCATGGCACTGACTCTGAACAAAGCATATGGGTCACAATTGGCTTAACACTTTTAAAAGTAACAGGCTTTATCGCTTTTATGCTGATCGTAGGCAAACGAGTAGTACCAATGATCATGCAATTTGTCGCTCGTCTTGGTTCACGTGAGTTGTTTACCCTAACGGTTGTGGCTGCCGCTGTTTCGATTGCATATGGTTCATATGCAATTTTCGGGGTTTCAATGGCGTTAGGTGCCTTCTTTGCGGGCATGGTCGTGAAAGAATCTGACTTTAGCCATCGTGCTGAAGAGGAAACTCTCCCACTTCGTGAAATCTTTGCTATTCTATTTTTTGTTTCAGTCGGAATGTTATTCGACCCAAGTATTTTACTCAAAGAACCACATCATATTCTCGCAGTTGTTGCGATCATTATGATTGGTAAAACATTAGCAGCGATCGCTCTAGTTTTATTCTTCCGTTATCCTATCAACACAGCATTAACAGTAGGTGCGAGTCTTGCTCAAATTGGCGAATTCTCATTTATTTTAGCAACCATGGGGGTTGCTCTAGGATTACTCACACTAGAAGCGCAAAATCTTATTTTAGCCGGAGCTTTGTTCTCGATCACATTGAACTCTTTTGTGTTCTCAGCAATTGAACCGACACAACGTTGGATTCGCCAACGCTCACATTTAGCTCGCTTGTTAGAGCGTAGTGGTGATCCACTTGCCATGCTTCCAGATGAAGTAGATCAAGAGTATTTACGTGATCAAGTCGTGATTATCGGCTATGGTGGTGTTGGTCGCCGCATTACTGAAAATCTCATCGCACAAGATATCAAGGTTGTTATTGCAGAAGAAAACCGAGAAATTGTGGAAAAGTTAAGAGCTGAGGGTATCGCTGCGGTTAGTGGTGAAGCAACCGAACCAAATGTTTTGATTCAAGCACACATACACCATGCGCGTTTATTGGTGATCTCACCAATGGATATTTTAGATATTCATCGCATCGTCGATATTTCTAAAAAGCTTAATCCAAAGATTCAAGTGCTCATCTGCGCAGAAAGCAAAGAGGAGGCGGCTGTGATTCGAGAAGAAAATATTGGTGAAGTATTCTATGCCAAAGAAGAAATGGCAAAGAATATGAGCCACCATATTCTCAATCAAATCGAACTTGCCCACCATCCTGTTGGACATTAATCCCCAAAATACAAAAAAGCGTACTTTAAGTACGCTTTTTTGTATTTTGATCAGCTGAAATGCTGTGGTTGTTCATCCACGACTTCAGCTTGCCATTGATTCATCTGTTTTTCTAACAGACCAAATAACGCCGCTTGAATCATATGTTGTGCGACGGTAGGAGTTTGATCACCGAGAATTTGTTTCACTTCTTCGCTAAATTGGATTTTTACCAAAGGTTCATTCTCAGAACCCGCATTGCGCAAAGCAAGTTCGCCACCTTCGAGTTGAACTAATTCGAGAACGGCTTCTTGATTACCAAATAATTCTTTTAACTGCTGCATTGACATATAAGTTCTCCATGCTTCAACCATGGTGGCAAAACACATCTGTGTTTTACTCTCTCACGTCTTATTTATATAAGTACTGTGTGCATAGATTTCAAGTATCTCACTGCTAAGACTTAGAACTCAACCATTTCGTTGCGAAAACCATCAATTAAATGACTAAGCTCACGATGCCATTCACGCAAGATTTTCACATCAGGTAACCATGCTTGCGGACTTTGCGTGACTTTAATAATCAGATTTGATGATGTTTCACTCTCTGGTTCAGGTGCAGTCGGCTCAGGTGCATATTGGCACATCCGATACGCACGTTTTAACTCAGCGATAAAACCATCTTTTGCTAATTGCTGTAATACAGTTACTTCAGGAGAGACTTGCCCTTTGTCAGCCATATGCTCTTCAATTGACTTAAAAGTTGGTTGCAGATCATTCAGACGATAGTAACGCACCAACTCTTGTAAGAACGCTAAAATCGCACCATGTAAGTGAAATACGGCAGCTTCACGATACGCTTGCACTTGTTGAATATGTTCAGTTTGCTCTGCTTGTTGACATGCGAGTCGAGCAAAATACAGTTTTTGATTGGTCCGATCAGCATGATAACGAGCAACACGAGACATAGATAAATCCCTATTTCAAATAATTTAAAGCATGATCGATTGTAAAACGAAATAAGTGAGAAACAAATAGCCGAGATTACATCAAAGAAAGACCATATAGTTTTCGCTTTGCAGGGACTTCAATTGGCTTTTCAAAACTACGAACATTGCTGATCACCCAAGCGAAATATCCCTCCGCCCAGTAGGAAGCACATGCAGCATCAATTTCTTCAACACCCCAAGAATGAACTGACTCAATATCAACTAATCCAATAGCATGACCAATTTCCTCATCCCCTTCTTTTAGTAAAAAGTTTTGATTCTCCACAATCACTAGGTCTTTGAGAGGCAATATTTCAGGCTGCCACGAGCGAACTTCAAGGGTCTTTATCCCTTGCATAATACGCTCACCATTTGGCGCAACAATCGATAGGGCATGATATTGCTTTGGCATTTGATTTAAGCTTGATCATCTGCTGCTTTCACTCGGATACCAACACCTTTGACACGTAAGGTATTTAAGCCTTTAATCGCTTTAATTGCTTCACGCGGATTTGGCATTTCAACAAAACCAAAACCTTTTGATTTTCCAGTTTCAGCATCTTTGACAACAACACAAGATTCAACTTTGCCATAAGCTTTGAATAAATCAAGGACTTCTGTATCCGTTACAGAACGATCTAAATTACGTACTAAAATTTTCATGCAAAAACCTAAAAGACGATTCATCGTGAATTTAATGAATCAAGAGAAATGAATGGCTCTAGTTTAATCGAGATCAATACCAAAACCTAAACTTATTGCTGAGTTACGCTGCCAATTACTTTTATTAAATGACGATGGAACCTGACTATGAATCTGAACATCCACCAAATGTTGAGGTAAATCATTTAGAAAGTAACTTTCTATCTTCCGCCCTAACTCATCATATTGATCTTGTGACCACAGATTTAAATTCTGTTTGGTCAAAATCAATTCATTTTCCGCACGTGTCAATGCCACATACAATACACGCCGCTCTTCTTCAACCTCATCAAAATCACCTTGTGCTCTGGCATGTGGATATTGATTTGGCGACACATGTGGGACGTAACAGACCTTTTGCTCAGTTCCTTTTGCCGAGTGGATGGTAATCAGAGTCACCAAATCTTGATCAGGCGTTTTATCAATTTCTGAAACAGAGATTGGATCAAGGACATATTCCTCTAAAAACTCCCCGAGAGAGCGGTGCTTACGTGCCAATTGTTTAACCAAATCAAAATCTTTCGTACGGCGAGACCAATCTTTGTTTTTATAGTTATTCTCTAATTGTTCATTGAGCGCATCAAGCGCCAAACCAATACAGGCTTCCACATGTTGCTGTAACACATCCAACTGCATCAAGATCAAAATCGCTTGTTGTGGAACTTTACCGTGGCGTTCTAAACGCTGACAGCGAGCTTCAATATCAGGAAGCTGAATCAACTCTTGCGCTAATTTACTCGCACCGACATCACCCACCCCATCCCATAAAGTCAAAAAGCGCATCCAAGCCAAATCATCCTGTGGATTGACACTCACCCGCAGCAGGCTCAATACATCTTTGACGTGTGCAGATTCAAGTAGTTTTACCCCACCAATGAAGCGGTAAGGAATATTAGCTGCGATCAATGCCCCTTCCAAATAACGCCCACTAAAACCAGAACGCAGCAACACCATGTGCTCAGACCACGCAGCGCCTTGTAGATGACGCTGATTTAAATCCTGAATGATCCAGTTCGCTTCCTCAAACTCATTACTTAAAATATGAAGTTGAGGTTTTAAGCCCTGCCCACGATAGGCTTTCAAATGTTTATCATATTCAATCTGACTTTGATCGAGTAACCAATTGGATAAATCTAAAATGCCTTGTGTCGAACGATAATTCATTTGCAAGGTCAGCACTTCTGCATCAGGCACACGTTCTTTAAAGTGATGAATATTTTCAAAATCCGCACCGCGAAAGCCATAAATAGATTGCGCATCATCCCCTACGCAGAATAATTTCACTTTACCGACCAAGGGCTGCAACAAAGCCCATTGTAAAGGGTTGGTATCTTGCATCTCATCGACCAAGAGCGCTGAGCAGAAACCTGTTACCCACGTCACCAATTCAGGTGAATTCTGCAAATGTACCGCCACGATCGCCAAAATATCATCGTAATCAAGAAAGTTTCGCTCTCGCTTACGTTGCTCATAAGCTTTCATGAGTTCAGTAATTTGTGCTTTATATTCGATGGCTTGTGGTAACTGCGCCATCAAAGCTTCTGATAGTTTGGTCTTAGTATTTCGTGCATACGAGTACAAATCACACAGCTCAGCCGCTTTAGGCAGCACATTTCCTTTATCTTTACCACGTAACAAACGAAACATCAGTAATTGATCATCTCGATCAATAATACTGAATTGTGTAAGACCAAAAGCGCGTGGATTGCGACGTAATAAATACATACAAAAGGTATGAAATGTCGAAGCCCGTAAGCCCTTCGCCTGTACACCCATATGTTGTTCAACACGCGTCACGATTTCACTCGCGGCACGACGCGTAAACGTGAGAATCTGGATCTGTTGAGCTGGTAAACCTTGATCAATTAAATACGCTGCTCTCGCCACAATAGTTTTGGTCTTGCCACAACCTGCACCAGCTAAAACCAAACAGTTTTGAGCGGCTGTTGTTGCAGCTTGTTGCTGTTGCGAATTTAATTCATCAATTAGCTTGGCAAGCGTCATAGAAATCGTCAATTAAAAATGAATTACTATTTTAGCAGACTAGAATGCTTCAATCCGCCCCACGACAAAACAAAAAGAGCATGTCAATGCATGCTCTTAATTTTAAAATGATCGCTTCACTCAGACAGCGGTTGAACTATGCGGTAATTGTTTAATCGCATTTGCAAAGGTGAGGTAATTAATTCCTTGGAATAAAATATCAATCGCAAGAAACATACCCAATACCCAAAAAGGCGATCCTGGCAACGACAAAATCAAGATACCAGTCAACAATGTCAATAAACCCGAAAACAAAATCCAGCCCCAGCCTGAAAGCGGTTTGAGGATAAATGCATTAATTGAACGAATCATCCCCGCAATAATTAAGGCAATCGCTAACAAATTCGTTAACACAACAGCCGTAATAACTGGCGTAGTAAAAGCAAAATAACCTGCGATTAAATACAATACACCAAATATTGCCCATAACCATCGGGTTCCACCTTTAAACACAATAAATGCAGCACCCAAATGCATGACACCACTCAACATCATCAGAACACCAAATAGAAGTACTGCTGAAAGTGTTGCAAATGGCAATGCTGCTAAAAGAATTAAGCCAAAAGAGATCAGTAAAATACCCAATAATAAATACCATTTACGATCAGCGTGCAGCTGATTACGAACCAAATCATTACCCACTGTTTTCATATTTATTTACTCTTTTATCATCAATGTTATATCTCTATATTGAGCAAATTTTCCATCAAACTCTGTATAAGGCATGTTGATAATTAATGACGGAATGTCAGAAAAAACCGGCTTTTATTGCATCATTTTTCTTTAGGTAAGTGAAACGTAGTAAGTATGGATAAGTCTCAACTTATCCACAATTTACTTGGTCCAACCAATTTCCTGTGCAGTAAGTGCACTCATTATGGTTTGCTCCAGACCATTCGGCATTTTACTTTTATGCTCTGATAAAGGAATTCGCCCACCCATAATTTCAGCTTGTGTCTGTGGATACAACGGCTGCTGCTCTGGTTGTGCATATCCAATTGGGAAAAGTGGCTCTCCAGTCGCTAAATTGTATTTATCAGTTGCACCGAATCCATGAAGTAACTCATGTACAATGACCACATTATTTTGTGCGGCTTGTTGGTCTGAAGCAAACAAGTTTACAGATCCAATCCGCCCTCGTTCCAATGCAGTTGAATGTTTCAACTCATTATGCTGTTTCGGGTCATGAAAATTTAAATACAGGGTTAAAGCCGGTGAACCATCAACAGATTGATGTTGTTTCCATGCATAAAAACGAAATTTTAAACTCCACAAGATATTATTGAGAAGGCTTGGTTGTGTTGGCATCTGAGGCGGCTTTTGACTCAATTGACGACCAATCTGAAGCATAAAGTAACTACTTTGCCCACGATAAAACTGACTATTTTTTTCCAAATAATCTTTAATCTCAGCAAAGTCACGCAATTGTAATTGCTCAATATACTGTTGTGTCGTTACCATCCCGTCCGCATTAATCGGATGTAGCAGCATGATTGGCTGATTCCAATCTTGATTTTGATCACGATATGCGTTGACTGCTACAATCAATAACACCATGAGCAAACAAGCAATTCGAATATTTTTCCACATGTATTCCCCCTTCAATTAAATCTTATCTATTTTTTATTTTTGGTTATAAAAAATGCTAGCGATTGCTAGCATTTTGATGATCTCAGCTTTTAAGCTTCAACCCATTTCCCGTCTTGGAACACCAGACTCCATTTGGTCTGCTTCCCTTCCAAAGTTTCAGAACCAACATATTGTACTTGGTTCTTACGGCTAAACTTCACAACAGTTGGATTCCCTTCAGGGTCTACATCTGGTGCTTGTAATAGGAACTGATATTTAGCATCCAGTTGATCTGCAACACTCCGTAATTCTGCAACTTTTGGCGCACGCGTTTCACGGATTTTTGGGAATTTACTTGCTGCTAAGAATAGACCTGCTGCACCATCACGAAGTACAAAGAAGTCATCATGCTTGGTTGAGCGTAAATGCTCCATTTTAATCGGATCAACACGCGGTGGTGCCGGTTGGCCACTCTTCAAGACCTTACGAGTGTTGTCACAGCTGGTACATGCGAAATAAGGACCAAAACGCCCTGTCTTAAGCTGCATTTCACCATCACACTTATCACAAGGAATGGTCGGACCATCATAGCCCTTGATCTTAAATTGCCCTTCCTCAAGCTCATAACCATCACAGTCTGGATTATTACCGCAGACATGAAGCTTACGTCCACCATCAATCACATAACTGTCCATCGCTGTTCCACATTTCGGACAACGATGCTTAGACATTAAGTCCGCAGTTTCTGCTGCGTCATCATCCGATAGCGCAGCTAAAGACTCTACTGGAGTTAAATTCAATGTTCCCTTACAACGCTCTTTCGGTGGCAGGTTATAACCTGAACATCCTAAGAAAACTCCTGTTGTACCTGTACGAACTTGCATTGGACGAGAACATTCGGGACAAGCGACATCTGCGACTTCAACTGGCTGATTACGGCGCATACCGTTTTCACCTTGTGCATTGGTCAAGCGCTTTTTAAAGTCACCATAGAATGTATCAAGTAGCTCCTTCCAATTTCGCTCACCCACAGCAACACGGTCTAGCTGCCCTTCCAAATCTGCAGTAAAGGCATAGTTCATCAGGTTATTAAAGCTTTCATCGAGGCGATCCGTGACGATTTCCCCCATCTTCTCAGCAAAGAGACGACGATTTTCCAGCTTCACATAACCGCGATCTTGAATGGTTGAAATAATCGCTGCATAGGTTGACGGACGACCAATGCCTTTTTTCTCTAATTCTTTAACCAACGATGCTTCGGTAAAACGTGCAGGCGGCTTAGTAAAATGCTGACTCGGATCAAGTTTTTCTAACTTGAGTACTTCACCGACTTTTACTGCTGGCAATAACACGTCATCATCCGACTTGTTTGCACCACGAACTTTGGTAAATCCATCAAAAACTAAGGTACGACCTTTGGCTTTAAGCTCAACATCAGCCGCTTGAACCGTTAGAGTTGAAGACAAATACTCAGCTGGTGTCATTTGGCAAGCCACAAACTGACGCCAAATCAAGTCATATAAACGCTGTGCATCACGTTCAACACCTGCAAGCTTATCCCCTGTCAATGCAACATCAGATGGACGAATGGCTTCGTGAGCTTCTTGAGCCCCCGCTTTGTTGCCATAACGATTTGGCTTTGCAGGTAAATATTTATCCCCGAAATTTTGTTGAATATGATTACGCACCATATTCACAGCATCATCGCTCAAAAAGGTTGAATCTGTACGCATATAGGTAATAAAACCACCCTCATACAAACGCTGCGCCAGCATCATAGTTTTCTTTACAGAGAATCCCAAACGTGTACTTGCTGCTTGTTGTAGGGTTGACGTGATATACGGCGCACTTGGATTGACCTTGGTCGGTTTATCTTCACGTAGCGCAACTTTATATTCGGCATCTTTTAATATGCTTAATAGCGCGTCTGTTTCTGCCTTATTCTTGAGTTTAAGTGTTTTACCCGCTTGTTTAACTGCTTCTAAACGAATGTCATCTTTTTTAGATAGCGTATCAGCAAAGACTTGCCAATATTCTTCTGGGATAAAAGCACGAATTTCACGCTCGCGTTCCACCACCAGTTTTACCGCAACAGATTGCACTCGACCTGCCGATAAACCACGAGCGATCTTTTCCCATAGCAATGGTGAAACCATAAAGCCAACGACGCGGTCAAGGAATCGACGTGCTTGTTGTGCATTGACACGATTTAAATCAAGACGTGTTGGCTGTTTAAAAGCTTCCTGAATGGCATTTTTAGTAATCTCGTTAAAGACCACACGATGATAACGGCTATCATCACCACCAATCACTTCTCTTAAATGCCAAGCAATCGCCTCTCCTTCTCTATCCAAATCCGTTGCGAGATAGATTGCATCAGCATCTTTGGCAAGTTTTTTCAGCTCGGCTACGACATGTTCTTTACCTGGAAGCACTTCATAATGTGCAACCCAATCATGTTCTGGATCAACGCCCATACGGTTAATTAAGGCGGACTGTGCTTTTTCAGCTTTTTGTTCTTCTGTTAACTTAACACGCGTTGCAGGCTTCTTTTCGGTGGATTTTGCCCCACCTCCTGTCGGTAAATCACGCACATGACCTACGGAAGACTTCACCACATATTGTGAGCCTAAATATTTATTAATTGTTTTCGCTTTTGCAGGCGACTCCACAATCACTAAGGCACGTTTCTTTGCAGCAGATGCGGAAGCTGCTGTGCTTTCTGAAGCAGAGCGTGGAGTATTCGCCATAATAAATCGTTTTTCCTGTCATTAATCAGATAATTAGCGTTGAGCTAATTGGTATAAATAAGCTTTCATTTCATCAAGCTGTGTGGCTTTTAAATCAATTTCTTCATTCCAATACAACCCAACACAGTTTGCCTGCATATCAATAGCATAAACTCCTTTTAATGCAATGGTTAAATCATTAAATTTCTGATCACCTTGCACGACTTGAAGCTTTCCATCAACAACTCTTGCTCGCATAAGTGCTAAACGTGCATCTGGAATCAATACACTATAATAGGCCACCATACTGGCACGTTTTTCGGTTGCCATTGGAACTTTGGTCCACTCTGGAGCAACAATAATACGAGGATGCAATCCCATTTTTCGAGCTTGATCACGCATTGATCCAAGCGCTTTTTCTCGCGGACTCACACGTAAACCGAAAATAGAGCCAAGTACAAATAGTACAATCGCGGCCGTTATCCAAATTCCAACATTACTCATTTAAGGTGCCCAAAACTTCCTTTTATTAGCGTTACATAAGTTGAATCAAAAACGCAAGTTACAACATAAAAATAATATGGAATCCAGTTTTATACTTTAAATACCAAATCCCAGCTTATTTAAAAAGCTGCGTCTACAGCTCCTTCCTTTAACACAGCGTTTAAGATGTTAAAGATAACTTACCGAATTGATCAAGGTGCGCATCTCCCCAGCTTTTTAGCGCAATCAGAATTTGTTCAAGGCTGTATCCTAAATCAGTCAAACTATATTCAACTTTCGGGGGGACTTGAGGATACACTTCACGATGAATGATGCCATCTTGTTCTAATTCTCGAAGCTGATTGGTCAACATCCTTTGTGTGATACTCGGGACACGTTTACGGATTTCATTAAAACGTAAAGTCCCCTCATTGAGTAAATGCCATAAAATCACGGTCTTCCACTTCCCATCAATTAAGCTGATTGCCGCTTCAACTGAGCAACCTGGGGAACAATCAAAACTCGAATGTCGAACTTTTGCCATTTTACAGTATCCTTTTTGACACTATGAGCGTTATTTGTCTGTAGTCACAAAATTAAAGCTTACGTTATGCTGAACAGCCTATCAAGTAGAATCCATCCAACCTAGAGGAAGCACAACCATGAAAGCTGTGGCATATCAACATGCAGGTGCAATTGCATCTACAGACTCATTAGTGAGTATTGAAATAGAATCGCCTGTCGCCAGAGGACATGACCTCCTTGTTCGCGTTCAAGCCATTTCGGTTAATCCAGTCGATACCAAAATTCGTAAAAATGTCAGTCCTGAATCAGGACAATGGAAAATTTTAGGCTGGGATGCAGTAGGTATTGTGGAGGCTGTTGGAGAAAAAGTGTCTCATTTTAAGATTGGAGATGAAGTGTGGTATGCAGGCGCACTCAATCGACAAGGTAGTAATAGTGAATTGCAATTGGTTGATGAAAGAATCGTAGGACATAAACCCAAATCATTAAATATGATTGAAGCAGCAGCTTTACCTCTAACTGCAATTACTGCTTGGGAAATGCTATTTGATCGACTACAAGTTCCCCACACAGCATCAAAGAATACAACTATTTTAGTTATTGGTGCTGCAGGTGGTGTTGGGTCTATTACGATTCAACTTTTAAAACAATTAACTAACTTGACGGTTATTGGCACAGCTTCTCGCACCGAAACCCGATCATGGATTGAGCAACTTGGTGCGGATTACGTATTAGATCATCATCAATCTTTGGCAGAACAAATCAAGCAGTTAAATCTCACTGCTCCAAAGTATGTATTCTCGACCACTCAAACTGATCAACATCTTGCCGACATCGCTGAATTGATTGCGCCACAAGGGCATTTTGGTCTAATTGATGACCCAGAACAGCTTGATATTAAACTCTTTAAATCAAAATCGGTTTCAGTTCATTGGGAGTTTATGTTTACACGTTCAATGTATCAAACTGAAGATGTGATCAAACAAAGCGAACTTTTAAATCAAGTCTCTCAATTAGTCGATGATGGGCGAATTAAAACCACGGTTAGCCAAGTTTTATCACCAATAAATGCTGAAAACTTAATAACAGCACATCAACAAATTGAAAGTGGTTCAACCAAAGGTAAAATCGTTTTACATGGCTTCTAAATATAAATTCGTTTCATGGTAGGTCGATCACTTACCATGAATTAATAATGCGGTGGTTTGTTACTCATCGGATCAAAAGGTGCAATGCCTTCAGACAAGTCAGAAGCCTCAACACGTTGATACAAAATTTGCATCTGTTTCTTTAAAACTGCGATTTCTTGTGTCTGAATTGCGAGCTGTTGATTGAGTTGTTCAACTAAATCGTCTAAAAATGCAATTCGCACTTGCAAATCTTCAATGGGTGCGGACAATGACGCGTGATCATCGAAATTTTGTTGTTTAGTCATTTCAGACCTCATCTGAGCTTTTAGGAAACATTATGGCCTATATTACTTTAAGGGATGTCCATCTCGCATTTGGCGGACCAGCCCTACTCGACGGCGCGAACTTTAACCTTGAACGAGGTGAGCGAGTGTGTCTAATCGGTCGTAATGGTGAAGGTAAGTCTACTTTACTTAAACTCATTGAGGGAAGCTTATTGCCTGATGGTGGCGAAGTTTCGATTCAAAATGGTTTAACTGTTTCAATGTTAGCCCAAGATGTACCTATGGATTCGGGTAAAGTGGCAGATATTGTTGCCGATGGTGCTGGTGAAGCCGCCAGTGTATTAAAAGAATACCATGAGGCAAGCGATGCCTGTGTACTCGGTGATATGGATGCCTGTGATCGTATGGGCATGCTACAACACAAACTAGATCAGCTAGATGGCTGGGCTTTAGAAAACAAAGTAAATACTATTTTGGGCAAAATGGGACTCGACCCAAATGCAGATTTGGCTGACCTTTCAGGTGGTCGTAAACGTCGTGTGCTCCTCGCGCGCGCGCTGCTCACCCAACCAGACGTATTATTACTCGACGAACCAACCAACCACTTGGATGTCGAAAGTATTGAATGGCTAGAAAAATTCTTACTGGACCAAAATAATCTAACGCTTTTATTTATCTCACATGACCGCTCATTTGTAGACAGCATCGCTACACGAATTGTTGAACTTGATCGTGGCATTTTGCGCAGCTATGAAGGTAACTATTCACGCTACCTTGATCTCAAAGCACAACAAATGGAAGCCGAAGAAAAGCAAAATGCTTTATTTGACAAAAAGCTTGCTGAAGAAGAAGCATGGATTCGTCAAGGTATTAAAGCACGTCGTACCCGTAATGAAGGACGGGTTCGTGCCTTAAAAGCATTACGTGAAGAGTCCAAAGCACGCCGCTCACAACAAGGCAAAGTCAGCATGGCGACCCAAGAGGCCAATCGTTCAGGTAAGTTGGTGTTTGAGATTGAGAATTTAAGCGTCAGCTATGACAGTAAACCACTGATTAAAGATTTCTCTGCAATCGTGTTACGTGGAGATCGTATTGGTTTAGTCGGCGATAATGGCGTCGGCAAAACTACACTTATCAAAGCGATTTTAGGTCAAATCCAACACGGCGGTTCGGTTAAAACAGGGACCCAACTCGAAGTTGCTTATTTTGATCAATTACGCAATGCACTGGATCTTGAGAAAACCGTCATGGCCAACGTGTCAGAAGGTTCAGACTTTGTCGATGTGAATGGTAATCGTCGTCATATCTATAGTTATTTACAGGACTTTTTATTCTCACCTGAACGCGCACGCACACCGGTGAAAGCTCTTTCTGGTGGTGAGCGTAACCGAATTCTATTGGCAAAACTTCTTCTCAAACCATCGAACTTAATTGTGATGGATGAGCCAACCAATGACTTGGATATGGTGACACTTGAGTTGCTGGAAGAAATGTTATCTGAGTATAAAGGTACTCTCCTGTTGATCTCACATGACCGTGCATTTATGGACAATGTCGTGACTTCAACCTGGGTGTTTGATGGCAAAGGCAATATTGATGAGTACATTGGTGGTTATCAAGACTACTTGGAACAACGTCCAGACCAAAAAGTCGTTGATCAAAAGAGCGATGTAAAAAAAGCGCAGGCCAAAGCCGAAGCTACTGCATTAGCCTCAGCGCCGAAAAAAGTAAAGTTAAGCTATAAAGATCAACGTGAGCTTGAGCAACTTCCTGCTGAGATTGAAAAATTAGAAGCGGAACAAACAGAGCTTTCAGACAAACTAGCGGATGGTTCTTGGTTTGTGAGCGATGCCAATGCTGCGACCTTAGCCAGTCAACGTTTGGCAGAAATTGAAGAGTTGCTGTTAGAAAAGTTAGAACGTTGGGATGAATTGGAAAATCTCAGCAAAGGTAATTAAATCTTATAGAGCATCTATCAGTTTGATGATAGATGCTCTATAAACATCAAAATGACCATTAAATTGTAAAATTATCTTTTAACTCCTGATAAATATTAAAATTCTCATCATCAAAACAAATAAAACTTACCTCTTGCACACTCTCACTTTTATCTAACTCTGCCCTAATACTTTGTAAAGCAATCTGTGCTGCTAATATCTTTGGGAAACGATAGATTCCAGTAGAAATATTTGGGAATGCTATTGATTGGAGTTTCAAATTTTCAGCGAGTCTAAAACTATTTCGGTAAGCATTTGCCAACAATTCTTCTTCATTGTTTTGACCACCAATCCACGTGGGCCCAACAGTATGAATAACATATTGAGCAGGGAGCTTTCCAGCAGTCGTAACAACCGCCTCACCTATAGCACAGCCGCCTTGTTTTGCTCGTATTTTTTGACATTCAGCTAAAATTTCAGCACCGCCTGTTCGATGAATTGCACCATCCACACCGCCGCCACCAAGCAATGACGTATTAGCAGCATTCACAATGGCATCGACAGCTATCTGAGTAATATCTCCTTTGATTATGCTTATATTTTTCAACATGACCTCCTAATCAAGATAATGTTTTCTCATAGAAAAAAAGCATGGTTTTTTTCTTGTAGCTTTTAAAATGTACGTTTAACTTGATCTGAAACCCAACCCTCCGCAGGTAAATCTCTGTTGATGATTTCATTATTCAAGACTCAACGCAGACTGATCATCTCGTATAAGAATAAAAAAATATGGCTGAGATTGTTCTTTTAAATCCATCCAACCAAGCACTGTATCTTGGTCAATACGTCTAAATACATCATGAATCGGTTTTTCATCATAAATCATGGTTGCAGATGATTTACCTCTAAACTCTGTTATTCTTAGTCTTGCTCTACTTTTATCAGTTTTTAACAGTCGCAAAGCACCAGCCAGGTATTGGCTATTTCGTTTTAGAAAATTAAAATCTAAGCTTAATGGCAACCATTTCGGATCAATCGAAAATAATGCAGTTCTTTTCAGATTAAACAAAACAAGAGGAAAGACGGTTTCATTGTCTACAAATAATTTTCCATACCAGTTCGCTTGATCCAGTACACCATTCATTGGATGCTCAGTAAAGACTTCTAAACCTTTCCATTGACCATACATAAACTCGCAATCAACCTCATCTAAATGATCAAAGAAATCTATCATCTCCTGAGAATCCATTTTCTTCCCTTGCAACAGCTCTAGGATATTCATCTGTTCTTTTCCTTAGTTTTTGTTTTTCAACTTTCTACAATATAGGCAAATTAAGATAATTTCCTTTCATTAGCATATAAATAGATCAAAAATTCAAAAACCAGTTTATGCTTTTTATTTGCAATATAACAAACCCCTTAGAACAATTATTTCAAAAGCAACTTCGTGCTACACTTCACAAAAATTCAATTCATTTACGCATCTAAGTCTATGAGCCAACAACAGTCTTATATTCCTGGCGAGTTTCGATGGGAATTTTTACGTCCAAGATATTGGAAAATTTGGATCGCCATAACCTTTCTTATGCTATTAGCAATTTTGCCTTGGGCAGTTCAATGGCGCTTGGCACATGGCTTGGCCACATTATGTTGGCATCTATTGAGATCACGTCGTAAAACCACCTTGAAAAATTTAGAACTTTGTTTTCCTGAATGGTCTCCTAGTGAAGTTGAAGCTCAAGCCAAACAAGTCTTTATTGATATGATGATCGGCATGTTTGAAACCTTAAATGCATGGTACTGTCCAAATTGGTTCAAAGGTCGCCATACAGTAGAAGGATTAGAACATATCACCAACGCAAAGGCTCAAGGTAAAGGGATCCTACTACTTGGCACACACAGTACATTGCTTGATGCTGGCGGTTATATTTGTGCCCAATATTTCGAACCTGATGTGGTCTATCGACCACAGAACAATCCAATGCTCGATATGTTGATCTATCGCTGTCGTGCAACCATTTATCAACAACAAATTGATCATGATGATATGCGGGGCTTAGTAAGACGATTAAAAGATGGTGGTGCTATTTGGTATAGTCCAGATCAGGATTTTGGTTTAAAACAAGGTGTCATGGCACCCTTCTTTGGTGTACTAGCCGCCACAGTGACAGCACATCGTCGTTTATTAAAAATCTCTAAATCGATTGCGATTCCACTGTATTTCTACCGTTATGGTGATATCCGTAATCCTCAATACAAAGTCCTTATCGAACCTATGGTCGAAAATATGCCGAGTGAAGATGAAGTCGATGATGCGATTCGTGTGAATAAAATCATTGAAGCTCAACTGCGTATTGCACCGACACAATGGATGTGGTTTCACCGTCGTTTTAAAACGCGCCCTGAAGGATATGAAAAGATTTACTAATATTCAGCGTCATAAAAAAACAGACTTACAATTGAAGTCTGTTTTTTTAATTCAGTCACTATGGTTTCGGGCTAAAATGACGAGCTGTTACTTTATCATTATGATCCAAATGCAACTGCACGTGATTGGTTAATCCGGCTTGCCCCCATGTATAAACTTTTGTCAAACTTCCTCCAACGATATCCCGCATATTAAATAAAGCACCACTACAAGAGAAATAAGAAGATGCTTGACTCAATGACTGCCCAATTTGAACTTGATCAAATTGTTGCTGTGTAGGTGTACAACTCGACTTTGCTATTAGGTCATTAAAGTCTTTCAACTTCAGTTTATCTACATTGTCAAAATCAAAGATACTCAATTGTGTTAACGCACTCCCCCATGAGTATTTTACAGGTGAAATCACACCGTCAGCTGTGACAATGATTTGACCAGAGGGAACCCCATCACAACCAATCGCAGCTTTCACTTGTTGGTAACTACTGTTCAAGGCAATCGTTTTCCATTTATCAGCGGTGACATTACAACTCGACACTGCTCCATCTTTCGGCTTAAATGCCTTCATCGTTGCTTTTTCATTTTCAAACTGAACAAAAGAATAATCTTTATTAACAACAGCTCCCCAGTCATAAGTAATTTGCATTACGTCGCTTACATTGAGCATTTTTGATAAACGCCCTTCACAGCCTAGTTTAGTTTTTATGGTCTGATAATTATCCCCAATGTTTACATTGGACCATTGAGCTTGTGTTGGTGTACAACTTGACTCTGCTGCTAAAGGTGAATCTAAGCTATATCCTTTTAAAATATTGTTATCAAAAATCAACATCAGTAATTGTGTCTTAATTTCCCCCCAAGTATAACTTGAGGTCACAACCGTATCACTCACAGCTTGACTCTGGAAATGCGCACCAGCACAGCCAATCTGTGTTTCAACCTGTGCTTTGGTCTGTCCAACTTTTAAAGCTGTCAATGCCGAACCTGTCGGGAAACAAGTTGGTATTGGTTGTTTAATGGGTTGAAAGGCCTTCCCTTTCAATTGATTATTAGTGAAATTAATTGAAACATAAGGTCCTTTCGTAATATCTCCCCATTTATATCCAGTTTCAATCACACCTGGTTCAACTTGAGTTTCACTAATTTTTTCACCTGGACAATTTAGCGTTGTTTCTGCTTGCTGTAGGTTATTGCCCTGTTTGAGTTTTATCCAGTTTTCATAAGTTAGCTGACATCCTGTTGGGGTCGGCGTTGGTGTCGGTGTCGGTGTCGGTGTCGGTGTCGGTGTCGGTGTCGGTGTCGGTGTCGGTGTCGGTGTCGGTGTCGGTGTCGGTGTCGGTGTCGGTGTCGGTGTCGGTGTCGGTGTCGGTGTCGGTGTCGGTGTCGGTGTCGGTGTCGGTGTCGGTGTCGGTGTCGGTGTCGGTGTCGGTGTCGGTGTCGGTGTCGGTGTCGGTGTCGGTGTCGGTGTCGGTGTCGGTGTCGGTGTCGGTGTCGGTGTCGGTGTCGGTGTCGGTGTCGGAGAATTATGCCCGCCTGAAGATGAACTTCCACCACATCCAACCAATGCTATACACGCTACGCTGAGTGCCAATTGAGTCCATGTATTTTTCATTACTATTTACCCTCTGTGTAATTTTTCTACATTTTATATGTGAAAATTTAACACTATTGGTTTCATATGCAAATAAATTTATGCTTAAATAAATAACAAAAAGTTAAAAATATTGTATTAAAAGGTCAAAAAAAATGAACCAAAGTGAAAACTTATTTAGACAATTCAACAATTTATCAGAAGAATGGAAGATATGGATCGTTGAGAATTTAGAACGCGGTTGTGCTCCTACTGATTTAATGCATATTCTCATTAAAGAAGGGCTCATCACCTCGGTACAGGAAGCTACGATAAAGCAGGACATTCATCCACAATACTACACTTGGCTAGAACAGATTGTGCAGCAAAAACAAAATCTATCTACGACGACCTTAAATGATGCACAAAAAAAATGGCTGGCTGAAGCTGTACTCGATCAAATACCAAGAATAGAGATCTACCACACGTTGATAACTCAAGGCGCCAATGAAATTGATATCGCAATCGAACTCACACAACTCAAACAGCATCCGTATTTCCAAATTGCACAGCAACAACATTTTCTTAACCGAAAAAGAGATTGGTTACTCAAAACGTTAGATCGTTTTGCTCGTTTAAATCCTAACTATCGAGAGATTCAACGTATTCCTACGCCAAATTTTGAACAATTTGTCCAAGATTTTTATAGTCGAAACCTTCCCGTTGTATTAACGAATGCGATTGAACATTGGGATGCTTTAGAGAAATGGTCGCCTCAATACTTTAAAGATATGGTTGGAGACCAAGAAATTGAGATCCAATTTAATCGAGAACAAGATCCTTTATTTGAACGAAACTCGATCCAGCATAAGACCAAAATGAAAATGGATGATTATGTCAAATTAGTCACCCAAACCCATCATTCTAATAATTTCTATATGACTGCAAACAATGCCAAAGCCAGTCAATCCAGTTTGACAAAACTTTTTGAAGACATCGGAAACTTTCATAGTTATACAGACCATACACAAATGGCCAAACGGAGCTTTATTTGGTTCGGGCCTAAAGGTGCGTTTACACCACTCCACCATGATTTGACCAATAACTTTTTAGCTCAAATTTATGGAAAGAAAAAAGTTACTCTCATCCCAGCACTCCAAGTTCCAAATTTATATAACGATATTGCTGTTTTCAGCCAAATTGTTGACCCGAATGATCCAAATACTGTTGAATCATTTCCTCAATTTCAACAATGCAGCAAGATAGAATGCATATTGGAAAAAGGTGAAACACTGTTTATTCCACTGGGTTGGTGGCATTGTGTAGAAAGTTTAGATATTTCGATCAGCGTATCATTCACGCACTTCAATATTGATAATGGGGGCGCTGAAACATTTCCGTCAGCGCCCTAATTGAAAGTAAACATCTCATTCAAATCACGATGATCTGCGATAGTTACTTAGATTTTATTGCACCAAATGACTTTCAACCCAACCTGTACCATGATCTGTTGCAACTTCATAGAGTCCTTGTTGCATATTGCCAGAAAAGACCAAGTCTGTTGATTTTGACAATTTTTGTATAACGGCACTTGATTTGTTTGGTGATTGATACAGTGAGATATTATTCACTTTTGGACGCAATGTCTGCCCTGCCGCTAAGTTTGTTTGCATTCCAGCTTGTTGATTTTGCCCAGCAGCCCCCCTTACATCTTGAGAAATACCAGCAACCTGCTTCGTTGTTTCACTGACTTGACCCAAAGTATTACGAAGATCTCTAAGCGTATCTGCAAATCCTGCAAAACTTACTACTGGACTCATTACTAACACAATAACTAGCAATCCTTTCATTTTATTCATTTTCGTCACCCTATCCATAAATGTTAAAATTTAACATTTATAATAATAGATCAAAAATGAATCAACCTCAAGTTGATTCCATACTTGAGCCCATTGAATTACAGGCCAATTTGTAAGATTTTTTAATTTTTCCACTTATTCTGTTAAGATTTCACACATAAAACGAATATACTTTATTCAGGGCGAAACCCTATTGAGGATAAAATGACCAAGCAAAGAGCACCGCGAGATTGCAATGATATGGATCAAGTGAAGCTAAACAGCAGCACCATGACCAAAAATGCAGAAACAACATTGGAAAGTATTTTTCCAATGATGCAGCATATTGCACGTTGGTTAATTCATTCAGGTGTTGGTTATACTGATTTTGCAGCAGCCCTCAAACCTATTTTCTACGAACAAGCGATCAAAGAATTAGAACGCATTAAACAAAATAAAACCGACTCAGCGGTCAGCCTCTTGTCAGGTTTACACCGTAAAGACGTCAACTCATTCAAACAGCAAGCCAATCAACTCACCGAGGTACCTAATTTTGCGATTAGTGTTCCAGCCCGTGTTATTGCGCGTTGGATCGCACTTGATCTTCCACATCAAATTCCAATTTCAGGCAGTGAAAATAGCTTCGAAGCATTAGTCAAACATATCTCAACTGAAAAACACCCAAAATCTATTTTGCTCGAACTGCAACGATTAGGCGTCGTTCAACAAAATGGACAAGAGGTGCTTCTGCAACAGAATAGCTTTACTCCTGATAACCAAATGCAAGAAAGCAAGGCTTTATTTTCTGCCAATCTAAGTGATCATTTAGCTGCGGGAATTGATAATTTCATTAGTGATAAGCCATTTACCCATCTAGAACAAGCCTTACACGTTGAGCAGTTAACTGCTGAATCCGTCGAAGCACTTAAACAAAAAAGCCTTGAGCTTTGGGAAGAAATGGCCAAGCAGCTTTTACACACTGCAATCGAACATTGTGAAAAAGATCAAAACCAAGAAAATGCAAAATTCCAGTTCCGTTTTGGGGTTTATCAATACGATAAAGAAATAAATCTACAGGTACCTTATACCTATAAGGAAAAATAAAAATGAAAACACCCATGTTATCTTTACTTTTTTGCTCTCTTGCAATGCTTTTGGTTGCATGCGGCGAAAATTTTTCAGCATCAAATGTAAGTCTTGGTGGTAGCGGTTCTGGGCATCAAAAACCACCAAATCCAACCGGTGGTGACAGTATTCCATCTCATGATGAAAAAGATGAAATTTATACAGTTGTAATCCCTAAAATGGAAAGCAATGAATGCGAAGGCATACAACGTAACGTGCATTTTATTTTTAATGACAGTAAACAAGCTGCACCTGTTGGTGTAATCCTAGATGTTCCTTCCATTGGATTACAATTTGAAGTTAAAAATACGACTTCGAATTACATTTTTGAGCGCGCAGATCAATGCAAACCATTTAAAATTCAAAAAAATAATGTCACTTTCACAAGATCACCCTTTCCTACCTGTGGTATAGATCAACATAGTGTGCAGGTTTTTCAGCCTTACGAAACGAAAATATATACATTCAATCTTGATTTTATTAATGCAGCCCAGCAATGGGAGGTGAGTTATCTCGTTTCATATGGTAAGGAACTGCCATCGCCTAAAGCCCAATGGGACAAATGCACACCATTAGAAATTACTTTCCCGATTCGGAAGAGAAAATTACAAATACTTATGAATGAAGAAAACCAGCAACAGCAGCCTACTCAGCCAAAAACGTCTTCAGAAAAAATACTTTTTTAATTAACACATAGGATATTCATCTAAAAAATTAAAACCCGAGTTTCGCATCCTGCAAAACTCGGGCAAATGAGGTTGTGCTTTCACATCTTTTTTTATTCTCTTGCGTCCATCGCATGCATCATATCCATAATGCTTTTTCCATCTCAGCGTCGCTATCCTTAAACGGAAATCCATTCCTGCGTCCTTGTGCTGATGTATTTAGAATAAACCTTTTAATCTTGTAGGACTATTCGCTGTAGACCTAAATCACTGTACGATAATGCTTACAACATGCCTTATCTATTTCCACGCTCCATCTCGCGTTTGTGCGTTTGAGCCAACTCATCTACAACAATTTTCTCTTCTTTTTCAGCCTTTTCTATACCATCCTGAATAGCTTGTTTAGCATCTTGTTCATCTTCCACAGTTTGTTCTAATTCTTGATGCTGTTGCTCAAAGATACGATCCGTTTGTAGAACCACATAAACTGGAAAATGATCTGAACCAATATGAGGAAGTCTTTTCATTTTGACTAAACCAAAATCAGTACTATGGAAAATATGATCGAGAGACCAGCGGAGTAAAGGATAATCAGCATGAAAAGTATTCATAAAATAACGACCTACGCGGGGGTCAAGTAAACCACTAATCCTTTGAAACAATCGTGTTGTTCTAGACCATGCAACATCATTCAAGTCCCCCATCACAATACAAGATTGATCTAAATCTTTAATCTGATCACCAACAATAAGTAATTCAGCATCTCGAAGTGTTGAATCTTTGGCTTCAGTTGGACTCGGCGGTTTTGGATGTAAACAATATAGCTGTACAGGCAAACCTGAAGGCAATGTTAAAGCCGTATGAATCGATGGAATTTCATCACTTAAAATAAACTTTACTTCGGTATAGCTAAGCGGCAAACGACTATATAAATGCATGCCATACAAATTGTCCAAAGGTACAGGAACCCGATAGGGATAATCTTTTTCAATTGAACTCAATGCTTGCTGCCATACAGCATCCGACTCAAGTGTCAATACAACATCAGGTTTTAATTTTTCAATCTGTTTTAACAGTAAATGATATTGATCATTGGGTGTTAGAACGTTGGCTACCAATAATGAAATTTGCTGTTCAGGCTTTAGTTGGGCTGTCTTCACCTTAAGCACTTGCTTTTTCCACAATGGCGTATATGGCAAAACCATTTTTAATTGATAAGCAATTGCAGCAGCTAATGCAACAAATAGCATCTCACTCCAGATCGTCCAATCTGCGACCACAAACAACATCGCACAGAAAATAAAAAGCCCCACGACTAAGATTTGCAATCGAGGGAAATCCGTTCCCCGAAACCACCACTCATCTCTTGGGATGAGTGACCAAAATGTAAGCCATATAACCAGTACCGCACCAACCTGAATCCATATCATGTTCATTTTCTCTTGGGAGGTAATAAATTTTAATAAAGTTGAGGCTTTATCAGTTTTCCATCTAACACAAACAAATAATTCCACACAATAAATCAACTGTTTTATTCATGTAACGCTTGCAGTTGTGTTCACTTTTGATACACTCAAGCCCCTTAAAGTTTTTTAGATACCGAGGCAAAATGACATGAAAGTAGGTCTGGTCGGTTGGCGTGGGATGGTGGGTTCCGTCCTAATGCAACGTATGGTTGAAGAGAATGATTTTGCTCACATTGAGCCATTTTATTTCTCTACCAGTAATGCAGGTGGCGAAGCACCTTCATTTGGTGGTAAGACTGCCCCAGCACTTATGGATGCGACAGACATTAATAGTCTGAAGCAAATGGATGTTATTTTGACCTGTCAAGGTGGTGACTACACTTCCGAAGTGTTCCCAAAACTTAAAGCTGAAGGTTGGAATGGTTATTGGATTGATGCTGCATCTACATTACGTATGGCAGATGACGCAATCATTGTGCTTGATCCGGTAAACTTAAATGTGATCAAAGATGGTTTGGTCAATGGGACTAAAACCTTCGTTGGCGGTAACTGTACCGTTTCATTGATGTTGATGGGCTTAGGTTCACTATTCCAAAACAATTTAGTGGAATGGGCAACTTCAATGACTTATCAAGCAGCGTCTGGTGCGGGTGCACAAAACATGCGTGAACTGATCACAGGTATGGGTTATTTGTACAACAATACCAAAGAATTACTAGATGACCCTAAGTCTGCAATTCTTGATATTGATCGTCAAATTGCAGATTTACAACGCGGTGAAGGCTTCCCTAAAGCTAACTTTGGCGTACCACTCGCTGGTTCTTTGATTCCATATATCGATAAACAACTCGAGAGTGGCCAGTCAAAAGAGGAATGGAAAGGTCAAGTTGAAACCAATAAAATCTTAGGCAATCAACAGATTGTTCCAATTGATGGTCACTGTGTTCGTATCGGTGCGATGCGTTGTCACTCTCAAGCTATCACTTTGAAATTGAAAAAAGATGTTGCGCTTGATGAAATCGAAGACATGATCCGCAATTCAAGTCAATGGGCCAAAGTTGTTCCGAACACTCGTGAAGCATCGATGACTGACCTTACCCCTGTTGCAGTTACAGGTACATTGACAGTACCAGTTGGCCGCTTACGTAAGCTCAATATGGGTAAAGAATACTTAGGTGCATTTACTGTAGGTGATCAACTACTCTGGGGTGCTGCTGAGCCTTTACGCCGTATGTTACGCATTCTTGTAGAATTCAAGAACGCGTAAGCAAAAATTGATAAAAAACAAAAGCCGATCACATTTGATCGGCTTTTTTTATTGTCGCAGATAAGGAATTTACAATCCATTTACATCACGGTAATGTATACTCAGCTTGTGTTGGCATTTCACCATGGCTGAAATATCAACGGGCCCTAGACCTGACAACAACACTATTATTCATGGATCGAGATGACTGTTAATAACAAATTAAAAATTGCCATTTTAGCCATTTTATCTTCGCAGCCTCTTTATGCGATTACCTTTGATCCCCTGCAAATTCAATCTGCGCCAGGTGAATTACTTTATGCTGAAATGAGCTTCCATCAAGCAGATTCGAATTCGAGATTAGATGTTTCGTTAGCGACCCCAGAAGATTTGCGTATGTTAGGTACAGCACATCAGCCACCTGCCCATCTTAATTTTTTTACACGCCGTAATGACCGTGGAGAGGGGGTCATCGTGATCACCTCATCACGACCAATGATTGATCCAGAATTGAACATCATTCTAAAAATACAAGAAGGCAATGCCTCACATTTAAAACATATTCGACAACCAGTCCGTCAAAAAAACCAAACTGCTAGTCACGCTAAAACTAGCAATGAAAAAACACTTACGCCTAAATTTATTGTCAGTGAGAAAGATATTGCTTTAAATTTACCAGAAAGCACTCAATTTAACGCCACAGCTCAACCTAACTTAAAACAAGAAAAACTCTTAAATGCACCTTTTGTTCTACCGCCAGTATTAAATATTTCAGAGTCACGTCACCCTGCAACTGCAACTGTTGAGCAAGCTCAGGTTCCAGAGCAAATCAATTCTACAGCGAAAGATTCAATAGCCTCTACCACTACGTTAACAACTAAAACTGCTGTAGATGACGCACTTACACAGATTAATACCACAGCAAATGAAAATAAATTAGATAACACCCAAGCGGAAGCAAGAACAACACAGACCTCCGAAAAGATTCAAGAGTCACAAGTCAAAGATACAATACCAACAGCCAAGCCTAAAATACAAACGCAACAATCAACTGCATTTCAACAACATGTTGTGCAACGAAATGAATCGCTATGGAGTATTGCGCAACGTATTTCAACGCACACTCAACAGCCACTACATCAGGTAATGAAACAGATTAAACAACAAAATGAACATGCGTTTATCGGTGGAAATGCCAATCGACTAAGACAAGGCTCACACTTGAATTTCAATCTTAATTCGATTCCTACACGAACAGCACCTGCAACAAATGCCTTAACTGTACAATCGTCTCTACCAGCTGAAAAAGTCAAATATCGCTTACAACAAGCAGAAATGACATTAGTGGCTGAAAGTAATCAGGATTCGAGTACGGGAAGTGCCAAAAAAGACACATTACAACAGAAAAGCAATGCAGACTTGTCATTAAAAGTTATGACAGCACGAGAAAAAACCGTTACATTACAAAAAAACGTAACGCAATTAGAACTCGCTTTACGTCAAAAGGAACAGCGAATTCAACTGCTCAATGCGCGTCTCGCCGCATTACAAGATCAGTTGAAAGCGCAACAGGAAGCAAGGAATTCAACACATTAGAGTTACCAAAGACTTCATAGATTTGTATAAAGCGGTTCTGTCTTTAAGGGGTATAGATCATGTCAACTATAATAATTGTATTGCTCGTCATTGTACTGATCGTTGCAATCATTCTTAAAAAACGTGAAGGGCAACAAAAACAGTCCGCAGCGAAAAAAACTGCAAGCAAGACTGTAAAAAAAGCTCCTTCACGTACAACACTGGTTCAGGAAGAATTAGAGTCTAGCCCAGCAGTTACAACACCAATATCTGAAAGTTTACGCCAAAAACTTAACAATGAGATTCAACATGGTAATTACCTAACTGCGGAAGCACAGATCAATCAAGCTTTAAAACAAGATAATGCTCAGCATGAGTTATATCTATTTTTACTCGATATCCATTTGGCACAAAAAGATGAGTTTGCAATCGATCAACTCATTAAACATTTACATGCTTTAAAACTCGTTGATATTGCTCAAGCAGCGGAACTAAAAAAGAAAGAAAACTTAAGTAATGCAGCTTCATTTGAAAGCATTGAGTTTGACCATCAACGTGCTATGTCTACAGCAACTCACACGAGACAAGAACAACAATCTGAATTTGATTTACTAACACAAGCTTCTGCGACACCAACTTTTGATGATTTGCAATCTGAGTATATTGCTCCAGCAGAGCCAGAAAAAGCTGCTGATTCAAAATCAACTGTCGAACCTTTGGATTTTAATTTTTCATTTGAACAAAAAGAAACACCTGAGCCAGCAAAAACTTCACCAGAAGTTGGAGATAAGCAACCCCTAACATTTACATCAAATTTAGATGCCACACCTGCGGTTGAAGAAACTCAACAAGCTAAAGAAAAATCCTCCTTAGATTTTAACTTCGGAAATTTAGAGCTAGCACCCAATCAGCCAGAAAATGAAGTTAGTGAAAATCACACAGAAACACTTCAAAATGAAGCTCTATCAACTGAACAAACAACTCTCCAAGACAGCTCAATTGCACTAGAGAAAGCTGAACTTAATTTTGAAAAAACAGAAAAAATTGCAGATTTAGAAGCAAACACTCCCTCCGAACCTGTATCTGAAACAGTTACTCTTACTGATCCATTGATACAGTCTTTCCCAGATTTACAACAGCTCGATGAGGCTCAACTT
This sequence comes from Acinetobacter suaedae, assembly GCF_008630915.1. NCBI lineage: Bacteria > Pseudomonadati > Pseudomonadota > Gammaproteobacteria > Moraxellales > Moraxellaceae > Acinetobacter > Acinetobacter suaedae. Next base: position 2,895,810 of record NZ_CP043909.1, read on the forward strand.
AACTTAGATCTAGCTGAGCAATACATTGAACTTGGTGCTTACGAGTCTGCCCAAGCATTGCTACAAAACAGTCAGTCTCAATTTAATGCTGAACAACAACAACGTTCACAAAAATTACTGAATCAAATAGCGTCATAAAGCAGATCGGTCTAAAATAAGCAGTCTTCAGGACTGCTTTTTTTATGATGAAAAAATTTCTATTATGAAAACAATCGCTTTAATTTATATGGGTGGAACCTTTGGCTGCGTTGGTGATCCTTTGATGCCAATGCCCGAACACAGCTTTTTGCCAACACTAAAAAAGGTGATCCCAACACATTTATCGGTAGAATGTTTTGCTGCACCAAGCATCAAAGACAGTAGCGCTTGTACTGCAATAGACTGGCTCAAACTTGCACAACAAGTTCAACAACTACAGCTTAACGGTTTTCAACATTTTGTCATTATTCATGGTACAGATACCCTAAGCTATGCTGCAGCAACACTAGCCCGTTTTCTAGGTCATTCCTGTCATGTTGTAATAACCGGCAGCCAATATCCACTCCTTAATATTGAAGGGAATGATACTCGAGAATTTACAGATGCATTGAGCAATTTAACCCTTGCATGCGAACAAGTACTCCAACGCCCTGCAGGTGTATATCTTGCCTTTCATCACCAAATATTCCATGCTCAGACTGCATTAAAAGTTCACACAACTGAATTAGATGCCTTTGCTGGTATTGCAGCAACCCAAGAATGTCATACCGTTGCTGATTATTTTATCATCCAAGATGAGCATCTTGAGCAAGCCATGCAACTCAGCGTGCTTAACTTAATGCTACAACCTATAGCGCAAGAGCAACTTACCCTACAACTGAAGAATATTCTTGCAAACCCACCCCACTTCTTAATCTTACAAGGATTTGGGACAGGCAATATTGCTGTTAATGATGAAATAATATCGTTATTTGAAGCACTCTATCAGCGCCAGTGCCTCACCGTTATTAGTACACAAGTCACTTTCGGACAACTAGATCAACGTTATGCAGTCAGTTCTTGGATTCATTCTGCCAAAGTTTTGGTCAATGATTGCCATAGTCATGCCGATTTATATGCAAAAGCCCTGCAAATGTATTTAAAATACCCAACCCACGAACAATGGTTCGAACATTGGCAGCAACACTAATTCTGAGGTTAAAACATGCAACGTTATGCAATTGGTATTGAATTTTGCGGTACTCAATACCGTGGTTGGCAAACACAACAAGCAGGCGTTGCAAGTGTTCAAGAAACCATTGAAAAAGTCTTAAGCACGATTGCCGATCATCCTATTATTTTGCATGGTGCTGGGCGTACGGATGCAGGAGTACATGCAACCAATATGGTTGCACATTTTGATACAACTGCAATCCGCCCAGATCGTGGCTGGCTCATGGGGACAAACAGCCAACTTCCGAAGGATATCTCACTTCAGTGGATCAAGCGTATGGATGAAAGCTTCCATGCCCGTTTTAAAGCTTGCGCAAGACGCTACCGCTATATTGTTTATAACGCCCCAACTCGTCCCGCGTTATTGTATAAGCAAGTCACTCATCTCTATCAAACCCTTGATGTACAGAAAATGATTGCAGCAGCATCAAAGTTTGAAGGCACACATAATTTTGAGACCTTCCGCGCTGCAGCATGCCAATCCAATCAACCTGTACGTCACGTCAAACATTGCCGTTTGTTTGAACATGGTCGCTATCTGGTTCTAGACATTCAAGCGGATGGTTTTTTGCATCATATGGTGCGAAATATCATGGGCTGCTTACTTGAGATTGGACAAGGGATGTATGAGATCGACCATATTGATCACATGTTCGCTGCACAAGACCGCAAAGCCGCTGGTATTACGGCACCTGCTGATGGACTGTACTTCATTCAAGCCGAATACCCTGAACAGTTTGATCTCCCCCAACCACCATTGGGACCACATTGGTTGAATCTTCCTGAATAAAAAAAACCTTATCTGATCGATAAGGTTTTTTGGAAACCGTTAACGTTGTTTTCTTTTACGATATTCAACAGGGGTTTCATTAGTCCAGCGCTTAAACGCACGATAAAAAGTACTTGGTTCAGAGAATCCCGTTAAATACACAATACGCTCTACACTTTCACTGGTATTTGCCAATAACTTTTTGGCTAAACGGCAGCGATAATCCGAGAGAATTTGCTGAAAACTGGTATTTGCCTCACTCAATTGAGTTCTTAAACGGCGAGGTGTGATGTTCAATTGCGCAGCAACAGTCTCTAAAGTTGTCTCACCACTTTCCAAAGTTGAACCAATGGCACGACGTACCTCACCCACTAAATCATAGCGAGCTAACTCTTGTAATTTTTCAATCGCTAATTGTTCATGCAACTGTAATAACTCAGGTTCAGCTTGCCATAATGGATAATCTAGTACAGTTGCATCAAAATAAAGTCGTGTCTCTTTTTGACCCAAGCTCACAGGACATCCAAACACTCTAAAATATTCATCGTCATCAGCACCTTCATTAAAATTGAAGTCAATATAAATTGGCTGAAATTGACCTTCGGTAATAAACTTAAAAAATCGCAGAATGCCCGACATCGCACATTCAGAAAAATGGCGATTCACCAAGTTATCAGGCCAGTATTGCTCACCATTGCTGAGATAACAACGACCATCTTCAATAATCAATTTCGCATCAAAAGCATCACTGATTAAACGTTGGTAAGCCAAAGCACGTTTTAAACCTTCACCAAAAGTTTCACTACTAATAAACAAATGCTCAATCACTTGTCCGCGATAAAGAGGTAAGTGCTCACCAAGATGTAATCCAATATCTGGATCATTACTTACTTCTTGTGCAGCGATCCAAAATGCATTTTGTGCACTTAATGGCGTTCGCGCATTGGTATCAACTTGATTGAGAGCCACTCCAGCCTTAGTTAAAATTTCTTCCGTCGGTAATCCTGCTTTACGAATTGCCTGATAACCAAAGCGTAATACAACTGATGCATCTGTTAGCTGACCCACGCAGTGCCCTTCCCTGTAAATACGTTATTGTGACAATGAACAATAAATTTAGATTAACGTTGATTGACCAAACTGACAACATTATTCTGCTTCTTTTGTAAAAAAAATTTATAAATTGTCAGACAATTTCTTTCGGCTAATATCTGGCTGCCTTATCACGACTTCATCTTGTAAATTTTAAATAAATTGTCTATAATTTGCGCCTTTCCAATTTGATCATCAGGTAGGCCATGGCCAATAAAGAGGAACTCATCGAGTTCGAAGGCGTTGTCACCGAAACGCTTCCTAATACTATGTTCCGTGTACGTTTAGAAAACGGTCACGAAGTTATTGCTCACATTTCTGGCAAAATGCGTAAACACTATATCCGTATTTTGACAGGCGACAGCGTAAAAGTTGAAATGACTCCTTATGACTTAACAAAAGGTCGTATTACTTATCGTGCCCGCTAAGAATTCGTGAATGCAAAAAAGCCACATGAGTTGTGGCTTTTTTTATAAACTTAAATATTCTCTCTTATCCTCTTGAATAAGAGGAACGGACAACTATTTTTAAAGCTAAATAATTAATATAAGTTAATAATTAATCATAAGCTTTGGATACAATCATATGCATTATAAGTTTCTTATTCTTTGCTTTGTATTAATCATGCAAGCCTGTGCAACCCCCAAATGGCGGTCCATTCAATTACAAGACTATCTCCAACCTTATATCGGACAATCAGCCAAGAACATTCAACAAAATCTCAGCTTGAATGATTTAGGCTTTCAAACGCTTAAACATCCTCAAATGTCGACAAACACTTTGACATATACGGTTTTGCGGCCAATTAATATTCCGATACCAGCGGATATGGGAACTTCTCTTGATGGTTCACGCTTATCTACAAAAGTCACCTACAACCAATCCTACGATGTGAATTTTTATTGCCATATTATTTTTGAGCTCGATCAGCAACAAATTGCACGCTCAATTCGCTATGAGGGCAAAGCTTGCTAAAGCTATATCCCAAATAAAAAAACGCAGCCTTAGCTGCGTTTTTTTATTTATAAGCATTTAGTTGAGTGCAGAAACTACCGCCTCACCCATCGCATCGGTACCTACTTTGCTCATACCTTCAGACATAATGTCAGCTGTACGGAAACCTTGATCCAATACTTGACCAACAGCATCTTCAATTGCTTTGGCAGCAGTCTCTTCGCGGAAGGTATAACGCAACATCATCGCTACAGAGAGAATGGTTGCAAGCGGGTTTGCGACATTTTGACCTGCGATATCTGGCGCAGAACCATGACAAGGTTCATACATTCCCTTGCCATTCTCATCCAATGATGCAGAAGGTAACATGCCAATTGAACCCGTTAACATTGCAGCCTCATCCGATAAAATATCACCGAATAAATTACCCGTCACAATCACATCAAACTGTTTAGGCGCACGTACCAATTGCATTGCTGCATTATCAACATACATGTGTGATAACTGAATATTTGGATATTGTGCTTGCTGTAAATCAGTAACGGTTTGCTTCCACAACTCAGTCACTTCGAGCACATTGGCTTTATCCACTGAGCAAACTTTTCCGCCACGCAATCCTGCAAGTTCAAATGCTACTTTTGCGATACGCTTGATTTCACTTTCTGAATAAACGTCGGTGTTATAGCCTTGTTTCTCACCATTTTCGAGTTCACGAATACCACGTGGTTGACCAAAATAGATCCCACCAGTTAATTCACGAACAATCAGAATATCTAAACCTGCAACAATTTCTGGTTTTAGACTCGAAGCATCAGCCAATTGCGGATATAAAATTGCTGGGCGTAGATTTGCAAATAGATTGAGTTCACTACGAATTTTTAATAGCCCACGCTCAGGTCGAATAGAACGTTCAATGCTATCCCACTTCGGTCCACCCACTGCACCTAACAAAATTGCATCTGCTTTCTTTGCTTGCTCACTTGTGACTGCTGGATAAGGTTCACCGTGTGCATCAATCGCAGAACCACCGAGTAAACCATGCTCCCATGTCAAACCTAAATTAAATTTATCATTGACCTTGGTTAGTACTTTTTCAGCAGCGCCAACAATCTCAGGACCAATGCCATCACCCGCTAAAATTAAAATATGTTTAGACATCTATTTTTCCAGTTTGATATACGCAGTTTTCACTGCAAGCGAATTAAATCTTCTTTTCAATAAATTCACCTAAGCCTTTGCTGACATCATAAGATCGGCAAAAACGGCGAATTGTTTGTTGCTCTTGCTGTAAATCGACACACAATGGATCAGGTGCAGAAACGGTTAGTAAACTACCTGAGCGAGAAGAGCGATCTCGATACATTTTAAAGGTATAGCGTAGATAAGGTTTAAACTCATGAATAACATGAAAAGTTTCAGCACGATCAGGTGAAATCGGATAAAAGCGGATCACGATCTCATATTCTTTCGCGGGAACACTGAGATAAACTTGCTGTTTTCGGCTGAATACAGAACCCTGTAATCTGACAATTCCACGTTCCATCGCCTGTCGACTTATACGATGTGACGTTGCATTAATGACCTCAACATCATTAATTCGAGCAAACTCACAATTCTCTACGCCTGAACAATGTAAGGTTGCATTATTCGCTTTTTGCTCTAGTGTATTTTGAGCAATACGAACTTGATCAACCACATTAGTTGTGTTTTGACATCCAGCTAAAATTGTTCCAACAGATAAACACAACAAAATATTGCGTGCCAATATCCTTCTCATTGTTCAGGCCCAGTCCTCATGTCATAGCAACATGCAAGCAAAATAATCTTTGTTTGCATGTTAGCAAGAGTTGTATCGCTATGCTATGTCTATGTTCAAAATGTATTCAAACAATTAGGCTTTGATTTCGGCAAATACCCAAGGACGTGCCTGTTTAGCCTTAGCTTCATAAGCATGAATCTCGTCAGCAGCTTGCAAAGTTAAACCAATATCGTCCAAACCATTCAATAAACAATGTTTACGGAATGGATCAACTTCAAATTTGAATGCATCACCTTTTGGCGTACGCACTTCTTGTGCTTCCAAATCAATGGTGAGTTGATAGCCTTCAACTTCAGCACATTCTTTAAATAATTGATCAACAATCTCTTCAGACAAGATCACAGGTAACATACCGTTTTTAAAACAGTTGTTAAAGAAAATATCTGCAAAGCTTGGCGCAATCACAGTACGGAAACCATACTCGTTTAACGCCCAAGGTGCATGTTCCCGACTTGAACCACAACCGAAGTTGGTACGTGCCAATAAAATCGTTGAACCTTGATAACGTGGTTTATTTAAAACGAAATCTGGATTTTTCGGACGCTTACTAATATCCTGCCCTAAATAACCTTCATCCAAATAACGCAATTCATCAAATAAGTTGTCGCCAAAGCCAGTACGCTTAATTGATTTCAAAAACTGTTTTGGGATAATTAAGTCTGTATCGACATTGGCACGATCTAAAGGTGCAACAATACCTTGTTCTACAGTGTATTTTTCCATGGTTTAGCTCCTTTAGAATGAACGAACATCAACAAAATGCCCTGCAATTGCTGCCGCTGCTGCCATTGCTGGACTAACCAAATGCGTACGACCACCATTACCTTGACGACCTTCAAAATTACGATTTGAAGTCGATGCACAATGCTCACCTGGTTGCAATTTATCAGCATTCATCGCTAAGCACATTGAGCAACCTGGTTCACGCCATTCAAAACCTGCTTCCAAGAAAATCTGATCTAAACCTTCTTGTTCTGCTTGTTGTTTGACTAAGCCGGATCCAGGAACAATCATCGCCTGTTTAATGCTAGCAGCAACTTTACGACCTTTGACAACTTCAGCAGCCGCACGAATATCTTCGATACGTGAGTTTGTACAAGAACCAATAAACACTCGATCTAATTGGATATCTGCCAAAGCTTGACCTGCATTTAATCCCATATATTGGTATGCGCGTGTCCAGTCATTGCGTTGTACATCATCTTTGGCTTGTTCTAATGTCGGAACAGCCTGTGAAACAGGAATCACCATTTCTGGAGAAGTTCCCCATGATACTTGTGGTTCAATCTCAGCACCATTTAACACCACAACTGCATCAAACTCAGCATCATCATCCGAATGTAAAGTATTCCAATATTCTACAGCTTGATCCCAATGTTCACCTTTAGGTGCATAATTACGATCTTTCACATAAGCAATGGTTTTGTCATCAACAGCCACCATACCCACGCGCGCGCCTGCTTCGATTGCCATATTACAAACCGTCATACGACCTTCAATCGACATATCACGGAACACTTGTCCGCCAAACTCAATTGCATAGCCAGTACCACCCGCTGTACCAATTTTACCAATGATGGCTAAAACCACATCTTTTGGTGTGACACCTTTGCCTAAGACACCATCAACACGAACAAGCATATTCTTCGACTTCTTCTGTACCAAGCATTGTGTCGCCAATACATGCTCAACTTCAGATGTCCCAATACCATGCGCTAAACAACCAAAAGCACCATGCGTTGCCGTATGCGAATCACCACATACCACCGTCATCCCAGGTAATGTTAAACCTTGTTCTGGTCCAACCACATGCGCGATCCCTTGACGGATATCGTTAATCCCAAATTCAACAATGTTAAACGTCTTACAGTTATCGTCTAAGGTTTGCACTTGGATACGTGACGTATCATCTTCAATCCCAGCAATCCCTTGTTCACGCTCTTTCTTAGAAGTCGGTACATTGTGGTCAGGTGTTGCGACATTAGCACTTAAGCGCCATGGTTGACGTCCAGCAAGCTGTAAACCTTCAAAGGCTTGTGGGCTAGTCACTTCATGTAATAAATGACGATCAATATAAATCAAACATGAGCCATCATCACGTTGCGTTACTAAATGGTCATCCCATAATTTGTCATACAATGTCTTGCCTGCCATGTCGTCGCTCTCCATCGTGCTTGTCATAGGACTGGGTATCTAAATCTTAAAATGATTATAGCAATGCTTTCACATAAATCTAATTTATCATTTTTATAAATTAACAAACTTTTTGGAATGATTTATTTCAAAGATGATCTTCATTTTACTCATCATTCATAAAACCAATCATTAGCAATCAAAATTTCTTTTTTACATTTTTAATGATAATGATTATTATTTATGTAAATCTAATTTGATAAGACGGTGACAGCATGGCAAATATCCAACAGTTTGTGATTAAAAATCAGCGAACCTTGAAAAAGACCCTAAGTTATTACTTCATGCATATTACAGTGGCGATGCTGGTTGCTTATGTAGTCACAGGAAATATCTTCATGGCAGTAACTTTGAGCTTGCTTGAACCAACCGTACAAGCATTTGCATACTTCTTCCATGAAAAAATTTGGAATAAAACAGAACAAAAAGCCTAACTTTTGATTATACATATACAGCTTAAACTATCCTCGCTCACCGCTTTTACCTAAAATAGTCAGCTGAATATGCTTTACCATCACAACAAATATCTAAGTCTTAATGATTTTCGAGCCTAAGTTATGAATCTTGCCGCCTTTGAAGCGTTTGTTAAAGTTATGGAAACAAGTTCAATTTCGATTGCTGCTGAACAGCTTTTCATTACTCAACCTGCTGTCACCAAACGGATTCATAATTTAGAAGATTATTTTGGCGTCAAATTGTTTGAATCAGCGGGTCGAGGAATTCAACCGACCCATGCTGCCTACTCATTATTACCCAAAGTCAAAACATGGTTAAATGAACTCGGTGAGATTCATCATACATTGAGCCATGAACAAGCCCAAGTTCAAGGTCGCCTCAAGATCGGTACCAGCCATCATATTGGCCTGCATCATCTCGCCGAGCCATTGAAAAAGTTTGTCCAACACTTTCCCAAAGTTACGTTGGATGTTCATTTCGTGGATTCTGAACAAGCTCATGAACAAGTACTGGCTGGAGAATTAGAGCTGGCATTTCTGACCTTACCACCTGTCGGTGATGATCGCCTTAATTATGTCACGATCTGGGAAGATCCTTTGGTTTTCGTCTCCGCACCATTTCATCCACTGGCCCAACAACACAATCTTCAACTTGAGGATTTGATTGCCTATTCGAGCCTATTACCTGCGGCACACACTTATACCAGCCAAATCACTTTGGCTGAATTTGAGAAAAAAGGATTAAAACCCAGAATTACCATGAGTAATAATCCTTTAGAGTCCATCAGAATGCTCGTTTCGATCGGTTTAGGCTGGTCAGTCTTGCCAAAAACCTTACTCAATCATGAACTCACCCGCTTAGATTTGAACCTCAACATGAATCGCCAGCTAGGCATGGTCTGGCATCCAGCACGAATCCAATCCAAAGCGGCTGAAGAACTAATCCAAATGATGACCTAAATTGACCAGTCTTGAATGTCCCATTGTTGTTCTTGTGCAAGTTTTTCCAAACGATCATCTGGATTTACAGCAATGGCATGGGTCGCATATTCAAGTAAGAACCGATCGTTGATTGAATCGGAATAGGCCCAAGACTCACTCACCGTGCGCCCTGCTAACCATTGATCTAAACGTGCAAGCTTGCCTTTTTGATAGCATGGAATCCCTGTCACCTTGCCGGTGTATTTGCCATCGGATATTTCTGCATTGGTCGCAATAATTTCAGTAATGCCAAATTCACGGAAAATTGGTGCTGTAATAAAATCACTAGTCGCGGTAATTCCCACAATGGCATGTCCCAGATCTTGATGTTTTTTAATCGCATCAAAACCTTTGGGACGCATTTTAGGGCGAATAACTTTTTGCATAAACAACTGGTGAAGATCAGTTAAGTAGTCATTGTCGTGCTTGGTTAAAAACTCAAAAACAAACTCATTATAAGCAATCGAATCCAGTTGTCCTGCTTTGTAATCTTCATAAAATTTATTGTTCATTTGACGATGATGAACTGGATCAACTAAACCTTCATTGACCAAAAATTCACCCCACGAATGGTCAGAATCGGTATTTAACAGGGTGTGATCTAAATCAAACAAAGCCAATTTCATATAAATGCTCATTTAAATGCAAATTAAAGAAAAAAAACGTAAATCTATTTCCGTAAGTCACTAAAAATTCGTTAAGATCATAGCAATTTTAAACATTTTACTTTGATCTTTTACGAGTTGGACGTGCAAGCGTGACTGTCCCCGAGATCAAAGTCAACGATATAGACAAAATTTAGGTAGCCAAATGATCGACTCAGAAGGTTTCCGACCCAACGTCGGGATCATTTTGGCAAACGATGACGGACACGTCTTATGGGCAAAGCGCATTGGTCACAATGCTTGGCAATTTCCACAAGGAGGGATCCAGTTTGGAGAAACCCCTGAACAGGCACTTTATCGTGAACTGAGAGAAGAAGTCGGCTTATTGCCCGAACACGTCCAAATTATAGCGCAAACAAAAGGTTGGCTGCGTTATCGTTTGCCACATCGGTACATTCGGTCAGATTCAGATCCGGTATGTATTGGACAAAAACAAAAGTGGTTTTTACTGAAACTGACGGCATCGCCACATCATATTCAGTTAAACCTCTCTGACCCACCCGAATTCGATGAATGGCAATGGGTGAGTTATTGGTATCCTTTGGGCCAAGTGGTCAACTTCAAACGTGATGTTTACCGTAAAGCCATGATGGAGTTGTGTTTACAATTACCTCAGCGTTAAACGTTAATAAATCATCACTTTAAGCAATGATTTTTGACAAGAGAGCTGTTATAACTAGGCAATAACGATTTATAAATTGGAGTAAACATCCATGTCAAACATGCAACTCGAGACACTCAGACGCATTGTCCAAGAAATTAATGCGTCCGTCAGTTTGCATGACTCTTTGGACATTATGGTCAATCATGTTGCTGAAGCAATGGATGTGGATGTTTGTTCGATTTATCTGCTAGATGAGCGCAATAAACGTTATGTGCTCATGGCGTCCAAAGGTTTAAACCCAGAATCCGTTGGACAAGTTGCCTTAAACATTGGCGAAGGCTTAGTTGGTTTGGTCGGTCAACGTGAAGAAATCGTCAACCTTGACAACGCGCCGAAGCATGACCGTTTTGCTTATTTACCCGAAACAGGTGAGGAATTATTTAATTCCTTCCTCGGCGTTCCTGTTATGTATCGTCGTAAAGTAATGGGCGTTCTCGTTGTACAAAAGAAAGAACCCCAAGACTTTAGTGAAGCTGCTGAATCTTTTCTCGTTACACTTTGCGCACAACTCTCTGGTGTCATTGCCCATGCCCATGCGGTGGGAAATATTGATGTATTTCGTAAACCAAGTAATGGACCTAGCTACAAAACCTTTCAAGGCGTATCTGGCGCAGGCGGGATTGCCTTAGGACGAGCTATCGTACTATATCCACCGGCGGATCTGACTGCGATCCCAGACCGCGAAGCTGAAGATATTAGTGAAGAGCTAGAAATTTTAGACCAAGCGATTGCCTCAGTTCGTGCCGAGATCCAATCACTTGATGAGAAAATGCAAGACTCATTAATGTCAGAAGAACGTGCACTATTTAGCGTTTTCTTACGAATGCTAGATGAAAATGCACTTCCAAGTGAGATCAAAGATCATATTCGTGATGGTAGTTGGGCACAAGGTGCTGTACGCAAAGTCATTGATAAGCACACTGCTTTGTTTGCACAAATGGAAGATGACTATTTACGTGAACGTGTCTCTGACTTAAAAGATTTAGGACGTCGTATTCTCGCTTGTTTACAAGAGAACGATTCAAGTCATCGAGAACTCAGCCCAGATAGCATTCTAATCGGTGAGGAAATTAGTACAGCTGCACTGGTTGAACTTCCTGTTGATAATATCGCAGCGATTGTGACCTCTGAAGGTGCTGCCAATTCACATATGGTGATTGTTGCACGTGCGCTGGGTATTCCAACTGTGGTCGGGGTCACAGAATTACCGATTACCACACTTGATGACATTGAAATGATCGTCGATGCTTATCAAGGACGTATCTTTGTTAATCCACCACGACGTTTACGTCAACGTTATAAGGAAGTCCAAAAAGAAGAAGAACAGATTGCGAAAGATTTAAAACAATACGAAACCAAAGATGCGATTACCCCTGATGGCGTAGCAATTCCATTATTTGTAAATACGGGTTTAATGATTGATGTGGTTCGTGGCGTGCAACGTGGTGCAAAGGGCGTTGGTTTATATCGTAGCGAAATCCCGTTCATGCTCCGTGATCGCTTTCCTGGTGAAGAAGAGCAACGAGCAATATATCGTCAACAGCTCAGCCATTTTGCCAATAAACCCGTCACCATGCGAACTCTCGACATCGGTGCAGATAAAGACCTGCCATACTTTAGTATTGAAGAAGAAAACTCAGCTTTAGGTTGGCGTGGCTTGCGTTTTACACTAGACCATCCAGAGATTTTCTCAGCTCAAATTCGGGCGATGCTAAAGGCAAGTATTGGTTTAAATAATCTGCACATTCTATTGCCAATGGTGACCAGTGTTAGTGAGGTTGAGGAAGTTCTTTATTTACTCGAGCGTGACTGGATTGCGGTTCAAGAAGAAGAACAAGTCAAAATCAATAAACCTAAAATTGGGATTATGGTTGAAGTCCCAAGTGTACTCTTTCAAATTGATGAGTTTGCAGAGCTAGTTGATTTTTTCTCGGTAGGTTCAAATGACTTAACCCAATACCTACTCGCTGTTGATCGTAACAATCCGCATGTTGCCAATGTCTATTCACATTATCACCCTTCGATACTCAGAGCATTAAAACGCTTAGCGCTCGATTGTCAGGCACATCAAAAACCTGTCAGTGTGTGTGGAGAAATGGCGGGTGACCCACTAACCGCTATTCTATTAATTGCGATGGGCTTTGACACACTATCGATGAGTTCAAGTAACATTCTTCGAGTACGTAAAGCAATTTGTCATGTCCCAATGAGTGATGCTAAACGCCTACTTGATGACGTTCTGCAAATGAATAATCCTTTGGTCATTAAAAGTTGGTTAGAACACTATTTCAGAACCCATGGTTTAGCAGATATGGTTAAATCGAATCGTTTAGTCAGCGCCTAAACTCGCCTCCTCAAACGAATCAATCTAATTTCAAGGGCTGCCTTTCTTTGGCTAGAACTCCCCTATTTTTACATAACTGCAACAGGTTAACTTCATGCTTTTTTGTCGATCTCATCAATTTTTAGTGGGATGATCAACAGCCACAATACCTCTCCAGCTCAAAATAAAAAATAAATTAAGCTTTTATTTTTCAACACCTTTTATTTTTTTAACAATTTTCACATCCACAAACTTTATGTTCATGTTTAAGCTTTAAACAGTTTCAATCGAATAAAGCATTTAAGACATCAACTTTAATCCATTGGAAAAAAAAGCGTCATCAACCTAAAGTAAAAATACAAAGAATGCAGACCTAGTTATTGGACATCGATTTAGGCATCTGAAATTTTGATACCGATTTTGTCAATGCGATGGTTACACATTCATATCTTTGAACGGTCTAATAGTCGAAATGACTTCACTGCAGTCATTTCGATGGAGAAGAATCATGAGCCAGAACGATAAATCACAAACACATACCACTTCATCAGGACAATGTCCTGTCCTTCACGGCGGTAATACCGAAGTTGGCGAAAGTCCAATGGCTTGGTGGCCCAATGCTTTAAATCTCGATATTTTACATCAGCATGATAAGAAAACGGATCCAATGGACCCTGATTTTGATTACGCTAAAGCATTTTCGGAACTTGACCTAGAAGCAGTGAAACAGGATTTACGTGAACTCATCAATACGAGCCAAGACTGGTGGCCAGCCGATTGGGGCAGTTATGTCGGTATGATGGTACGTACGGCATGGCACCTTGCAGGAAGTTACCGAAAGCAAGACGGGCGTGGTGGTGCCAACACGGGTAACCAACGTTTTGCGCCATTAAACAGTTGGCCTGATAACGTAAATACAGATAAAGGTCGTCGTTTGCTTTGGCCAATCAAGAAAAAATATGGCAATAAAATTTCATGGGGCGATTTAATTGTTCTCGCTGGCACAGTTGCATATGAAGTTGCAGGATTAAAAACTTACGGTTTCGCTGGCGGTCGCATCGATATTTGGGCGCCAGAAAAAGATGTGTACTGGGGCAGTGAGAAAAAATGGTTAGATGCAACCAAAAATCGCTACGAAAATGATCAAGATCGTAATTCATTAGAAAATCCACTTGCAGCAGTTCAAATGGGTCTCATTTATGTCAATCCTGAAGGCGTTGATGGTGTACCTGATCCTTTACGCACAGCTCAAGATATGCGTACCACATTTGATCGCATGGGGATGGATGATGAAGAAACTGTCGCATTAACCGCAGGTGGTCATACCGTAGGTAAGGCTCACGGAAATGGTAAAGCAGAGAATTTAGGTGCTGACGTTGAAGGTGCCGATGTTGAATTCCAAGGTTTAGGTTGGCATAACTCTGAAGGGACTGGTAATGCTGGGAACACCATGGTCAGTGGTATCGAAGGTGCTTGGACCACTCACCCAACTCGATGGGATAATGAGTTTTTCTACCTACTTTTCACTTATGATTGGGAACTGCGCAAGAGCCCTGCAGGTGCTCATCAGTGGGAACCCATTAACATTAAGGAAGAAGACAAGCCTGTAGATGCCCACAATCCTAATGTTCGTCGTAATCCGATCATGACCGATGCCGACATGGCACTCAAAGTCGATCCTGAATATCGTAAAATTGCAGAACGTTTTTATCGTGATCCAGCTTATTTAGCGGAAGTGTTCTCTCGTGCATGGTTTAAGTTAACTCATCGTGACATGGGACCAAAGAGCCGCTATTTAGGTCCAGATGTTCCTCAAGAAGATTTAATTTGGCAAGATCCAATTCCAACTGTTGACTATACTTTGACAGATAGCGAAATTGCAGAGCTTAAAGCGAAGTTACTTACAAGTGGTTTATCTAGCTCAGATTTAATTACAACTGCTTGGGACAGTGCACGTACTTATCGTGGTTCAGATTTTCGCGGTGGAGCGAATGGTGCCCGTATCCGTTTAGCACCTCAAAAAGACTGGATTGGCAATGAACCTGAGCGTTTACAACGTGTATTAAGCGTATTGGAATCAATTCAAGCGAGTCTAAGCAAAAAAGTTAGTATTGCTGATTTAATTGTACTCGGTGGCACAGCTGCCGTTGAACAAGCTGCTCATAAAGCAGGTGTACAGATCACTGTACCATTTGCACCAGGTCGTGGTGATGCAACTGCTGAACAAACCGATGAATACTCATTTGAACCACTAGAGCCATTACATGATGGTTTCCGTAACTGGCAGAAACAACACTATGTAAATACGCCAGAGGAATTACTATTGGATCGAGCACAGCTCATGGGACTTACTGCACCTGAAATGACAGTATTGGTTGGTGGCCTGCGTGTACTCGGTGCAAACTATGGTAACAACCCGCAAGGTGTCTTGACGGATCGCGTTGGCGTACTTAGTAACGATTTCTTTGTGAATCTCACTGACATGAAATATAACTGGAAGCCAACAGGCCGCAATAGTTATGACATCGTCGAACGTGACAGCGGTGTAGTTAAATGGACAGCAAGCCGTGTGGATTTGGTTTTTGGTTCAAATTCAATTTTACGTGCTTATGCAGAAGTATATGCTCAAGATGATAACAAAGAGAAATTCGTCAAAGACTTTGTGAAAGCTTGGGTCAAAGTGATGAATGCAGATCGTTTTGATCTTGCTTAAATCCTCTTAAAGTGGAGAAATGAAGAACCTTTTATGGTTCTTCATTTTTTTATGCTGGATTTTGAACTATGATCACAACAATGAATCTGGAAAATAATAACAATGACGACTTCACTCGATCGTATAATCCAGGACAATAACATCATCTTGTTTGATGCTCATTGTGTACTATGCTCTGCATGGGCGGATTTCATGGTGAAAAATGATCCTCAACTTCAGTTCAAGTTAGCATCAGTTCAGTCACCAATAGGTCAACGTATTTTAACAATGTATCAATTTCCTACTGATCATTTTGAAACAATGGTATTAGTAGAGCATGGAAAACTCTATACAGAATCAACTGCATTTATCAGAATCATTAAGCATTTATCATTTCCATATTCAACACTTAAGTACACCCAATTTATTCCCAAAGTGATCCGAGATTTTGGATACCGACGTGTTGCCCTCAACCGCTATCGTCTTTTTGGTAAGACTGAACAATGCTACAGAATGACACCTGAAATCGCGGCTCATTTTTTAACTGATGATATGGTTTCATGAATACCTTAATCCAAACCTATCAACGTATTTTGAAGTTAAGTCAGGTCATGATTGGCTCGCTATGGATTTATCAGGGTTTATTTCCAAAATTAATTTTTAAAGTAGAAGATGAACAATACTTTTGGCAATACATGGGCTTAGCTTCAGAGTATATCTTCTGGATGATTTCACTTTCTGGGATCGCTGAAATTAGCTTCGGTTTTATGTTTTTATTATTTACACATCGATATTTACATAAGTTAAATATTATCAGTCTGATTGGGTTATTTATTTTCGTTTTATTGATTTACCCCAATAAAATCTATCAAGCATTTAATCCTGTGGTCATGAATCTCGGATTGATTAGCCTTTCAATTATTGCCTTGTGGTGTATTGATACCCTCCAAGAGATCAAGCTCGAATAAAATGCCCTTCACGAATACAATAAAATGGACTCACTAATTTTGAGGATGCTTTCATCTCATGCATCAGCTCTTGTTCTGGCGCATCACGATCTTCATCCGTCAGCTGAAAAGTCCGATAATGTATCGCTAGCGATCGGTGTGCATGCAAATCTAGATGTGCATGGAACGCATCTTGTGGATTCATATGCACATGGCGCATCAAATGACGCGGCTCATAAGCACCTATAGGTAGCAATGCTACTCTCGCATCACCATAACGCTCATGGATCTGCTTAAAATGTCCTGCATAGCCTGTATCACCTGCAAAAAAACAATGTCCTGTTTTTGCAAGCAATGAAAATCCCCCCCACAACGCGCGATTTTGATCCCTAAATCCACGTCCAGAGGCATGCTGTGCTGGCGTATAAGCAATTTTCAATTCATCATGAAATGGAATTTCTTGCCACCAATCCATTTCAATCACATGCAAATGTTCAGGCATATAATAACCATTGCCTAAACCCGTATAGATCGGCATTTCAAACTTCTGATGAAGCCATTCTAAAGTCGCCAAATCAAGATGATCATAATGATTATGGCTCAATAGCACACCATGAATATAAGGCAGATGCTCTAAAGCAATTCCAGCTGTACACGCACGCTGTGGACCACGTCCTTGCCGTGGACTTGCATATTCACTCCAAACAGGATCTGTTAAAAAGTTATACGGACCTATTTGGATCAAAACAGTCGCATGCCCCACAAACCATATTTGCCAATCATTCAAATCCGCATGAGGACGGTTTTGGGGAAATTCCAAAATTTGATTACGCAAATTCAACTCATGTGCCCGATCAACCTGCCATGTAAAGGACTTCCGTGTGGCTAGCCATTTCACCAAGCCTTTACGGCCTAGTGGTGACAAAGGACGCTCTAGATTGTAGAAACGATCAAGACCACTATGCTCAGATGCCTCATGCGGAAATGGAGGTTTCATCCATGTATGGCTCAAGCAAGATTGTGTCGGCAATTGATAGGTTAATGTCGGCTTATCTTTCATGTACGTCTTCTATGGTGAAATCCAATCGCATGGGATGATAGGAATATTTCGATCTTTAGGCTTTAAGTATCAAGTCAATCCAAGTTTTTCTCATATACAAAATGTATCAATCTTAGAAAATTTAATGACGCCCTGATCCTAACATAAGCTGTTAGTTATGCTGATTTTCTTTGACCGAGTCAATACCATTTTCACGTCGTTATCATACGGATTGGTGGTTGATTTTATTCCAAATGATATGCACTGGCTTTTCCTCTAGTTTCCGCACCACATAAAAAAACAGCCGCATCAAGCGACTGTTTCTAACAATTCTATATCCTTAACCAGCATGACTAAAAAATTCAGCAAATTTCTCATAACTAGGGCGCTTACTCACATGATCCAAATAACGCGCTATTGCTGGATGAGGTTGTATTTCTTCCATTTTCAGTTGCCAAAATAACATAGCTGCCACCAACACATCCGCCGTTGTAAACTGCTCACCACATAAATAAGGTGCAGCCTCACCCACGCCAATCACAAAGGCATTATAAGCATCATCATAGTCGCCATAGCCAACTGAAGACTTTTGTTCAGGATTCACCCCTACACCAAGCATACGGTCGGTTGCAGCAGCTTCCCATGGTCCAGAAATGAAGAATAACCAACGATAATACACACCACGTTGCGGATCATTTAACGCTGGCGCTAAGCCTTTCTCTGCAAACTTATCGGTCAAATAAGCGCAAATAGCCCCCAACTCATAGATCACCACATCATCATCAACTAGAACAGGTACTTTCCCAAAAGGATTAATTTTTAAATATTCAGGTGTTTTCATTTCCGTATCAAAAGCAACTTCAATGCGTTCACATTCAATACCCAGTTCGATTAACAACCAATCGACAACAACACCACGTGAAAAAGAATTTGTATATAGTTTTAGAGCCATTTTGATATTTCCTTGTTTATTTGGTCTTATTTAAATTTAATACTTTTGATTGTCAGTTTTTGTCAGTAGTGGAGTGGCAAACTTCTTGTCTCCACCATTGTTGGAAAAGTTGTTGTTTAAAATGAGGATATAACTCTTGGCTTAAACTCAATTGCTGTATTCGATCTATTCTGAAATGTCGAAATCCATTACGCAGTTCACACCATGCTGCTAAAACGATACGATCATTAAAATATCCTAATGCAAATGGCCACAATACTCTTGAACTGACTCGTTGCTGCTCATCGGCATAATCAACCATGATTTTGACTTGTTGACGAATCGCGATTCGAACCTGCTCAACTAACTGCTCATCTACAGGCAACCATGTTTGAATTGATCTTAGCGTGGTTTGTTGTAGTAGATGCTGACAATGCGTAGGTAGTACCGCATTCAGTTTTGCCAATACAGAAGTTGATGCTGATTTTAGGGCTTGATCAGGAATCTCACTTAACCAGTTTAATGCCAAGAAAATAGCTTCAATTTCGGTTTCATTTAATGTCATCGGTGGAAGTAAGAAGTTTTCTTTAAGTTGAAAACCTAGACCCGCAGCAGCATCAATACTGACACCTTGCTCTCGCAAACTCTCAATATCACGATAAACACTACGCTGACTGATTCGTAAACGCTCCGCCAGCACCTTTGCCGTTACTGGATAACGATATTCTCTTAATAATTGCAAAAGATTGAGCAAACGAATTGAACGACTCATGGCTTTCCTATTGTTTTGTTATTATTTTTTTGATGGGAGAGCATGCTCCCCCACCTTGGTGTAATGCTTAAACCACTTAACTCTCTGAGAGTGCCGTCGATTGTATCATCCCTTGCAAATAACCATGCAATTGTTGCACATTATCCGCAATCGTAAGCGGTTGATAACGTTGTAACGTTTCAACACTATGCACGCCATAACTGACGCCGATTCTTGGCATATTCAGATTTTGTGCCATCTCAAGATCATAACTAGTATCTCCCACCATAATGGCACGATCCACAGCCACATCCATCTCTGAAATGATTTCTTGTAACATCAATGGATCTGGTTTCGATCTGGTTTCGCTCGCCGCACGGGTAATATCAAAAATGTCATGGCTATTGGTTTGTCCAAGCACTCGATCCAAGCCTTTACGGCTTTTACCAGTGGCAACAGCAAGTTTCAAACCTTGTTGCTTTAAATCAGTGAGCAGTTCAGCAACGCCATTAAACCAGACATCACCCTTCGAGTTCGCCACATAATGATCCGCATAACATTGCAAAATATCCTGCTGTAAATGGGGTACCTGTGGAAATAAGATTTGCATAACCTCAGGCAAGCCCAAACCAATAATACTTTTCGCAGCGTCACTGCTCAGCGGCTGTTCAAATTGTTGTGCAGCATGCTGCAAACTTGCCACAATTTGCCCAACAGAATCAAACAAGGTTCCATCCCAATCAAAAATCACCAATTCCACATTTTGACGCATGATGATGTTCTCAATTTGATTCATGATTGCTTTCTCAACTCATCAATTAACTGCTGCATATCTTCAGGCATAGGTGCTTCAATGGTTGGATAGTTTGGAATCTCTAAACGCATGGCATGTAAACACAAACGTCGCGCCTCAGGTCCTGAATACGCTGTATTGTGTCCATATTTATCATCACCAATCAGTGGATGACCAATACTTAAACCATGTACACGAATTTGATGGGTACGACCTGATAAAGGCGAAGCATGCACCAGAGTTGCTGTTTTAAAACGCTCAGCCACCTTCCATTCTGTTTTACTAGGCTTACCTTCTTTGGTGACACGCACACGACGTTCACCATTAGCCAGTTCATAACGTAATAAAGGTGCATCAATCAACTGCTTATCCAAGCTGACCTGTCCTTTGACAATCGCCGCATAGGTTTTTTGAATTTTATGCTCACGCAGTAGGTCTTGTAACAATTTTAAGGTGCTACGCTTTTTGCTGATCATCACCAAGCCAGAAGTATCTCGGTCAATACGATGAATCAATTCTAAATATTTTTTCCCTGTCGCCGCACGCAAAGCCTCAATCAAGCCATATGCGACACCACTACCGCCATGTACTGCAATGCCGGAAGGCTTATTAACCACCAATAAACCTTCATCTTCATAGACGACACGGCTCAATAAGCTTTGAGCAACGCTATCACTCACAGGAGCAGCCGTTTCATCTTTTTGCTCATAACGAATCGGTGCAACACGAATCTGATCACCAATCTGCAACCGTGTCTCTGCTTTTATTCTTTTTTTATTGACACGTACTTGTCCTTCACGAATCAAACGATAGATTCGACTTTTTGGAACACCTTTTAATCGGGTAAATAAAAAGTTGTCTATTCGCTGCCCGTCTTGATGCTCATCCACGTCAAACCAAGTGACACTTTGCCATTGTTGTGTAGAATTCATACGCTCGATTTATCCAAGATTTGCTAAATATGATTAAAAAATGATCATTTAGCTAAGTTATTTCACAAGAAACCTAAACTTAGCCCATAGGCAGATGCCGCAAGGTTTGATATATTCAGCGCACGGATACCACCGTAAGTGAGCATCAAATCAGAAATTTTATTTAGATAAAATTTTAAATCGATGAGATATTCACCAACAGCTCGGATAGGTCCTAAAGAATTATGCCGACGCCGAAGGCTTATTATATCGGCAAAATGACAAACTGTTGCGTTTAATTGTGCATCTGCACATACAGTTTGTTCAGAAAAAATATGTCGCCAACTCTTGTTGGTTATTAAACGTAAACTGATCCACATCAGACAATTTGCTCCCTGATGTCGCATTCAGGCTAAAGCGTTGATGCATTGGAACTGCTAAGCAGAGATACGATGATCATTCCGTATCAAGAACTTCCAGATGGATCGACTTCAATGCTTAATGACAGTGAAAGTCACCATCCAATGCACCGCTCACCCGCCAGTGAAGCGTACAGGAAACTTTGATTATGTCGGATCTAGTGATATTTCACAGATGTAAGACATGAATGAAATGTCAATAGATCGAAGATTAAAGCAGTATTGCTGACATCGAAATAACCGTATCAAAGCCCAAGCTGGATTTACAGTCAGTGGTTTCAGAGCATCCAAAATACTGTTGCTTCTGAGTCTTGATCGCGCCAATTTGATGTTTGCTCAAAATATTGGGCCAGTTGTTTGTGTGCATCACTATTAGGTGTCACACCCATGAAACGTATGTTGATTAATGCAACCCACGCAGAAGAAGTCCGCGTTGCACTTATCACTGGTAATCGTCTTTACGATTTCGATTTAGAAAATCGTACTCGTGAACAAAAAAAATCAAATATCTATAAAGGCCATGTCACTCGCGTTGAGCCATCTTTAGAAGCGGTTTTCGTTGAGTATGGCGCACAGCGTCAAGGCTTTTTGTCTATGCGAGAAATTGCAAACTCGTATTTCAAGGCTGATCCTCGTCAAACCTCAAATATTCGTGAACTCATTACTGAAGGCACGGAATTATTGGTCCAAGTTGAAAAAGAAGAGCGTGGCAACAAAGGTGCTGCGCTTTCGACATTTATTTCACTTGCTGGTCGTTATTTAGTTCTCATGCCAAACAATCCGAAAGGTGGCGGTATTAGTCGTCAAATTTCGGGTTCAGTTCGTGAAGAACTCAAAGAAATTTTAGCGACCTTAAATATCCCTCGTGGCATGAGCGTCATCGTTCGTACCGCAGGTATCGGACGCACTCAAGAAGAATTACAACTCGATCTACAACACTTGCTTGACCTTTGGGCACAAATCCAAAGCTCTGCAAGCACTGGTCCTTCACCAATGCTCGTTCATCAAGAAGCTGGTGTTGTTACGCGCGCGATTCGTGACTATTTACGCGATGATGTGGGCGAGATTTTGATTGATAGCGAACAAGCTTATAACGAAGCGTATAACTTTGTTAAAGCAGTAATGCCGCGTCAACTCGACAAATTAAAAACCTATACTTTAAATGAGCCGCTATTCGCTCATTTTGGTATTGAAAGCCAAATCCAGACCGCTTATGAACGTGAAGTAAAACTTCCGTCTGGTGGTTCTATCGTGATTGACCAAACTGAAGCGTTGGTTTCAATCGATATCAACTCAGCGAAATCAACACGTGGTCATGATGTTGAAGAAACAGCTTTAAATACCAACTTAGAAGCAGCTGAAGAAATTGCACGTCAACTTCGTTTACGTGATATTGGTGGCTTGGTTGTGATCGATTTCATCGACATGACCAAAGACCGCAATCAACGTATGGTGGAAGCGAAACTTCGTGAAGCAACACAAAGTGATCGCGCACGTATCCAGTTCGGTCAACTGTCACGCTTTGGTCTCATGGAAATGAGCCGTCAACGCTTACGTCCTTCGTTAGAAGAAGCGACTGGCTATGTTTGCCCTCGTTGCCATGGTACAGGTATGGTACGTGACTTACGTTCACTTTCACTATCGATCATGCGTAAGGTCGAGGAAATTGCATTACGTGAGCGCCAAGGTGAAGTTCAAGTTGAAGTTCCTGTAGAAATCGCAGCCTTCTTATTGAATGAAAAACGTCATAGCCTTGTTTATCTTGAACAAACTTCAAATGTACGTGTCACTGTATTGCCTCACCCGCATTTAGAAACACCACATTACCAAATCCAATACAATCCAGCAGGCTTTGCCCCTTCTAGCTATGAACGTACCGAAGCAACCCGTTCAAGTGAAAAAGAACTTGGCTATGAGTCATCAGAATGGCATCTAGAAGATGCTGAACACGTTCATGCTGCTCCTGCACAAGTTCAAACTACTGCTCCGCAGAAAAAAAATGCTCAACCACAGTCTGCTGCTCAACCGAAGCAAGCACAAGTGCCTGCGCAGAAATCAGCAAGTCCTTGTGCTTGGTTAGAAAACCTATTTGTTCAAAAACAAGCACAAACGATTGATCAATCTCGTTCTGCACAAAATGCGGCAGCAGCGATTGAGCAAATGATCAACAATGGCGCGGTGAGCCGCGGTCAATTTGGTCAAGTAAATGCTCCAGTCATCACTGAGACTACGGTACCAGCTGCAAACAATGTATATATTTCACAAAACCCTGTGAAACAAGAAACGCGTGAATCATTTGATAAAGATGAAAAACCACATCGTCCGAATCAAAATCAAAAGAAACGCAAACATAAAGAACAGCGTGAACAACATGCACATGCTCATGAGCAACAAAACCAAGTGCATGAAGAAGTTGTACAATTATCACGTCAAGAACAACGCCATGAGCAACGTGAGCTAAAACGTCAACAAAAACGTCAGCAGTCACAAGAACCTCAAAATCAACAACAGCATCATGATGCTACAAATGGAAATGAATCAGCGCCTGTTCCACGTCGTGACCGCAATAATCAACAACGTCCAAATCGCCCAAATCGCCATCGTGACCAAAGTGTTTTAAATGAAACACCAGCAGAAACAGTGGTTAACCCTCAACAGGTGAAAGTGGATGTGATCGATACACCTCGTGCAGAGCCTATGAGTACTGCTTTGATTGTGAATATTGATCAAGGACAAAGTGAAATTGTTGCACTCAACCAACAGCAAGCGCCTGCGAAAAAGGTTGAAGCCACTCCTGTCGTCGAACAAAAAGAGACGACTCCAGTTGCTGAAACAGAAGCTGTTGTGGCTGAAGAGGCACCAGCAATCGAAGCAGCACAAGCGCCAGTAAAACGTGCTAGCAATGATCCACGTTCACGTCGTCGCCAACGTGGTGCGCAAACAGCTCAGAAAGCAGCTGTACCTAAAATTGCGCCATCGCAAATCCCAACATTGGGACAATACACGCTTGGCAGCTTAATCCGTCATGTGTACGGTGAAGATTGTACGATCTTAATTGAGCAATTTGGTTTAATTACCACATTCAACCGTGCGTTACAGAAGTTCACTGAACAACATGCTGCATCTTTAATGACAGAAGAAACTGTTGTTGAAGAAAAGCGTCCTGTAACACGCGATGCTGAACTCCCAACGCAGAAAATCGCTGCAGAAGCAGAGCCAGCGCCAGTGCTAGACTTAACGCCACCTAAAGCACCGGCAGCACGTGTCGCAAATGATCCTCGTGAACGACGTCGTTTGGCTAAACTTGCTGCAGAACAAGCCAAAGAAGCACATCTTGCTTCAAATGCTGCACCAGCCGTTGTCGAAAATGCGGAAATAGCTTCTGAAACTAAAACAAAAGAAGTTATAGCCGTTGAAGCACCGACATCAGAGGTTTCCCCTGCTCCAGAGCAGCAACCTTTAGAACTTGCAGCAGCAGAAGCAAAAGTAGCATCTGAAGCAGAAATAGTTCCTGTTGCAGAGGAAACTCAACCAGAACCTCAACAACCTACAACAGAAGAGTCAACAACTGTAGTAGAGACCGTAGAGAAAACTACAAAAGTTGAGAAAGTTGTGGAAAAACCTGAATCAGCAGAGAAAACTGAAACTGCCGATTCAGAAGAGGATGAAGCAGCGAAAATCGAGAAAGAAAAATCAAGTCGCCCTCGCCGTCCACGTGGACGACCACCAAAGAAAACCACGCCTAGCAATGAATAATTTGCTAAATTGCACACAATAAACAAAAGCCTAGTCATTTCGATGACTGGGCTTTTTTGTTATTTTGTCAAAATTAGGTTGATTGCTCTAGGAACTTACCATTAAAAACAGCATCAACAACAGTGATGTAAATGGTTGTGTTCCAATAGATAGCCATTTTGGATTGATCAAAAAATAAATAGGATTGATATGAGCCAAACTACACAAACCGATATTATTACCCTTGGTGATGTCGCAACTCGACTACCGAACTTTATCACCAAAGTACCTCATATCCTCAATGGGCTTAAACAAGCATATTTGCGGACGCCTTCATCCCCTGCGGGTCTTGGCATTGCATTCGAAAAAGCAGTAAAACGCAACCCACAAGGTATTGCCCTGTTATTTGAAGATCAAAGTTACAGCTATCAAGCACTCAACGAATGGGCAAACCAGATTGCCCATTACTATCTTTCAATCGGTGCGAAAAAGGGCGATGTGATTGCCGTAATGGTAGAAAATCGCCCTGAGCTTATTGCTACGATTGTTGCTTTGGCAAAAATTGGGGTAACTATTGCGCTCGTCAATACCTCACAAATTGGTAAAGTACTTGCGCACAGTATTAATCTGGTTAATCCAATTGCAGTGATTGCAGGTGAGGAAGTTCGTGCTGCAATTGATGAAATTCGTCAAGACTTAACTGTTGCGCCAGACCGTTTTCATTGGTTTGCTGATCAAGAGACACGCAAAGATCCAGGTACTGCTCCTCAAGACTACGTCAATCTAGCCCAACAAATTGATCAATTTCCAAAATTTAATCCATCAACCACCCGTACAGTAACGGGCAAAGATGGTTTATTCTACATTTATACATCGGGTACAACTGGTCTACCAAAGGCTGTGATCTTCACACATAGCCGCTGGACGCTGGCTTACGGTACCTATGGCCACATCCTTAATCTAGGTAAAGATGATGTCATGTATGTGACTTTACCGCTTTACCATGCTACAGGTGTAGTGGTGTGCTGGTGTGGTGTAATTGCAGGTAGTGCAACACTTGCAGTACGTCGCAAATATTCAACCAGTGCGTTCTGGAAAGATGTACAAAAGTTCAATGCATCAGCAATCGGTTATGTTGGCGAGTTGTGCCGCTATCTCATGGATGCACCAGTAACTGAACTAGATCGCGCGCACCGCGTCACCAAAATGATTGGTAACGGTATGCGCCCAAATATTTGGGGCAAGTTTAAAGAACGCTTTGGTGTACAAGAAGTCCTCGAGCTTTATGCATCAAGTGAAGGTAACGTTGGTTTTAGTAATATCTTTAACTTTGACAACACCGTTGGCTTTTCTCCAACACCATATGCAATCGTTGAATATGACAAAGAGAAAAATGAACTGGTACGTGATAGTAAAGGCTATTGCAAGAAAGTCAAAACAGGTGAAGTTGGCCTACTTGTAGGTAAGATTACCAGCCGCTCTCCTTTTGATGGCTATACTGATCCTGAAAAAAACAAGTCGGTTATATTGAAAGATGTCTTCACAAAAGGCGACTCATACTTCAATACAGGTGATTTAGTTCGTGATATCGGTTTCCGTCATGCACAGTTTGTCGATCGCTTAGGCGACACTTTCCGTTGGAAAGGTGAGAACGTATCAACCACTGAAGTTGAAAACATGGTTTCTGAATACGAAAAAATCGCAGAAGCAGTTGTTTATGGTGTTGAAATCCCAAATACCAATGGTCGTGCAGGCATGGCGGCAATCACCTTAGCTGATGGGCAGACGTTAGATAAGACTGACCTCAGTGAAATGGTCAATGTATTTAAAAAATGCCTACCGTCCTATGCAATTCCAGTGTTCTTACGTGTACAAGAGAAAGTTGAAACTACAGGTACGTTCAAATACCAGAAAAACAAGCTGAAAGAAGATTCGTTTGATCCAAGCAAAACTTCTGAGCGTTTACTGGTTTTATTACCTGGTGCATCAAGCTATTGTGATGTAAACACTGAGATATTTGATAATATTCAAAGTTATCAATACCGTTTCTAGTTTATTTTTTAGCTAAATAAGAGGAAATCGTGCTTTTTATAAACAATCATGCACATGTTTTTAAATTTCCTCTTGTGTTAGCTGAATAAGTTGCTAGAATACGCAACATCAAAACGAGATGGGTCGTTAGCTCAGTTGGTAGAGCAGCGGACTTTTAATCCGTTGGTCCCGCGTTCGAGTCGCGGACGACCCACCACTTTAAGTTTTGATACTCCTGAAAAGGATTGATAACCGAAAGTTATCAAGATTTGTAAGACTACGCGCTTCGCTTGTCTTGCAACAATTTTAGAGTGTTACTCTAAAATTATTTCAGGGTCGTTAGCTCAGTTGGTAGAGCAGCGGACTTTTAATCCGTTGGTCCCGCGTTCGAGTCGCGGACGACCCACCAGATTCTAAAAACCTCATCATTTATGATGAGGTTTTTTATTTTGTATGGAATATCTTTCCAAAAGATGACAGCTATAATCTTTAACTTACTTTAAGCATCCTTGCTCAACGTAAATGATGATCAAGTTATAAAAATGCCTCTAATACTGAGTTTAAAAAGATATGCCCCTGCTCAGTACATGCAATACGATTTACATCAGCTATCAAGAGCTTCTTCTCTCGCAAAGTATTCAAAATAGGCGCTAACTCCGCCAAATTCAATCCAGTACGCTGCGCATACAATGCAGCATCAATGCCATGATTGAGACGTAGAGCATTCATCATAAATTCAAATGGTAACTCATCTGCTTCAATACGTTTCATTTGCACATGTTCAGCAGGAACTTTAGCTAAATAATCTTTCGGTAAGCGAGTTTTTTGAAACCGATAGACGCCTTCAGGACGTGTCACCTTTCCATGTGCGCCGGCTCCAATCGCGAGGTAATCGCCAAATTGCCAATAATTCAAATTATGTGCTGATGGCTTTTCCTTTCGCCATGCGGAAACTTCATAATTTACATAGCCATTGGCTTTTAAGTATGCCTCACCCTCCGCTTGGATGTTTTCTAAGACTTCATCTTGCGGCAACACAGGCTGAGTTCTAAAAAAAACCGTATTCGGCTCAATGGTCAATTGATACCAGCTAATATGCGTCGCACCATGCCCTACAGCCAATTTTAGATCAGTTAATGCCTGTTGCTCTGTTTGCTGAGGTAAACCATGCATCAAATCGACATTCACACGCTCAAAACCGGCTTGTCGTGCTTGTTGAATCGCATCCAGTGCATTGCTGGCAGTATGAATACGTCCCAAACGCTGCAAATGCTCAGTATCGAAACTTTGCACACCAAGCGATAACCGATTAATACCAACCGCAAGATAATCTGCAAATGGATCATGCTCAACCGTACCGGGATTGGCTTCTAGGGTAATTTCACAATCAGCTTCAAAACTTAACCGTGCTTTGAGTTGTTCAAATAACCACTGATAACCTTGAGCCGAAATCAGCGATGGTGTTCCCCCACCAATAAATACGCTATGAATTGATCGCCCTTGTGCCATTTCAATTTGCGTCTCAAAATCAGCCACTAAGGCTGCAAGATATTGCTGTTCCAAATCCATAGACAAATGCCCATCAGGAACAGCATGTGAATTAAAATCACAGTAAGGACATTTACGCACACACCAAGGCATGTGAATATATAGGGATAAAGGAATATTTGCTGGATTTAACGGACTCAAAATAGCGGCTCAATAAAAGAACCCCTCTATTTTATCATGACTCCCTTTAAGTCGGTTGCATGTTGCAACAATGCTATTGCTTATCATCATGCTTGGATTCAGTTAGACTGTAAAAATAAAGAACAATTAGACCAAATCATATGATGAAAATTTCAAGCCAATTGCTTCTGATGCTTCCCCTAGCGCTCGGCGTTGGCGTGGCAATGGCATTTCAAACTGCAATTAACGCTCAACTCAGAGAGCATCTTCATTCCCCCTTACAAGCAGCCTTTTTATCTTTTTTAGTTGGTACAATTATCTTGGCGTTATTGGTTTACTTTCAAAGCACAGCCAAACCTACTTTAGGTGAACTTTCACAAATTCCATGGTTTCTATGGATTGGCGGCTTTCTTGGGGTTTATGCCATCAGTATGAGTATCTATACTGCGCCTAAACTCGGATTTCTGACTTTTTCGGGTCTTGTAATTTTTGGTCAGCTCACCATCTCAATTTTATTAGATCATTTTGGTTGGTTAGGCACAGAAAAAATCCCCGTGAATTGGCAACGCCTACTCGGCAGTATTGTCATTTTTATTGGTGTTTTACTCACACTACAGCGTTAATTTTGAAGAGTATATTTAGTGGCTCACGTTACCAACACACGGTTTGAACTCAAACAACTGTCTCATTTAATGCTCCCTATTTTGATCACCCAATTTGCTCAAGCTGGTTTTGGCTTGATAGATACCATTATGGCGGGGCATCTATCCGCAGGTGATCTTGCAGCGATTGCTGTTGGCGTTGGATTGTGGATGCCCATTATGCTGCTTTTTGCGGGGATTATGATTGCAACAACACCACTCGTCGCCGAAGCACGAGGCGCCAAGACACCTGAGAAAATTCCCACCATTGCACGCCAATCATTGTGGGTTGCCGCCATTCTCGGTGTAATCGCAATGCTCATTTTGCAAGCGATGCCACTATTATTGCCATTGTTTGGCGTACCTGAAAGCTTATTGCCCAAGGCAAGCTTATTCTTGCATGCAATTGGTTTTGGGATGCCTGCAGTGATGATGTATGCCGCATTACGCAGTTACTCAGAGGCATTGGGGCATCCTCGTCCAGTCACCGTCATTAGTTTAGCCGCGCTTGTAGTACTGATCCCACTGAACCTGATTTTCATGTATGGTTTGGGGCCGATTCCTGCTTTAGGGAGTGCAGGCTGTGGTTTCGCAACGGCAATTCTGCAATGGTTGATGTTTATCACTTTAGCTATTTATATTTCTAAAGCCAAAGCCTATCAAAAAACTCCGGTCTTCACGACATGGGAAAAACTTGATCCAATGTGGGCAAAACGCATCTTGATGCTAGGTCTGCCGATTGGTTTGGCGATTTTCTTTGAGGTGAGTATCTTCAGCACAGGTGCATTGGTATTAAGTCCATTAGGGGAAAATGCGATTGCCGCACATCAAATTGCAATCTCTGTAACCTCTGTCTTATTTATGATTCCGTTATCTCTCGCGATTGCACTCACGATTCGTGTTGGAATGTACTATGGTGAGAAAAACTGGCATGCCATGCGTCAAGTTCAGAAAATCGGACTAATGAGTGCGACTTTCTTTGCAATCTGTACCATGCTGTTAATTGCAATTGCACGCCCATATATCGTTGCTATCTATACAACAGACCCTCATGTCATTCCTGTAGCCATGTATTTACTCTGGTTTGCGATGGCTTATCAGCTCATGGATGCTTGGCAAGTCGGTGCGGCAGGTTGTCTACGTGGCATGCAAGACACCCAAGCACCGATGTGGATTACCCTCATGGCTTATTGGGTCATTGCGTTCCCGATTGGCTTATATTTAGCACGTTATACCATTTGGGGCGTCGCAGGCGTTTGGCTCGGTTTGATTATTGGTTTAAGCATTGCCTGTGTACTCTTAATTGGGCGCTTATACTTAAATAATAAACGTTTAGCAGAGATCACATAAATTACGTTTCATGATGATCATGAAGGCAGTAAGGTTTAATACTTACAGGACTTAACATTTTGTTATAGGCAATTTAAGCTTTGTCGCCTATGATCAAAGTATCACGATAACAGCGGATCACCCGAGGTCAAGCAAAATGGCAAAACATGCAAGCTCACCCAGTAAACGTTTTTTAAAACTGGCTGGCATGACCGCAAGCATTGCCAGTAAAAGTGTAGCAAACTCCATTCGCAACTTCACTGCTGACGAAGAGCAAAAAAATGCAGCACGTAGCCAACTGTTCCAAGACATTGGCTTGCAAATCGCTGACACACTAGGAGAAATGAAAGGCGCAGTCATGAAAGTTGGGCAAATCGCCTCACAATACAAAGACATTTTCCCGCCTGAAGTTGCAAAAGCGATTGCCAAGTTACAACGCCAAGCACCCGCTATGCCTTTCTCAGCCATTCAACAACAAGTTGAAAAAGAACTCGGCAAGCCTTTAAATCAAATTTTTAGCTCATTTGAAGCAGAACCTTTTGCAGCAGCCTCAATTGGACAGGTTCACCGTGCAGTACTTCCAAATGGTCAAGCAGTGGTAGTCAAAGTTCAGTACCCTGGAGTGGATGACGCATGTGAGAGTGATCTTAAACAAGTCCGTCTTGCCTTACGCCTCATGGGTGTCCTCAAAATTGATAAAAAACTACAAGACCAATTATTCCAAGAGATTCAAGACAGTTTATCAGCAGAATTAAACTATGAAATCGAGGCACAGAATCTCGAAGTTTTTAAAACCTTCCATGAAAAATTGGATGACCAAATCATTATCCCAACAGTATATAAAGAATATTCTTCACGGCGCGTATTGACCTTAAGTCTTGAACAAGGTGAATCGATTGAAACGGCAAGTACGTGGTCAGTTGATATCCGCAATCAGATCGGTCGTCGCTTAATTCGTGCTTTAGGGCAGGAAATGTTCTTCCTAAAACGTTTCCACTGCGATCCGCATCCTGGAAATTTTGCCTTCCGTGAAGATGGAAGTGTCATCATCTACGATTATGGTAGCGTCAAAACCCTTTCACCTGAAATTATTCAACACTTTAAAGCACTGGTGAATGCTGCTCGCCAAGAAGACATTGATCAAGTTGAAGATTTATTGGTCGAACTCCATTCAATTGCAGAAAAACAGAAATTCCCAAGTGAGTTGTACCTACAATGGATCGAAATTCTACTCCGTCCTTTAAGTACGCACTATGACTTTGAAGAAAACTCCTCACATCATGATGGGATGCGTCTGGTTAAAAAGTCATTGAAATACTGGGATGTCTTTAAACCATCGCCAGATACCCTAATGGTCAACCGTACCATTTCTGGTCACTACTGGAATCTTATCCATCTCAAGGTGCATGACAATCTAAATGATCTATTTGAAGAGTTAGTACCCATGCCGTGAAAAGGCCCTGACAACTCTACACATAATGTACTCTGATTGACGCGATTATAGTTATGTTATAACATTTCTATAATTCATAGGAGTATTCAATATGCGTAAAGATATCCACCCTGCTTATCAAAAAGTACTTTTTCATGACACCAATGCAGATACATATTTCTTGATTGGTAGCACCATTCAAACCAAACAGACCAAAGAATATCAAGGTCAAGTTTACCCTTATGTGACGCTTGATATTTCAAGTGCTTCACATCCGTTTTATACAGGTGAGCAACGTCAGGCGAGCAATGAAGGTCGTGTTGCAAGCTTTAATAAACGCTTTGGGCGTTTTAATCGTAAGGCTTAATCTTATTTTAAGGTTGAGCAATTAAAGTAAAAAAATTCGAAGTCTAAGGCTCTAATCTCCTCCTCTTAGACTTCTTTTTTTATGTCTGAAACTTATTATTGTTTAATCCGAAGCAGAAGCAGTGCCAATAAAGCCAAATTCAATAGGGCTTTTGACATAGAATAATGAAATATCTTGAGTCTTTAGATAGTCAAGTAAGGCTGTGGCCTGTTGTTCAGTGACTGCAAACTGGATCTGTACGGGCTGATCTGCCAACTCAAAGAAACCCGCTGAATGAAACTGCCCTCGATGATCCAACCCTTGACTGGCATTCATCACTGTCGCACCACGTAAATCCATTTGCTTTGCGATCGCTAGCAACCAATCAACGATTGATTGTCCTTCATACTGACGACTTTGCGCAGTATAAAAGCTAATTAAAAATCCATTCATCGATCTAACACTCCCAAACTAAGCAGCACTCAACCATTGATGTAGACTCATACCCAAAATCGTAAACAACAATGATCCCAATACATGGATCAAAATAGTCAGTGCTGCGTATTCCAATTTACCACTTTGCAACAGCGTAATAATCTCAGCGGAAAAGGTTGAGAAGGTGGTGAGTGCCCCACAAAATCCAGTAATCACAAATAGTTTATAATTTGGACTTAAAGCACTTTGCGAAAAATATGAAATCGCAAAGCCAATAATAAAGCCACCAACCAAATTAACACTTACGGTCCCGAGTGGAATATGTGGAAAAATTGGATTGAGTTTTAAGCCAATAAACCAACGTAACCATGCGCCGAGCACAGAACCTAATGCAATTGAAATCAAGGAATAATACATAATTACTCCAAAACCAAATGTGGAGTACAACAAAGATAAGACATGGTGTGATCAATTTTTTTATCGATAGTATGCATCTGCGAGCCCTCTAAATAAAGAACAGAGCACGCACGATCCTACGCCCCTGTTCAGGGTAACGTAGGCATCATTAGCCACAATGGCGGTTTGTTACAGGAGGAATGCCATCTCCTTTGCCCTAAAATAACATAATTTTTAAACAACTCAATGAATCTTTTAATCTGTGTATAAAGGCAAAGTTATCCACAGATACATCATGTTATTATTGTCCGCTGACGAAATAACAAGGGAAAGTCCTCATGGCACAAAGCTTACTCGCACAATTAAAAGATGGCTCAGCAAAATTTGCAGATGTGTTGGCATTTATTGAAGCACGCTATCAACACACTCCAACTGCTTTTCAAAATGGCGCACAATTTAATGCTGCAACGGAAAATCAAGGCAGTGCCAAAGTTTTTTCTTTTGCTAAAATTGAAGGCTTAAATGCTGAAGATACCTTAAGTTTATTTGCTGAGCATTACGCTTCTGTGCTTGCAACACCAGAAGGAACGGACCACCAAAACATTCGTCAATTTATGCAAAATGGTTGGGATGGTGTGAAATTTGAAGGTGAGGCACTAACTGCCCGTTGATATTGAAAAGACAGGAAGGTTTCCCTTCCTGCTTGCTATCCTATACCGATCATGCATTTGCCATTAAAGCGGTCAAAAGCCCCATTGCTAGCACATAAAACGTGATCGGAAATGCCAGAAACCAAAATTTCGCCCATCCGTTGGTATTAAACACTGAGGTTGCTGCTCGATAACTCACCCAACATGACCAAAATATAAAAGGAATTACCACCAAGTTCAAAATTGATGAGTTTTGATAGGCATCAAGATAACTACTATACATCAATGTCTGTAATATTACGACAATCATAACAGGCAAAGCTGCAACTAAAGATTGTAAAGCCCAAATATGTCGGGCCAGTTGTGGGTCTGCGTCTTTGGCGCCTGAAAACTGTAAACGCTTTTTATACCACCAACCGTGTATCAACCAAACAATTACAGCAGAAATCGTCCCCAGCCCTAAAACGAGTAACCAATAACTCCACCAAGCATCTGTAATATCAAGCATTAACGAGGTGCGATTTCCAAATTCTGCTTGAAGCAACTTTTGATCGACTCGATCCATGACAGAAAACACACCTATTAAATAGGCAGCTATCATAATACTGCGATGATGATAGATTGCTGGCAAAGAAAAAAATGTCTTCGGTTGGAAGAACAGCATCCATAAGTTTTTGGGCGAAAATGGTAAAATTTCTTTTTGCTCTTGTTTCTCTAAAGATAATTCAGTACTCATAAATACTCTTAATAATTTGATTTAAAATATTTTATGTTCTAATAATAGCCAATGACGCGTAGAAAAAGAAGTTTCATTTTATCACTTGATAAAATAATGCACGCCTTTACCAACCGCACATCTCGTCGTGAAATACTTTTTTAGTTTCGCCTGAATGATTTCTGAAGGTGTGAAATTTAGAAATGTAATATTCAGCGAAATAACAAATGTTTGAATAAAAATACTTGAGGGAAATCATGACGATTAACCAAGCTGATCTATTAAAAAAACTACGACTAATTACATTAGAAGCGCAAGGTCTGAATCACAAAAAACCTTTTGGCTCAGGAAAAGCGGCTGTTCTTGCGGCCATACAACAGCTGGGCTATGTACAAATTGATACTTTATCAGTGGTTTCTCGGGCACATCACCATACTTTTTGGACACGAATCCCTGATTATCAGCCCAAACTTCTTGATCAATTAGTCGCAGAACGTCAAATATTTGAATATTGGTTTCATGCTGCGTCGTATTTGCCCATGCAAGATTTTCGTTATGCTTTACCGCAAATGCTGAGCATTAAAAATGGTGAATCTCGTTATTTTAAAGCTGATTCTCAAATCATGCACAATGTGTACGACAAAATCCGTATTGAGGGACCACAAAAAGCTAGAGATTTTGAAAGCTTAAGTAAAAGTAATAGTAGTTGGTGGAATTGGAAACCAACAAAAATCGCGCTTGAGCAGCTTTTTATGCAAGGGGATCTCATGATTAGCGCTCGAAATGGTATAGAAAAAGTTTATGATCTTAGTGAAAGGGTGCTGCCCAGCACGATCAATACAACACTACCAACCGTATTAGAATACGCAGAATATCTCGTCAAGACTTATCTTAGAGCGTACGGTTTTACCACCATCAAGCAAATCACACATTTAAAAAAGGGACAAATATTACGTCAAAATGTTGAAAAAATTCTAAGTCAAATGCTTGAGGATAAAATCATCCAAAAGTTTGAAGGAAATGAAATACAAACAATCTATGTGCGCATCGATTTACTTGAAAAAACGTATAACACAAATCATAGCAACCTTCACTTACTCTCTCCTTTTGATAATTCAATCATCCATCGAGAACGCGTAAAAGCCTGTTTCGAGTTTGACTTCCGTCTTGAATGTTACACCCCTGAACTAAAAAGAAAATATGGATACTTCTGTTTACCCATTTTGTTTGGTGATGTTTTTGTTGGTAGAGTTGATTGCAAAGCTCATCGTAAAAGTGGTGTATTTGAATTAGTGCACCTACATATTGAAAATACAGAAATTGATCTCAGCTCATGGCTAGCACCATTTCTAAAAACACTACACCGATTTGTACACTTTAATCGCTGTCAATCCATTATCATTTCACGTATTAGTCCACCCGAACAATCAAATACAATTCACGAATTTATCAACCATCACTGGGATGAAACACAGCTTAAGGATGAACTACCCATCACAAAATAGGAGGTATTTTACCTCCTATTGTTTCTATCTGATTTTATGGTCGCTTGAGGGCTTGTAATTCCGTGGTGAAGCTATAAAACTCTCCCCCCATTCTTCCCACACTATCCAATTGCTGTTGATCAATCATGCCTGTATCGGCTTGCCACAATCGATCATCGACATAAATAGATTTCACATCTAACAAGACAACCGTTCCACCAGATGGCAAGGAGCTGAGTTGAATCACCTCTCGCAAATGACATTCATACCGAATCATAGAACCTTTAACCGATAAAGGTTTTACGCCATGACTTGGACAAGATTCGATTTCAGCAAAATCAAATTCACTTTGTTCGGATGGCAGTGCCGCGCATGACAAGTTCATTTTCTCAAGTAACTGAGTATTCACGATATGCACTACACACTCTTTGGTTTCAATTAAATTCCGCAAAGTGTCTTTGTCCTGCCCTGTTCTCGGATTCACTTGTGAATACCAAAGGATCGGCGGGTTACAGCTTGCCACATTGAAAAAGGAATAAGGTGCCAGATTCGCTACACCATCCACAGATAAGGTACTAATCCAAGCAATCGGGCGAGGCGTAACCCCGCCATTTAACAAACGATAGATTTCATTTGCTTCTAAATTTGCTGTCTCAAAAATCATAATCAAACACTATATTAAGGACGTTCTGCATATTGTGGTAAATCATCAGTGATGCTGTCCCATTCCGCTTTAGACGCCGTAAAAATGTGCAGACTTGGTTTTTGCTGTAACTGTGTATCTAAAGTTCCAATTCTCAAACGATAATACTCAGGCGTATCGGTTTTTATACTCATAATTGGGGAGCCACATTCCATACAAAAACAACGTTGTGTGGTATCGGTAGACTGAAATTTTTTCAGTAAATGCTCGCCTTTGGTAATTTTAAAATCAGCTATTTTTATCGGCGCATTCGTGGCAAAAGCGCTCCCATTTGCTTTACGGCAGCGTTGACAATGACATTGAATGATCTCGCCTATTTCACCATGAATCTCATAATGAATTCCATCACATAAACAACTACCATGATATACAGGTGAAGTCTGAGACATTGTTATTTCCTTTGATGAATTT
This sequence comes from Acinetobacter suaedae, assembly GCF_008630915.1. NCBI lineage: Bacteria > Pseudomonadati > Pseudomonadota > Gammaproteobacteria > Moraxellales > Moraxellaceae > Acinetobacter > Acinetobacter suaedae. The sequence goes on from NZ_CP043909.1 coordinate 2,933,375, forward strand.
TCACATAAAAATATAGGCTAGATCAGTACAACTTGCAAATGATGAATATCATTTAGATAATGCATCTCAATTTACAAAAATAATCCTTCACGACGAAGAATAACGTTCTAAATCCGCTGATCCAATACGGCACGTGCGCGTTCATGATCAATATCTTTTTCCCAATGTGCGATTGCAACTGTTGCCACGCAGTTTCCGATTAGATTGGTACAGGCACGTACAATTCCAATAAACCAATCGACAGACAATAGTAAAACCAGCCCAATCATTGGAAGGCTTGGGATAACTGATAATGTCGCCGCCAAGATGACCAATGCAGAGCCTGGAATACCATGAGCACCTTTTGAGGTGATTAATGACACCAATAAAATTGCGAGAAGATCATGCATCGATAAATCAATATTGCAGGCCTGAGCAATAAAAATAACGCCGAGTGTTAAGTAAATAGAAAACCCATCTAAATTAAACGAGTAGCCTGTGGGAATGACTAAGCCAACGGTGGAATCTTTGATACCTAAATTTTTAAGCTTTTTCATAATTTGAGGTAACACAGAATCAGAAGATGCTGTACCCAACACAATGGACAGTTCTGCTTTAAAATAATTTAAGAATTTAAAAATGTTTAAGCCGGAGATTTGAAGAATCCCACCTAAAATAATCAACACAAATAAGATACAAGTCACATAAAACAGCAAAACTAAGTAACCCAATTGAATCAATGAGTCCAAACCAAATTTTGCGGTGGTATAGGCAACAGACCCCAAGACACCAATCGGTGCTAGCCGTATGATTAATCCCATCATTTTAAAGAATACTTCAGAAAATGCTTCAAGTGCCTGACAAACCAAATCTCCCATATGTTTTGGGATCAGCAATAAAGCAATGCCAAATAGGATTGCAATCAGTAAAACTTGTAAAATGTCCCCACTAGCAAATGCATCTACAAAAGTTTTCGGAATAATATGTAGAAGAAAATCTGAGCCTGAACCCATTGTGTTGGCACGTTCCGTATAGACATTTAAATCCTTTCCGTCTAGTTTCGTGATATCAATATTCATGCCCACACCAGGCTTGAATACATAGGCAACAATTATTCCCAAGATCAGCGCAACACTAGTCACTATCTCAAAGTATAAAATTGTTTTTGCCCCCACCTTTCCCATTTTCTTGATGTCATTGGCACCATACAGCCCAAGTACCACCACGCAGAAAACAATCGGTGCGATCAACATCTTGATCAGTGAAATAAAACCATCACCCAATGGTTTCAATGCTAAAGAAAAATCATGAAAGCTAATCCCGATAATAATACCAAGGACTAATGCAAGAACGACCTGAAGAAATAAACTGGATTTGAGTTTTTGCCACATTGTAAATTCATCAATAAATAGATAAATCTCAACAGTGCAAAAAACTCGCCAACAAATAAAAATAAAGGATATTTAGAACATGAAAAATAAATAAAAAATAAGCAATACTTTAGAAAACATCATCTTAAATAAAACTAAGCCAATAGATGATGTATCCCTTCACCCACGGCACGTCCTGTTGCAAAACAAGCGGTCAACAAATACCCCCCAGTTGGTGCATCCCAGTCCAACATTTCACCACAACAGAACACATAAGGATTTGACTGCAATTGTAACCGTGGTGACAATGCCGCTTGCTGAATTCCACCAGCGCAACTAATGGCCTCCTCGATTGGACGAAACCCACTGAGAGGAATTATAAGTCCTTTGATGTGCTCAGCCATTTGATGCGCATCTGACCATAAATTTTTCTCAACCACTTCGCGAATTAAATTAATTTTCACATGATCCAAACCTGCTTTGCGCCAAAGATTGGTAAGTGACTGCTTCTTATTGCCTTGTAACTTTTTAGTTAATTGATCAAGGCTGATATCAGGTAACAAGTCTAAATGAAGCTGCAAGTTTTGATCTTGAGCAAGCTGTGATCTTAGATCACGCCCTAATTTATAAATCACGCCACTTTCAAAACCATAGTGAGTAATCACAATATCGCCATGTGTCTTACGTTCAGGTACAACCCAAGCATCAACACGTTTAAGCGCTTGCCCCAAACAATCCTGCATAAATGGCGACCATGTTTTCAATACACCAACATTACTTGCTTGGAAGGGGGTAATCTCATCTTTCGACAGCCATTGCTGCCACGCTCCATCACTCCCCAATTGCGACCACGACACAGCACCACAAGCCAGTACAATCGCATCATAAGTTGCAGTAAAGCGTTGGCTTTGGTTTTCGATGGTCAATTGATTCTGAGATAAACCCACACAGCAATGCCGGTAATAAAATTTAACCCCATCTGCAGCTAATCGTTTTAACCATGCGCGAAGTAACGGCGCTGCTTTCATCTCTATTGGAAATACCCGCCCAGAACTACCGATATAAGATTCAATTCCCAAACCTTTCATCCAGTCTTGAATCCACTTTGCATCCCATTGCGTTATCCAAGGGCTTAACCATTCAGCACGGTCATAACGTTGGATGAATGCCTGTATAGGCTCAGCATGAGAAATATTAAGTCCTGTTTTACCCGCCATTAAAAATTTTCGAGCAGCTGAAGGTTTTTGTTCAAACACATCAACGTCATAACCATATTGACTAAGAACTTCCGCAGCCATTAAACCTGCAGGTCCAGCTCCAATAATGGCAATACGCTTAGACTTCATGTTGCTCTTGCTCATTTTGCCCTTGTAAGGGTGCAAAATCATCAAATCGGGTTGAGTAGGCAACAGGTTTTGTGATGACTAACTGTTGGCAAAGCTCACCCCGTTCCAAATATTTAATTTCAAAATGTGTTCTTGCAGAATCCGCTGCAATTTTTTGTTTCTCATAGGGTAATTTCCATACATGAATTAACTGCTGTTCCGCCTCATCAATATATGAAGGAATATTACTCGCTAAGGTAATCGTACCATTCGGTCGAAGACGCGAAAGTAAAAACTCAAAAAAAGGCATATTCAACCAACGCTGTGCGGGGTTATGCGGCTCTGGATTTGGATAAAGAATGAAAAACTGTTCTACTTGAGCAGGGAATAATGCGTGTACGATCCAAGGTAAAGCATCCGCATGAATCGGATATAGGTGTTCACGTACTTCGAGCTGATGCTGTTTTTGCATCGCTAAAAATTTTTCTTTGGTTCGTTCAATTGCATATAGTGTTGTTTGTGGATTCTGCCCTGTAAACAACAATGCATGTTTACCTTTTCCAGCACCGATTTCAACGCAAATCGGCGTATTGGGAATCACAGCAAAATCTCGAGGTGCCTGCATTCGGTGGGCTTGAAATTGACGAATCGACATATTCACATCAAACTATCTCTAAATCGGCATAAGTCTAACAACTCACCTTACTTTTGCCTAATCTATTTGTTTTATGTTTTAGGAATTTTCTATGCCTCGTACATTCCCCTGCCCACGTTGTGGCGAAAACAGCACTTGGGAAGGCAATGAATTTCGCCCTTTTTGCTCAGAACGCTGCAAATTAATTGATCTAGGTGCTTGGGCCAGTGATGAATATAAACTGCCAACCCAAGATGCACCTCAAGCGGATTTAAAGCGTGGTGAAGATGATTATGAGGACTAAATGTCCTCATTTGATTACATCCAAATTCGATTCAACACATTCAACCAGTTATGCCAACAAATTTTGGTAATCAATTCTGTTGAATAATGACGTTCCTGCATTCGCTCGATAAGTCCGTGTAGACCAGTAACATCTTCAATTTCAGTGCTAATCAGTGCGCCATCAAAATCAGAGCCGAAGCCAACATGATCTTCACCCATTCGATCTATTAAATATTCGAGATGCTCTAAAAGTACATCAATGGGCGTGTTCGCTTCACGCTGCCCATCTTTACGCAAAAATGCGACGTCAAAATTTACACCGACGATGCCTTTAGAATCTCGAATTGCACTGAGCTGAGCGTCTGTTAAGTTTCTCGCTTGTGGACATAAAGCATGGACATTCGAATGGGTCGCGACGATTGGTTGTTGGAGAATGTCAACTGTATCCCCAAAAGCACGTTCGTTCATGTGAGAAACATCAACCACCATTTTTTTATCAGCACAGCGTTTTATAAATGCTTTGCCCTCGTGAGTAAGACCTGCTCCTGTATCCGGTGAATGAGGGAACTTGGCATTTAAACCATGTCCAAAACGACTGGGCCTATTCCAAAGTGGACCGATACTACGAAGCCCAGCCTCATAAAATACATCGAGTAAATCTGGATTGAGCTGGAGTGCTTCAGCACCTTCCATGTGTAATACAATCGCTAACTTTTGTTGTGTTAAGCAGTGCTGAATATCCTGAACCGTTGTGCAAATTTGGATATTGTTAGAATACTGAGCAAGTTGTTTTGCTAAATCGAGTTGTTCTAAACAAATTTGTTCAATTTGTTGTTGTGTAAAGTCAGATGCAGTTGGATCAAAAAGTTTGTTGGGATGGTACTGCTGAACATAGCTGTATGGAGGTAAGAAAATAGCAAACATGCCACCAACAAAACCGGCTTGTTGGCAACGTGTTAAATCGAGATGTCCTGCTAAACGATCGTGGATAAAAGCTTGAGCAGGATTGCTATGATCGCTTAACCACAAACGCGTGAGTACATCGTTATGGCCATCAAAAACAGGAAACGTGCCATGGTTCATATTTACGTTCTCACCGCTATTCATCTGCAATATTTTGAACAGGAATGTTTTGTTGAACCGTAAATTGTTTTGAATTCCGGCTATTACGAAACATCAGTTTTTCTAGCGTTGAATCGAGTTCACTCTCGGCACGTGCCTGTTCAATCACTTGATGATACGGCGATTTGCCACAGACAGGGTCTGCATTGTTTGCATCGCCGGTTAACATATAGGCTTGGCAACGACAGCCACCAAAATCACGATCTTTATCAGGGCAATTACGACAACCTTCTGGCATCCATGCATCGCCACGGAAGTGGTTAAAACCGGTCGATTCATACCAAATATTGGAAAGGCTCTGCTCACGAACATTTGGGAAAGAAATCGGTAATTGTCTTGCTGCATGACAAGGCAGCGCCATACCATCTGGAGCGACTGTAAAGAAGATTTTGCCCCAGCCATTCATACAGGCTTTTGGTCTTTCCTCGTAATAATCAGGCACCACAAAAATAAGTTTACAAGGATGATTTTGCGCTTTTAACTTTTCCCGATATTCATTGGTAATACGTTCAGCACGGATCAATTGCTCTTGTGTCGGTAATAAACCTTGGCGGTTTAAAAAAGCCCATCCATAAAACTGACAAATTGCTAACTCGACTGTATCTGCATTAAGTTCAAGGCAAAGTTCGATAATTTTATCAATCTGGTCAATATTATGCCGATGAATCACAAAATTAAGGACCATTGGATAATCATATTTCTTAACCAGTTGGCACATTTCATACTTTTGTTCAAAAGCATGCTTTGAACCTGCCAAAGCATCATTGACGACTGGATCACTCGCTTGAAAGCTAATTTGAATATGATCTAGACCAACGTGTTTTAAATGAGAAATACGCTGCTCGGTAAGTCCCATGCCAGAGGTAATCAAGTTAGTGTAGAATCCAAGTTGGTGTGCATGTGCAACCAGTTGTTCCAAATCCTGACGCACCAAAGGTTCACCGCCAGAGAACCCTAGTTGGACAGCCCCCATTTGACGTGCCTGATCAAAAACCTCAAACCACTCTTGCGTGGTCAGTTCATTTTTGTGTTGTGCGTAGTCTAAAGGATTTGAGCAATATGGACATTGTAGCGGACACCGATACGTTAGCTCCGCTAATAGCCATAGAGGCAAACCAACACCATGGGTCATCTAAAATCAATCCAATGTTGTTGCTGGGCAACTAACATGTAATCAATGACATCATTGTCAATTTCAGCTATATCGCCAAATTGCTGTTTCAGCTGGGTAATAATGTCGGAAACATTATTTTTTCCATCAATATACTGTCCAATGGCTCCTGCACTTTCATTCAAAGTAATCATGCCTTCAGGATATAAAATCACAAAACCATTTTGAGCAGGTTCAAATTGAAAGCGATAACCTTGTCGCCATGTCGGCACAAGATTTACATCAAATTGTTCTTTATTCATTTGAATAGTCCTTTGTGCCATACACGTTCTTGGGTCACGCTGTGATATGGTGCTTGATTGTGTACATATGCCAGTGTTAACGCATCTAAAATGCTCCATAAAATATCCAGTTTAAACTGTAATATTTCCAGCATTCTTTGTTGTTGTTCATGTGTGGTAAATGAATCAAGGGTAATTGTTAAACCATGTTCAACATCTCGGCGTGCCTGACTTAAACGAGAACGGAAATATTCATAGCCTTTGTCATCAATCCAAGGATAATGCTGTGGCCATGATTCAAGACGGGACTGATGAATTTGAGGTGCAAATAGTTCGGTTAGAGAACTACTTGCTGCTTCACGCCATGAGGCACGGCGTGCAAAATTGACATAAGCATCTACGGCAAATCGCACACCCGGCAAAACTAATTCTTCAGAGATAACCTGTTCACGGCTAAGCCCAACCGCTTCTGCCAAGCGTAACCATGCTTCTCGGCCACCGCCATCAGGATACTCACCATCCTGATCAATCATGCGTTGAATCCATTCCTGACGCACACGCTGATCAGGACAATTTGCCATGATCGCAGCATCTTTTAACGGAATATTGATCTGATAATAGTAGCGGTTCGCAACCCAAGCCTGAATTTGTTTTTGAGTGGCCTTCCCTTCATACATCATCACGTGAAATGGATGATAGATATGATAGTACTGACCTTTATCAATAATAGCCTGTTTGAATTGCTCAGTTGTTAAAGCTTCAGGTGTTTGAGTCATGTTTCACCTTAGAGTTCAATCTGCATGCCATCATAGGCAACCTCTATACCATTTGCTTTTAGTTCAGCAAATTGAGCAGAGTCTTCATTTAAAATCGGATTGGTGTTGTTAATATGAATCAGTACTTTCTTCAGTGTACTGAGTTGGTTTAAATAAGACAGCGAACCACCTTCACCACTAATATGTAAATGCCCCATTTCACGACCAGTTTTTTTACCTACACCGGTTTGCTGCATTTCATCATCTGTCCAGAGTGTGCCATCAATCATGACACAGTCAGAATTTTGCATAATCTGCATAACGTGATCATCAATCTTTCCAAGCCCTGGTGCATAGAACAACTGTTTCTGTGTTTTATGATCTTTGATGATTAAGGCAATGTTGTCACCTTCATGCGGATCGTGGCGATGAGGTGAATATGGCGGTGCAGCACTTTGGATAATAAAAGGGATAAACTCCAAACGACCAAAGCCATCAATTTTAAACGCTTTTTTAGGATCAATAGGATGATACTGAAGACCACCATTCCAGTGTTTCAGCATATTGAATACTGGAAAACCTGTGGTGAGATCTTGATAGACCATGTCAGTACACCAGACATCCATTGGGCAACCTTCACGTAGAGTCAACAGCCCTGTGGTATGGTCAAGTTGGCTATCCATTAAGATAACACTGCGAATCCCTGTATCTCTTAACTGTCGAGCAGGTTGTGCAGCCTTGAAATCAAACAATTGCTGGCGAATATCTGGGGAAGCATTGAGTAAAACCCAATCCATTCCATTTTCAGAAATCGCAATCGAAGATTGTGTGCGAGCTTTGGCATTCATCGTGCCTGTACGTACACCATGACAGTTAGGACAATTACAATTCCACTGAGGAAATCCTCCCCCAGCAGCTGAACCTAAAATATAAATATGCATAAAAATGAAGTTCTTATTAGAAAGAGATAAGCCCTAGAAATAACTAGGGCTTATGCGAAATGAGGATATGAAGAATTAACGTGCTTCAAAGTACATTGTCACTTCAAAACCAATCCGAACATCAGTAAAAGCGGGTTTAGTCCATTGCATAAAATCGTCTCCAATCAGCATTTATCTTCTGAGATAAAACGCCTGATTCAACTTAAATAAAGCATTCAAAAATTCATTCTAAATAAAAAACTCAGCTTTGTAGACCGTATCCACTGAAGATATTGTTCGATAATTGTGATTTTTGTCTAAATTTTAGTATTTCGTAGAGCACTCTTTTAGCATTCATCAAAAAAAACCAATTACAGCTCAATTTTAATAAAGATTTACACATTTAAAATATGTGACTTACATCACGCTAATTTACTTTTCCTTGATGTTGTGCAAACCTTAATCGAACAATCATTTTTGTAAGTACGCTTTAGATCAAGCATAACAACCAAAAAAGGCTTAGCTGATTCAATCATCATTATTTTCGATCAGCCTTAATAAAAAGTATTTCAATTCAACAGGATGTTAAAATGAATAATGATATTCCATACCCTCTCAAATTATTGGTGACTCAGGTTGATCCAAATTTGGATCAAAATTGGCAAATCACTTTGCAACACTTATTTGCAGGCATCCAGCCCCATCAGCGTGAGACAATTTGCCAACATATTCTGCAGCAAAAAAAAATTCACTGGAATAGAAAAGAGAATACGTTCTGCTACCTTGCTCAACATGACTTTCACTCACTGATTGAAAAAACGCTCTCTCCCTATACCAAAATTTTAATCAAACAAATTGCGGACTCATTAGATAAATTGAAAACCTATAATGAGATCTATCAAATATCTGATTATTTAGAAAATATTTTGAGCCAAATCAATCAAATTGATGCTGAGGATGATCTTGAGCTGCAAGCACAAAAACAACAGATTCTAAAAGAGTTTATTTATGCAGCAGCACAAATCATTCTTGAAAAGGATCATATTGCCTTACCGAATAATCACCGTCACATTAATAATGATGTAATCAAAACTTTTATTACTGAAGTATTCTTAAAACAACAACTTTTGAAATACAGTTTTAATATCCTACGTTCGCAACAACTCAGAGAAGAAAAGAACCATCTCCTTAAATATTTCCTTTATAAACAACAGAAAACTAGACAGCTCGATATTGTAAAAACATCCAAATATATTTTTGCACTTGCTCCAAGCTCAGAAGGGATGGTAAATACGTTTTCAATTCGACGATTCTTACAAGAAGAAAAATTGGAAGCCTGTGAAAATATCTATATCAATGCAGCAATCCTAGTACTTGAACAAATAGATGATCCTATCCATCAGCAACAATTTGAATGGCAGATCAATCACATCATTACTATTGATACACAAGTGAACCAATATGTATCTGATATCGTGAGTAATATCGAATTATATTGTCACAAAGAACTGATTCCTTTTCTTATGGCGCCGCTCAATCCACGAGGCATTTTTATTGAAAAGTTAGTAGAACAAAGACTCATCGATTTTGAGCAAAAACTATCTAATCATGTACTTGAACCCATTGCAGATGCATTAAAACATTCTGTGCATCACACTGATGAGTGTCATTATTTATATATCAATATTAAACAAATACTGGATGATTTAATTCGACATTTCATTGAATTTCAATCTCAACCTTCCATTATCTTCAATAAACAAGTCCATTTATTCATCGCAAGACTAAAATCTTATGCTGCGCTATTACAAAAGAGACATGCTGATATTTTCACGGTATTTTCTTATGAGGATTGGAAACAACATCATGCTGAAGCGTTAGAACCAACCAATATTTTAAAGGATCTTAGTCTTAATTCCCTTCAAGAATACAAAGAGACATTTTCTGAACTTAAAGAAAACCAACGCCAGTTAAAACAAAGCGTTTCATTTTTCAACAAACTCCTAAATAAGCCACAGAAAATTAAAGATAATATTATCAAGTTAAAAGAAAAAACGGTTCAGATTAAAAAAAATGCTCATCAAGAAATTATTCGGATGCAACGACGTTTTCCATCACTCATCGTTTATCTAGAATTCGAATCACTAATTTCAATCAATCATAAAGAGCGCCACTATGCTTTCCCAACAGGTGACAATGGCATTACACGTTTACCAATAGTGATTCAAATTCCAGAAGACAAAGCCTCTTTTGATTTACAAAGCATTTGTAATAGTTTGAATTTCGATCTAAGTCTCGCCAACCAAAAATGGCTGGAAACAATTTGATTGGCTCAACGTGCTTCTGTATACAAGCAGTACAGAAGCATATTTCAACCCATTAACCTGCTTTACTCGCCACAAAAGGGTTGAATTGTTTTTCATATCCAATGGTACTGATTGGACCATGACCTGAAATAAATTGAGTCTCATCAGGTAAGCTAAAGCACTCACCTTGAATCGAATCTAAGAGTTGTTGATGATTTCCTCTTGGAAAATCAGTACGTCCGATTGAACCTTTAAACAGAACATCTCCAGTCCAAAGCAAACCATGTTTCTTGTTATAGAACATCACATGACCGGGTGTATGCCCTGGCGCAAAACGGACTTCAAACTCATCGTCACCTAGCGTCAACACCTCTCCCCCCTCTAACCATTGATCGACTTTGACAGGCTGAGGAATTGGAAAACCATAACGTGCTGAGACTTCTTGAATCATGTCTAACCAGAACTGATCTTCTTTGTGTGGGCCAATCACTGGAATTTTCCACGTTTCAGCAAGCTCACCCACCGCACCAGCATGATCAAGGTGGCCATGCGTAAGCCATAAAGCTTTTACCTTTAAGCCTAGATCCTCGACTTCTTTTTTAAGTACAGCCGCATCGCCGCCCGCATCAATCAAAATCGCTTCTTTGGTCTCACTATCCCATAAGATGGAACAATTCTGGGCGAAGGCTGTAACAGGAACAATTTTGACTTGCAGCATAAAAACCTCTGGCTAAAACGCAGTTAACGGTGGGCTAAGGTATGAGTTAAGCCATCAAGATTAGCCTGAACCAAACTCGCAAGCAAATCTATATGCGCTTGATCAGTGTTCAATGCAGGTATGTAAGCATAATCGCCCCCACCCGCATGTTGAAAGATTTCTTTGTTTTGTATCGCTAATTCTTCCAACGTTTCCAAGCAATCTGCTGAAAATGCAGGACTTAATACCTGCACCGATTTCACACCAGCTTTCCCCCATTGCTCAAGCAGTACATCGGTATATGGTTTCACCCATTCTTGCTTGCCAAAGCGGGATTGGAAACTAATTGCCCATTCATCTTCATTTAAATGCAATGCCTCAGCGACTAAACGTGCAGTCACCCGACAACGATCTGCATAAGGATCACCTTTATCTGCGTAAGGTTGCGGAATCCCATGAAAAGACATCAACAACTTCTCAGCCTTACCGTGCTGTGATTGATAGTTCAAAACGCTATCTGCCAGCGCCTGAATGAACATCGGATGTTGGTAATAGTCCTTTATGATGGTAATACCAGGTAAATGACGTTGTGTTGGAATCCATTTAGCAAAGGCATCATAAAGCGGTGCCGTAGAAGTTGCGGAATATTGCGGAAACAGAGGTAACAGAATCACATGTTCTTGTGGTGATTTTTCAAGTTGGGACAAAACCCCATATATGCTGGGTTGCCCATAAGTCATCGCAGGAACAACGGTCAGATCAAAATGATGATTTTCATCTTCTAAACGTTGTTTGATCAAGCGCGTTTGTTCAAGTACGATTTCACGCATTGGAGAGTCATTTGACCAAACCGAAGCATAAGCTTCTGCAACACGTTTCGGGCGGAAGGGCAACACAAATAAATTCAGAATCACCCACCAAAGCAATTTTGGAATTTCAATAACACGTGTATCAGATAAAAATTGCTTAAGAAAACGACGAACCGCAGGCACAGTTGCTTGATCTGGCGTACCTAAATTTGCCAGAACCACAGTCACTTTTGGTTTTGGTGTCACTGACATAGATCGCATCCGCTCTAACTGAATTTATTCAATTACTTTAGCAGTTTTCGTATCTTTTTTTAAATTGAATTAATGCATCGTCTTAAACTGAAAAACCCGATGATTATCTAAAACATTACTTTCTAAAAGCTTCTGCCCTTTAGCTGTCAGCTGCCAAAGCATACGTTGACGATCATCACGACCTGTAGGCACGATCCATTCATTCTGACGCATTTGTAATTTGATTTCATGTAAAGCACGAATATTCACTTGTGCACGAGATACCGCATGAGCTCTTGGCATTTCTATGCGTGCATCATCCAAACCCGTCTCATTCAAATATTCATTCATACGCTTCGAAAAATATTCTTCTGGTGTAGGTATCACGAAAGTCGAACCAAGTACATGCAGTAACTGAGCCCAAGTCATCTTGCGGTGCGGTTTAACTTCTTTAAAGTTGCCATCTTGATAAGCATGCATACGATATTCAAAAGAATAAAGTTCATACATTGAAACTTTAGCTGTACTGGTCAGAGGGTCAGCTTCTCGACTCCCTAATTCTGCTTCAAGCTGTTTAACTTTGGCACGTAAGTTATCTATCTCATCACGTAACACTTGTGTATTTTGGGGACGCACCCAACCCACCACAGGATACCGTTCTAACATCTGCGGCATACTTGAACGAACTGCAAGTTCTAAATCTCTCAAGGTACGATAACAGAAAACTTGATCCACCTCGTGTTGTAACTGCTTTCTAAATTCTTTAAATTTTTCTTTAAGCTCTGGTTTATGATCGTGTAATTTATCATCACGAGATTCTGGATCTTCATGCATAAATACAATCACAGGTTTTTGTTTAGTCATTGCATAAATATATTCCAGATGCATATAGCCGACACCTGAAACAGACTGTTCACCATACTGACTGCCTAATAAAATGACCACATAATCACAATCATCAATCTGACGGCGAGCAATCGATGTACTTAAAGGCGTGCGCTGTTCCAATCCCCAAGAGAAAAAGCCCATACCAACCAAAGTTTGCGCTAAAACCGCTCGCTCTGGTTGCATTTCATTGCCAGAGGTAGAAATAAAAACCTGATAACGAGTATCTTGCATAGGCGAAGCCCCAATTTATTTATCAAATAGTATCAAGTTCTAATCTTGATTTTTATTTAAAAGACAACCCCGATAAACTATGAAAGAGGGTTCGATTAATTACGTTTATGCACGTATTTCATCGCCCAAATTATGAATCGTCCATGTTAATTGTGTAGGTATAAGTTGCTGAAGTACAGGTTTTAGTAGTGCAGCATTGTTACCACTAACAAAACATTCAATACGTGAAACATCATGACGTATTTTGTCAGATAATAACCCATTTTTAATTAAAATATATGCTGTTTGTCTCGCAACTGCTTGTCCAGAATCAATTAATTTTAACTTTTCATCAAAAACCTGACGAATTGCGGGTTTAAGGAATGGATAATGAGTACATCCAAGGACTAGAAAATCAGCGCCTTGCTCTATCACAGGTTGTAAAATTTCTTGCAAGACTGCTTTACATGCCTCACTCATTTGCTCACCCGCTTCAACAAAAGGCACCAATGCCAAATTGGTCACCGTGAGTACTTTCACCCCCGCAGGTTCAGCAAATTTCAACATAACATCTTTAATCAACTGCCCACGAAAAGTCGCAGGTGTTGCCAATACAGCAACAACCTTGGTTTGCGTCTGAAGTACGGCAGGTTTTAATGCTGGAACCAACCCAACAATAGGAAAGCGTTCGCCATAATAATCACGCAAATAATCCAAACTAAAAGCAGATGCCGTATTACATGCGACCACAGCAACTTTACATCCCTGCCGATAAAGCCATTCGATTGCTTGTGCGGTTAAATTCCGTATCTCTTGATCTGAACGCGCCCCATACGGTACATGTGCTGTATCTGCATAATAAAGAATACGCTCATTGGGTAGATGCAGAGCAATTTCTTGTGCAATCGATAAACCACCGATCCCTGAATCAAAAATACCAATCGGTGCATCTGGAGATGCTTGCGGCATTGGGTCAAGTAATTGGGTTAAGAATTGCACTGCTGTCATACACACGAACATTGGTTTATTTGCTCTTTCAAGCTTAAACCTCAGGTGCTTAAATGCAAGACCAAATCACCACTTTTTAATGTCAAAACTGTGTCGCCTTGCTGATTTTCAGACAAGTTGCCATAGTTAACGAGATGATAAAAACTTTGCCGTTGAATTAATGCATTCATTCCAAATCGCACATGAACATAAGGGCGTAATTCACCCGCAAACTCACGCATAAAAATAGGATGCTGTTCATCCACAATCACCACATCTTGATTGGTTGTTGTAAGCTGTAAATAGGTCTTCCCTTCAATCTCGACCTGATCAGCTTGGTTAATCAAAAGTGGCTCATCTTCAACTTCAATTTCAATCTGCTCAACAGGGGTTTTTAAATAAAATTTTCCATCCTCTTTCCAGAGTACTCTACTGAATAGGTCAAGTAGCGACTGTCGCTTGATCAATTGACCTTCGTGCCACCACTCACCGTTGGCTTTTATCTTCAAATCCATTTTGCCACAATGCTTTGGATGCCACTGCTCTAACGGAGGAATTGACCTTTTGTGACTTTGCTGTACATCTTTTAAGTATTGTGCAATGTTCATTAAGTTTTTATCATCAGAAAACACGATTTTTCCTGTATTCTGTGAAGAATCATTTTCATTTATCATAGTTTATGCCTTGCTGACGAAAAAATATGACCGCTCAGCCAATTGGCGGGATCAAGGTTTAAAACTATACTATCCCAAATACTTGCAAGCACACTAGTCGCATTTGTGTTTGGTAATTGAGAATACTCATGGCAGCACCGAATTACATCATTACGGTTGCCACCCTATAAAATATGAGGAGTCCTACATGGAACACATCGAACGTGAAGCGATGGAGTTTGACGTAGTGATCGTAGGCGCGGGCCCTGCGGGTTTATCTGCTGCGATTAAAATTCGTCAACTAGCGATTGAAAACAACCTACCTGACCTTTCTGTGTGTGTTGTTGAAAAAGGCTCTGAAGTAGGTGCGCATATCCTATCTGGTGCTGTACTTGAACCACGTGCCATGAATGAACTCTTTCCGAATTGGAAAGAAGAAGGTGCACCGCTCAATGTACCTGTTACTGAAGACGAAACTTATTTCTTATTGTCTGATACGAAAGCACAAAAAATGCCGTATTGGATGGTACCAAAATCAATGCATAACGAAGGCAACTATGTTATCTCTTTAGGTAACGTGGTTCGTTGGTTAGGTCAAAAAGCAGAAGAATTAGAAGTATCAATCTTCCCTGGCTTCGCCGCATCAGAAATCCTTTACCATGAAGATGGTACTGTAAAAGGGATTCAAACTGGTGATATGGGTATTGGTAAAGATGGTCAACCAACGCATAACTTTGCACCAGGCTACGAATTGCATGCTAAATATACTTTATTTGCAGAAGGTTGCCGTGGACATCTAGGTAAACGCTTGATTGCTGGCTTTGCACTTGATCGTGATGCTGATCCACAACATTACGGTATCGGGATCAAAGAGCTTTGGGAAATCGATCCAGCGAAACACAAACCTGGTCTTGTGATGCACGGTGCAGGTTGGCCATTGTCTGAGACAGGTTCTGCAGGTGGTTGGTGGTTATATCACGCTGAAAACAACCAAGTGACTTTGGGTATGATCGTAGACTTATCTTACGAAAACCCACATATGTATCCATTCATGGAAATGCAACGTTGGAAAACACACCCAACGATTAAACAATTCCTTGAAGGTGGTAAACGTATCTCTTACGGCGCGCGTGCGGTTGTAAAAGGTGGTTTCAACTCTTTACCTAAACTCACTTTCCCAGGCGGCTGCTTGATCGGTGATGATGCTGGGTTCTTGAATTTCTCAAAAATCAAAGGCTCACATACCGCAATGAAATCAGGTATGTTGTGCGGTGAAGCAGTATTTGAAGCAATCGCTGCGGGTGTTGCAAAAGGTGGTGACCTTGCGATTGCACGCGTTACTGAGGGTGAAGACCACTTCGAAAAAGAATTGGTTGCTTATACTGAAAAATATAACAATTCTTGGTTAAAAGAAGAGTTATATAAAGCGCGTAACTTCGGTCCTGCAATGCATAAATTTGGTACGTGGATTGGCGGTGCGTTTAACTTTATCGATCAAAATATCTTTAAAGTACCATTCACATTGCATGATTTAAAACAGGACTTTGCTGCACTGAAGACTGTTGATGCATCGACGTTCAAACCAAACTATCCAAAACCAGATGGTAAGTTAACGTTTGACCGTTTATCTTCAGTATTCGTATCAAATACAGTACACGAAGAAAACCAACCTGCTCACTTAAAGTTAACTAATCCTGAAACGCCAATTCAGGTTAACTTACCGAAGTGGGACGAACCTGCTCAACGTTACTGCCCTGCAGGTGTTTATGAAGTCATGGAAAATGATGACGGCTCGAAGCGTTTCCAAATCAATGCAGCGAACTGTGTTCACTGTAAGACTTGTGATATCAAAGACCCTTCACAAAACATCACTTGGGTAACACCTGAAGGTGGCGGTGGTCCAAACTACCCGAATATGTAATTTTTAATTTGCGCTGAAATTGAGTTTTTAGCGCAAACTAAGCCAAGAAAGCCTCATAAAATATGAGGCTTTTTTAATTTAATCTTTCTGCCCTTCATCAAACTTTTTATATTGTTTCGATAACAAACTTAAGTTGTTCATTTGCTTACCGAAACGCCGACACGAACTACACATCATCACATGAAACTGTAAAGCACTCAGTTCTTTGAAGTTCAGAGTTCGATCTTGTTTTTCTGAAAGCAATTGGGTCGCTTGTCGGCACGTCAACATGAACAATCCCCCTGTAGTAACCATTTATTTTCTAAGCATTCACGTAGTCTTACTCGACTGCGATACATTAAAACATTCAAGTTTGAGATGCTTAATTCTAATTTTTCGCAGATTTCATCAGAACTCAGTTCAATCATTTCCCGCAACATAAACACCTGTGCATACTTCGCTGGTAGATGATTCAAACAGGCGTCAAAAATCATCCAAAAATCTTGCTGCTCCATCATTTCCTCAGGATTTAACCATGCTTTTGGTCTTTCTGATTTTTGCCAATGCCCTGAAGCATCAAACAACTCATCCACGCTTCGCTCGTTTTCTTCCGTATCAAACAATTCAGACATACTGACTAAACGTTGCTTCTGACGAATCAGATCAACAATTTTATTTTTTAAAATAGCGAATACCCATGTTTTAAATGCTGATCGACCAGAAAAAGAGCCTGAATGTTGTAAAGCACTGACTAAAGCTTCTTGCACAACATCCTCAGCTTGATGAAATGAAGAGAGTTGCACTACTGCAAATTTCATCATTTGTTGCCGTAATTCCGACAAAAAATCATCGTTATACAGTTGCTGAGATGCATTAGCATTCGATGTTGTCATTTCAGGCATCGCGTTTCTCACTGTGCTAGTCTGGTTTGTATAACAATTCTAAACGGATCAAATCTTCTGCAAGTTCATCCAGTTGAGTATTCACTTCACTGACCGATAGATCTGGAATTATTTGCTGGATAAATTCAGCAAGTGCTATTCGAGGCAATGGTTGTTGTGCTAATTGCTCAATTAGATAAGCGGATAATGGTGTAAGTATTTCAACACAAACCCGATCCTGTTTGTTTCGCCAAACCATAATGGCACTTGGAGCAGGATCTTTGTTTATTTGATTGATTGACCATTGATAAACAGGATATTGATACACTAACACCCAAACTTGTGTAGTCAGCTGCCAATTCAATTCAGCATTCAAAGTGACGTCATCAATTTCAAGTGTATCTAAATACAGTTCAAGCCATTCGTATTGCAACAGCTCAGCAAGCCACGGATATTCAACTAAAATAGGATGCTGCTTTTCTGTGAGAAACTCTCTGAATTGCAGCGAAATATCATTATAGAACGGTGATTGATTCTGAGATTCTCTAAAAAAAACCGTCAGTAACTGTTGCCATTGCTGCTCAGGTAATAAAGATCGAGCCACCGGATAAACCAAATTGATGAACGAGCAAACATTGTTGAACAACAGTTCTCGATAAACTTGCATACGATCCAAAGCAAAAGGCACTGATTTTGCTGAATTAGGATCACGCAGCCAGTCACAAAAATCATGTTGGGTCTGCTGAAAACTATGCTCATTCATATTCATACTTTCACCCCATCGACCAAATTCGGGCTCATTGGGATTCGTGTGCGTTGATTTGAATATTGATGCTGTAACTGCCGAATCTTATTCAATTCATTCTGAAGTTGCTGCCATGTAGGGATATTAAAATCGCGCTCTAATAACGTTGGTTTCACACCACAAACTTGATAAGTGTATTCCAACAATGCCCAAACAGGATCACAGACTTCCGCACCATGAGTATCAATGAGTAAATCTGTACTCACCTGTTCATGCCCTGCAATATGCAAATAACGAATACGTTGTTTCGGCATCGCTTCAATGAAAGCATAAGCATCTGCTTGGTGGTTGATACTATTTACATAAACGTTATTCACGTCCAACAGCAATTCGCAATCTGCTTGGGTGATTACTTCACGAACAAAGTCTGCCTCGGACATTTCAGCATTCGGCATAAGATAAGTAGAAACATTTTCCAATACTAATCTGCGCCCTAAAATATCTTGAACTTGAGAAATCCGTTCCACTACATACTTCACAGCAGCTTCAGTCATTGGGATAGGCAAGAGATCGTATAGATAACCACCATCATTGGTATAACTCAGATGTTCCGAATAAATCTCGACTTGATAAGCATCTAAGAATTTCTTGATTTGGTGAATAAAATCAATATTTAAGGGATGAGGACCACCAACGGACAAAGAGAGTCCGTGACAAATCAATGGAGATTTTTCTACACACTGAGCTAGAATTTTGGCATGTCGACCACCAAAGCCCATCCAATTTTCTGGAGCAACTTCAATAAAATCAGGATGGTGAGTCGCACCTAAAAAAGCCTCGATAAAATCTCGTCTTAGACCAAGACCAACACTTGTGATTGCATCCATAAAGAATCCTTTTGGTGAATGACAGCCATCTTTTTAGATGCTGTCATCAACCGTCTGCATAAGGCTTAGTGAGCGCCACACTTCCCATCAGCCACTTTTTTGTCTGCACCACATTTTGCATCTGCCATTTTTTTGTCTGCACCGCATTTAGCATCCGCAGCTTTTTTATCTGCACCGCATTTTGCATCGGTCGTTTTGTGTTGTTTTTTCGCTTTATCTGAACCACATTTCGCTTCACCACATTTTGCATCTGCAGTTTTAGTCACATGTGTTTCAGTCGTCGTCGATGCTGCCGAAACTTGAGTTGCTGCACCAACCATAGATAATGCAACTAAAGCGGCAACCGAAGTCATTGAGTTTAATTTATTCATTGTGAAGTTCCTTTTAAGTAAATATTGCTTTTGTACTAGGTACATAAAATTAGACGTACGAACAATCAAATTATTACAGTCAAATTTAGGTTTTTTTTGTGTAAGAAATCAAAAATTCAAACGACTAAACATTATTCAATACGAGTCGGTGTGAAATCCTCATGAATAAACTTATTTATCCTTTATTATTACGCTATCAGAATTTTTGTTCATATCTAAAACATTTCGATGGAATTGCAGCACTTTCCTTAAGACTGTTTCTGATTCCAGTGTTTTGGATGGCAGGTTCAAATAAACTTGCTCATTTTGCAGATACCGTTGAATGGTTTGGCAATCCTGACTGGGGCTTAGGATTACCCTTTCCAACACTGATGGCGACACTAGCAACCTCTGCTGAGCTGGGTGGTGCAATTTTATTAGCACTTGGATTGGCAACTCGGCTGATTAGTATTCCACTGATGATCACTATGCTCGTCGCGATATTTACCGTGCATTTACCTAATGGCTGGCAAGCGATTGCTGATCCCAATGCTCCTTTTGCAAATATGCAAGTGATGGATTCCGCAGAAAAATTAGAGAAAGCAAGAGAGATTTTAAGTGCCTATGGCAACTATGACTGGCTCACATCGAGTGGTTCATTTGTGATTTTAAATAACGGAATTGAGTTTGCAGTGACCTATTTTGTGATGTTACTTGCGTTACTCGTTCTAGGTGGTGGTCGCTATGTCAGTCTAGATTATTGGTTGAATCACCTGATACAAAAAATTTATCGTAAACAATAAGTTCTGTTGCCAATCTTATTGCGCATCGAACTCCCATAACAAGGGCGTTCGATATCCTTGAAAAGCGAATTAGCCCTTTTGCACCAAATAACGATATTCAGTATTGCTATTTTCATCCAAACTTTCTTCTTTGAGTAATAATTCATGTCCAAGATGCATACAAAACTTTGGAATATCCCATGAGGTTGAAGGATCGGTTGCAAACACCTCAACAATATCACCTGACTTTGCTCTACGGATCGCTTGATGCAACATCATCACAGGCTCAGGGCAACGTAACCCTCTAGTATTGAGTTGAACAGTAGCAAGTTTTGATTGTTCAGACATGATAAAGCTCAAATATTTTCATATTCACATTTTACCATAAAGTGAACTTCTAAAAATCATCAACAGCATTTTGAAAAACTGTACATTTCTTGCATCGTTTTATTGATGCATATCGGCTTTATCTTCGGTATGATGAAAATCATCTAATTGATATAGAGAGTCTTTAGGAAAGATCATGATCGAGGAATCCAGTCCGTCGTGGGGTATGCGTGGCTTAAGAAAATGGTTAGGAACCGCACCCGAAACCCGCGATGAATTACTCAAGTTAGTTCAAGACTCCCGTCGCTTTTTAGAGCCAGATACTGTTGCTATGCTTGAGGGTGTTCTCGATCTGCCAGCAACAAAGATTCGAGAAGTCATGACCCCTCGTACAGCGATTATTAGCTTGCAGGAAGATGACCAGTTACTCGATATCTTAGATGTTCTTATCGACTCAGCGCATTCTCGCTTTCCAGTTTTTTCATCGGAACAAGGGGATAATGTAGTTGGAATTCTGTTAGCTAAAGATCTTTTACCGTTCTTAACAGATCGTAATGCTAAAGTAGATATTCGTGCTTTAATGCGACAACCTTTATTTGTTCCTGAGAGTGCACGTTCCGATCAAGTTTTGCGGATGCTTAAAAATACACAAACGCATATCGCTATTGTAATTGATGAGTATGGATCAACTTCTGGTTTAGTCACGCTTGAAGACATTCTCGAAGAAATTGTGGGTGAAATTGAAGACGAGCATGATATTGCTGATGAAGAAGCATTATTTATCGTTCCAGATAATGATCCTACGACTTCAAATACATGGATTGTGCAAGCATTAACCCCAATTGAACATTTCAATACGGTGCTCAATGCAGACTTTTCTGATGATGAAGTTGAAACTATGGGTGGACTATTACTCCAAGAAATTGGTCTTGTCAGTGATTTACAAGGTCAAACCATCGAGCTTGGAACATGGCAATTTACCATTATTGAAGCAGATGCACGTACAATTCACCTGATTCGAGCAGTCCGTCAATGAGAAACTTTTTTGACAAGCTGTTAAGCCCTGCCAACAATCAAAAACAGTTGCCTTTTATTATTCCTTTATTGATTGCTCTCATTTCAGGTGCGATCTTTAGTTTGGCACTAGCACCCTATTATTTTTGGTGGCTTGCGATTCTATCGCCTGCATTGTTATATGCGACTTTGAGACAACGAAACCCTAAACAAGCCTTCATATTAGGCTGGGCCTATGGTTTTGGGCTATGGTTTGTAGGCGCTTTTTGGCTCTATACGTCCATTCATGTCTACGGCGATACCAATGCAGTTCTCAGTGTCTTAATGATCAGCATCATGGCATTGTTAATGGGGCTATTTACTGCCCTGCAAACATGGCTATATCGTCGCTTTTTCCCAGAAACACCTCTGACCTTTGCCCCACTTTGGGTTTTGTTTGAATGGACCAAAACTTGGGTGTTCACTGGTTTTCCGTGGTTATTTACTGGTTATGCCTTCACTGAACGCTTCCTAGATGGCTATGCCCCATTATTTGGTATCTATGCCGTCTCATTTGTGGTGATTGTACTTGCTTGCGCGCTGGTGGAAATTCTGAATCGACGCTGGTTTTGGGCGATTCCGTCTGCACTCTTATTGATCGGTGCATGGGGTGCAGGGCTTATTCAATTTGTTCAACCTAAAGACGAAAAACCACTCAAGGTTTCTTTACTTCAAGGGAATATTCCCCAAGATCTCAAGTGGTTGACTGAATATCAGATTAAAACCCTCGAAATTTATGCAAACTTATCACGCAAAGAATGGGGACAAGACCTCATCGTTTGGCCTGAATCCTCGATTCCTTTGTTTCAAACTGATATTCCTGATTTTCTAAAGGCGATGGCTGTCCAAGCCAAAAAGACCGACACGGCTTGGGTTACAGGCATACCATACTGGGATATTCAGAGATCACAACAAGTTGGTGAACCACTGTACTATAACAGTATTATGGCTTCTGGCAGTGACTCTTCTGGTTTATACAAGAAACAACGTTTAGTTCCTTTTGGCGAATACATTCCACTATCAGGAATGTTGAAGTGGGTGCTGCCAGCCATGCAAAATGATGTCAGTATGGCAGGATTTTCTCGTGGCGAAGCCAATCAAAAACCATTGATGGTTAAAGGTCATGCTTTAGCAGCAGCGATTTGCTATGAAGTTGCCTATCCAAATCTAACCCGTCGGAATGCACTCAATAGTGACTTTCTCATTACGGTTTCGAATGATGCATGGTTTACAGGTACAGCAGGCCCTTGGCAGCATTTACAAATGGTTCAAATGCGTGCCAAAGAAAATGGACGTTGGTTTATTCGTGCAACCAATACTGGTGTGACTGCATTTATCGATCATCATGGACATATTGTTAAACAAGCACCTATCGATGAAGAGGCAGTATTACGTGGGGAATTACCTGCTATGCAAGGGCAAACCTTATATAGTCGTTTAAGTGATTATCCAATCCTTATCTTCTCATTACTTTTATTAATTGTAGGCTGGATGTATCGTCCACGTAAGGTCGATGTTTCTTTCAAATCACGTCGATAATATGAAAAAGAGCGTTTTACAATAAAACGCTCTTTTTTTGACCCAAAAATATTTACATCATTACGAATAGCTTTTGTATTTGCCTCAGAAAAAATAGACGATGTAAAAGCTCGAATGAGAGTTAAAGTACCAACGACAATTGCAAAGATAAATACGCGACTAAACTAGACAAAAATAGCATGGGAACATAGCGATATGTTTTAAATAAAAATTGCTCGTATTTAGAAATCAAATCTGCATGATGCCAAACACTGGTTTTCAAAGCACTTAAAAAACATAAGACAAACCATGCACTCAACATACTCAGTGCAAAAAAGCCAATCATAATTTGGCTACTGCCTTCAGTTGTTTGCCATAAAGTCAAAGCCCCTTGACTAATCGGTAATAAAGTTAAAATAAGCAATACAGATTTCAGCATTGCCCAATGAAACTGATTCAGTTCATCCAACACAAAAAATGCTTTCATCTGTTATCTCCACACGTCAATTCAATGATCTAAATTTATTATGCAAAGCTTTGATCTAAAGAAAAAGTCTATTTTTATGCTTATTTCTTTTTTCTTGTAACCATTAAATATGGGAACAATTCTTATTATAAATCTCAAATCTAAAATATTTTATCAACTCTTTTTATTTCAAAAACTTAAAGTTAATTTTATTATTAAGAAACATTATCACTTCACTCTTTATTAATTTAAATTAAGAATGAAGTGATATTTTTAATCAAAAATTATGGTTGATAATAAATATCGGCATCGTTGCCTTCCCCACCTTCTTTACCATCTGCACCAAATGAATATAAATCAAATGGTCGACCATCACGACCTGGAATGACGTACTGTAAATCATTTTCCCAACTGTCTTTTGGATAACCACCTTTCACATAACCACCAGGCAACCAATTTTTTGCAGATGCAGGCTGATTCACTAAAGCATCTAAACCACCATCTTGCATTGATGGGTAACGACCATTGTCCAGTTTATATTGATCTAATGCTCCAGCCACGCCTTTTAAAGTAATTTGTGTGGTATCCACTTTTGCTTTTTCACCACGCCCCATCACATTCGGAACGATCAACGCAGCAAGTACACCAAGAATGACAATAACAACCATCACTTCGATGAGCGTAAATCCTGAACGAGGGTTAACAAAGTGCAACTTTGTCCGAGTGCAAGATGGAGAGCTATGCTCGGAGTGGGCACGCTTCATTCGAACAACGCTCGACCGCGCCTCTATGCTTTGAGTGCAAGTATTCAAGCTTTGTTCAACATTGTGCTTATTCATTGAATTATTCATATTCATCTCTTTCATGTCACTCATTAGATCATATTGTTCATATTAATAATTGGCAACATTACCGCGATCACAATCACCAACACAATTGCTGCCATAAAAATCAACATTAAAGGTTCAAGTAATGCCAACAAGGTGGAGATAAATGTGGTGACCTCTCGATCTTGCATGGTCGATGCTCGATCTAACATCCGGTCTAATTCACCAGAAGCTTCGCCACTGCGAATCATTTGTACCATCATTGGTGGGAAATAGCCGCAACGCTCCAGTTGTGTTGCTAGATTCCCCCCTTCGGTGACACGTTCCATCGCCACAGTAATTGCATCACGAATTACCCAGTTATTACTCACCTCTGCGCCAATACGTAAAGCCTCAACCAGAGGAACACCAGAACGCGTCAAAATAGACAGAGTACTGGCAAAACGTGCTGCATTTATACCACGTGAAAGTTTACCAAATAGTGGCAATCTGAGCGTTAATCGGTCAAATGCATAATGACCTGCTGTCGTTCTTAAGAAACGGGTAAATAGAACCACAGCAATAAACCCAATGATCAACATTGCCACCCATGTCTGTTTAATAAAAGCACTGGCTTTCATCAGGGCAACGGTAATCCACGGCAAGGCTTCTTTACTTTGCTCAAATGTTTTCACAATTTCGGGTACAACATAGGTCATCAGTCCCATAACAATTGCAAAGGACATCAGCATCAAGATAATTGGGTAAATCATTGCACCCTGAATTTTCTTTTGCATGGCAAAACGATTTTCAGTGTAATCTGAAAGCTGATCTAAAATCAGATCCAAATGCCCTGATCGCTCACCAGCGGCGACCGTGGCAATATACAGCTCAGGAAAACGACCTGATTGCTGCATCCCTTGTGCCAGCGAATGCCCTTCTAACACCTTTGAGCGCACTGAGATCAATAGATTTTGGACATGTGATTTTTCACTCTGTTTGCTAACCGCACGCAATGCCTCTTCTAATGGAATACCCGCCGCCACTAAAACAGAAAGTTGCCGTGTCATCAAAGCCAGATCATAAGCACTAAAACCTTTTCTAAACCATGAGCGCTGTTGTTGTTTGTCTTTTTGTTCAACAGCATCGACCGCGATTGGCGTCCATGCTTTATCTCGTAACTGTTGACGAATTTGACGTGCAGAATCTCCTTCAAGCACACCTTTATGTTGCTTTCCAGAAGCATCAATAGCAGTAAATTGATAAGCTGGCATGGTTCTGTTCTAATTGTCCCAAAATAGTTGTCGTTACTGTTGCATCCATATGCTGGAATCATTCATATTCATTTATACATAACGCTCAGCACTTTAGCATAATTATATGACATACAGTCATGCCATTTTACACGTGAATGAAACCCATATGCCTAGCGAAAATTCTAACGCCATTTTGTACCGTATTCGAGTTGCCATACCTGTATATGTGTATGACACGTTTGACTATACGGTCAGTGCCGAACAGTATCAACAAGCACAGATTGGAGCGCGTGTTGCAGTGTCGTTCGGACGACAAAATCTCGTAGGCATCATTGTTGAAAAAATTGATCCCAATCAAGTTTTCACAGGTCAATTTAAACTGAAAGCAATTACTGAATTACTTGATAAAGAAGCAATATTAGATCAACACGTTTTAACTTTGATGACATGGTCTGCCCAGTACTATCAATTCCCAATTGGCGAAGTGATGCAAAGTGCCCTCCCCACACTACTCAGGCAAGGACGTGCATTAGACATTTTATTTCATCTGTGGAAAATCGTGCCAAATGATGATCCGAATGCATTATTGAAGCGCTCTCAAAAACAATATGATGCGTATCAAATCTTAAAAATACATCCTCATGGCACAACTGAAAATGTCTTGAACCTCAGTGGTGTTGAAACTGCAACACTCAAAGCTTTAGAAAAGAAAGGGTTGGTTGAATGTTGTCTTGAACCGCATGATTTTAGCCCCTCGCCTGTACAATTGGCGCAGGTACCACTCACAGCCAACGAGGATCAAAAAACAGCGATTCAACAAATTCTCAAGGCACAACATCATTACCAAGCATTTTTACTAGATGGCTTAACAGGCAGTGGCAAAACTGAAGTTTATCTGCAAGTCATGCATGAAGTATTAAAGCAGGGTAAGCAGGTGTTGGTACTGGTTCCGGAAATCGGTCTTACCCCTCAAACTGTCGCTCGCTTTAAATCACGGTTTCATTGTGATATTGCTTTATTACATTCAGGTTTAAATGACTCGAAGCGCTTACAAGCATGGCAACACGCACAAACAGGAAAAGCTTCGATTGTGATCGGGACTCGTTCTGCGATCTACACGCCGCTTCCTCATCTCGGACTGATTATCCTCGATGAAGAACATGATCTTTCTTATAAACAGCAAGAAGGCTTTCGTTATCATACCCGTGATGTAGCACTCTACAGAGGATACTTACAACATTGTCCTGTGATTCTTGGATCTGCAACACCGAGTATCGATAGCTATCATCTGGTCGAGTCAGGCAAACTACATCTACTGGAACTCAATCAACGTGCAGGCGCTGCTGTACTGCCAAAAATGCATGTGATTGATTTAAAAATTGCCAAGAAAAAGCATGGCATCAGCCAAAATTTAATTGAGCAGATCAAACTCACCTTAGAGCGCAAAGAACA
The DNA here is from genome assembly GCF_008630915.1 of Acinetobacter suaedae. NCBI lineage: Bacteria > Pseudomonadati > Pseudomonadota > Gammaproteobacteria > Moraxellales > Moraxellaceae > Acinetobacter > Acinetobacter suaedae. The sequence goes on from NZ_CP043909.1 coordinate 2,960,361, forward strand.
GGTGTTGATCTTTCTCAACCGTCGAGGTTATGCACCGATTCTGATGTGTGAAAGTTGCGGTTGGCAAGCCAATTGCCCCCATTGTGATGCACATTTCACCCTTCATTCTCAGCCTTATCACTATTTACATTGTCATCATTGCGGCACCATCAATCGCCTCCCCGATCATTGTCCGGCATGCCAAAAACAAAGTTTAAAAACGATTGGTGCTGGAACGGCAAAGCTTGAAGAGCATTTACAAGAGTTATTTCCTCACAATGAAGTGATTCGAGTTGATCGTGACAGTACCAGCCGTGTCGGAAGTTGGCAGAAAATTTATGACCGTATCCAACAAAATAAACCGAGTATTTTATTGGGCACACAAATGCTTGCTAAAGGACATCATTTCCCACATGTAACTTTGGTGGCTATTTTAGATATTGACGCTGGTTTACTGAGCGTGGATATCCGCGCCCCTGAACGTACCGCACAATTAATAGTACAAGTGGCCGGACGCGCTGGACGAGGCGAACATAAAGGGAATGTCTATTTACAAAGTCTTCGCCCTGATCATCCTATGCTCACCACATTAATTGAACATGACTATCGTACGGTTGCTAAACAAATGCTGGCTGAGCGTAAACTTGCAATGCTCCCTCCATATCGTTATACAGTATTGGTACGTGTTGAATCGAAAGATCGAGAATATAGCCAGAACTTTTTGGCGGATATTGCGCAACAACTGAGAACAATGGCTGGCGATTTAGTTGATATTTGGGGGCCAATTCCCGCACCGATGGAACGTAAAGCTGGACGTTATCGTGCCCACATGGTGATTTTGTCGGCCGATCGCGCCAAACTGCATTTTTATTTGCGCCAATGGTGGCAACAAGTGGTACATTTACCTCGTCAGCACCAACTCAGGCTATCCATCGATGTTGATCCACAAGAGTTTAGTTAGTCTAATTCCATATGCAAAACAGAAAAATTTGAGGCAATAGATGTCCTTACTGCTATCCATCATTTTTTTACTAACTGCGGCTTTAATTATTGTCCCACTCACAAAACGATATACCTCAAATACTGTTTTGGGTTATCTAATTGCTGGGCTTTTACTCGGCTCAAGTGGCTTTGCACTGATCACAGATACCCAATTTATTACTCAAATTACCGAATTAGGCATGCTATTGCTGATGTTCTTTCTCGGTTTAGCATTTCGTCCAATCCAGCTGTGGATACAACGCTATACCATTTTAAAAAACAGTGGCTTAAGTTTACTGACCATCAGTTTGATTTTAACCAGTATTTGTTTTTTCCTCTTTAATGATTTTGCCAGCAGTATCGTTCTTGGTGTAGCACTAGCACTTTCCGCTGTAACCTTGGTTCAACAATTACTGCATTACCAACAAAAATCAAATAGCACACTTGGACAATCCATTTTAAGTGCTATACAGATGCAAGTATTTGTAGCGATACAATTTATTGTCTTGTTCCCTCTATGGGACGATACGGCGACCACACGACATGGTATCGCATATTTTGCAGCCATCATTGCGACAGTTTCAGGGCTATTCTTAGCCAGCCGTTTTCTGATACGACCTGCATTCCGCTATTTAGCCAAGCGCAACAGTATTGAACTTATTCCTGTACTCGGGCTTACAACAATCCTTTCTATTATTGTCATCATGGATATTTTAAATATTCATATCTTAATTGGTGTATTTTTAGCAGGATTATTACTCGCAGACACTGAATTCAACACTGAAGTTGAACGTATTGTTTATCCGTATCGAGATACCGCGCTTGGTCTCTTGTTTCTTGCAATTGGTTTAAATCTCTCATTACAGCCCCTATTCGAAACACCACTTTTGATTTTGGGATCAATCTTTGTTTTGGTGTTGATCAAAACTGTGGTCATCGCAGCAATCAGCTATTATCAACATCGTCGCCAACAACTTAGCCTCCTTTCTGCTACCGTCCTTGCTCAGAGTGGCGAGTTGAGTTTTATCCTGTTGAATATTGCTGTTGCAGAACAAATTCTTGCTCAACCCATTTTTGAATCTGCGCTATGGGTGATCTTGGGTTCGATGCTTCTGACGCCTCTAGTTTTCTGGTTGGTGAATAACAAACGACTACCAATATTGCATAAGAAAATGGCAGCACAGACACTAGATATTCCCCAGCATCCAATTTTGATTGTTGGATTTGGTCGTTTTGGCCAAGTGGTTGCACGTGCCTTACATGCACAAGGTCAACAGTTGAGTGTGATTGATAGCAATCAACCCGATGCTGATTTTATTGAACAATATGGACATCGCTTTTTTGATGCAGATGTCACTCAGGTCGAAAACCTACGAGCAGCAGGGATCGAATATTGTAAATTGCTGATCCTTGCAATTGATGATGTCGAAGACAGCATGAATCTGGCACGTCACCTCCGTCTAAACTATCCTGATTTAGTCTTATTGGTTCGGGCACGTGACCGTCATCATGCGCATTTATTAAAAGGCATGGGAATTCAACATATTTGGCGTGAAACTTATGCATCATCCTTGAGTATGGCGCAACTGGCTTTGACGGAGACAGGTCTTTCAAGTGAAGAAGCTCAAGCCCAAATCGAGCAATTTCAAAACCAAGATCAGCAATTATTTAATTTACGCTATCAGTCAGATGATGATTTTGACTCAATTGAGGCTTATCCGAGTGTAATCGCAGAGTTGGAATATTTATTTGAAAATACAAAAACTTTAAATACTGATCGAATGAGCAATGAACAAAATCAACAAAGTGATGCAAATTCATCGCATGGAACAACTTGAGTTTTCATAAAATGACACCATTATTGAATGCATAACCGTTCACCATCTTATAAGCTTTCAAAGCAAAGCATCGCTTTGTTTTCCTCGTTTGAGGAGCTGGAGAAAAAAATGTCTGATTTACGCCAACGCTTTTATATCGAAGACTGCCCTGTTCGTGGTGAAGTGGTTCATTTAGAAGAAACGCTTCAAACCATTTTAGCCCAGCGTAACTATATGCCAGCTGTACAAAGCTTATTGGGTGAAATGCTTAGTGCAACAGCATTACTTGCGAGTACTTTGAAAATCCGTGGGCGTATCAGTCTACAAATTCAAGCAACAGGTACTTTCAAATGGGCAATGGCTGAATGCAACCATTTAGGCGAAGTTCGTGCACTTGCAGATTACGAAAATGATCCTCGATTTGTAGAAGGTCAAGACAGCCGTACCGTACTCGCTGCATTAACAAATCCTGTTTTATTTATCAATATTGAGCCTGAACACGGTGAACGCTATCAAGGGATTGTCCCTCTAGACCAACCAACTTTGGCGGGTTGTTTGACCCAATATTATGATTTGTCAGCTCAAATTCCGACTCATCTAGTATTGGCAACCAACGGCAAACGCTCAGGTGGATTATTGATTCAACTCCTTCCGCGCAATGATGAAGAAGAGCAAGAATTCGTTGATGAAGATCTATGGCCTCGCTTAACCATGCTCACAGAGACTTTAAAGCCTGAAGAGCTAACCGACCTGTCAGCCAATGAAATTCTTTATCGTTTGTACAATGAAGAGGAAGTTCGTTTACCTGAAGCCGAAGTTCTGAAGTTTGGATGTACTTGTTCAAAAGAACGTTGTGCCAATGCATTGATTCAAATTGGGGTTGATGCAGTACATGAAACTCTTGAAGCACAAAACCCAATTCAAATGGACTGTCAATTCTGTAACACACGTTATGAATTTACTGCTGAAGAAGCTTTAGGCTTATTCGGTGAGCATTTGAGTTAACATCGCTCGAAGAACCTTTATGCTGTGAAGTATAAAGGTTCTTGCTGAAACAATATCAACACACATCCCCTCTGTTTTTTCCTCCTTAATCGTCAAATAATAGAATGAAAAGTAATAAATTATGACGATAAGCAATGACAAAGAATTACTACGAAGAACTAGGCGTGACCCGCGATGCCTCAGCAGATGAAATCAAAAAAGCCTATCGCAAACTCGCACGCAAATATCATCCCGACATCAGCAAAGAAGCAGATGCCGAAGAGAAGATGCAAGCAATCAATGTCGCCTATGACACCCTAAGCAATGCTGATAAAAAAGCTGAATATGACCAGATGCTTGACCATCCACAGGGTTTTTCTGGTTTTGGGCAAGGAACAGGTGGATTCAACCAAGGTGCCAGTGGATTTGATGGCTCTCAATTTTATCGTCAAAGCTCAGGCGATGGTGCCGACTTTAGCGGTTTTGAAGATCTATTTGGTCGCTTCGGTGCTGGATTTGGTGGCGGTCAACAACGTTCACAACGTCAGCAACGCAGTTATCGGGGTGAAGATCAACACGCCTCAATTCAAGTGGATATAAGTATCGCCTATCAAGGTTCTACACAGCAAATTACCTTACAGATTCCAACCTATAATGTTTATGGCGAACCTGAAATTCAGCGCAAGACATTAGAAGTCAAAATTCCTAAAGGGATGAAAGAAGGTCAACAAATTCGCCTCACAGGTCAAGGACAAAGTGGAATCAATGGCGGTGAAAATGGCGACTTATATATTGAGATTCAATACAAAGATACGGACCGAATCCGCGTCGAAGGAGCTGATGTTTATCAAACCATTGATGTTGCACCTTGGGAAGCGGGCTTAGGTCAAAGCATTGAAGTCAGTACCCCTGCGGGTCAGCTCAAAGTCAATTTACCGAAAAATGCAAAAAATGGTCAACAACTTCGTCTAAAAGACAAAGGAATTCCTAGCAAAACCGCAGGTAACCTTTATTTGATCATTAATATTGTTTTACCAGCTGCACAGAGTGAACAAGAACAACAGGCTTATCAACAATTCGCTGAAGCGTTCTCTTCATTCAAAGCTCGTACCTCATAAGGAGCAAGATCATGACAACTATTCAATACAAAGAAATTCAATATGACGGTCATTGCCAAGTTGAAATCGTTGATGAACAATTGGCACTTGATCTTGAACATTTCGCAGAAGCATGCGGTCAAAGTACTGAATGGGTACTCAAATTGATTGATTACGATATTTTGCAAATCACAGTTGAGCCGCAAAATTATCAATTCATCGGTGAAGATGTTGCCCGTGCCCGTCGAGCATACCGCTTACAACGTGATTTCGATGCGAGCTTATCAGCAGTTGCTGTCATGCTGGATTTGATTGATGAAGTACAACAATTGCGTAAACAGCTCAAACATTTTCATTGAACAAAAGAAAATGACTGAGCTTAGATAAGCTATTTCAGCTTAGTCATTTTCTCCACTTCTTTGAGTGTTTGTTTAATAGGTTCATAATCCAAGAACCACAATAAATTAATGTTACGTTGTTTGTGCTGCTGCGTCAGCAAATCAATCACACTACGCTCGCCTCGTCCAACTAAATGCTGTTGATAGAAATAGTACAACAGCAATATGGTGGTCATCAGCATCACGCCCAGCATAATCCAAAATCCAACAGGTGATTTTAATCCAGGAATAAACTCAAAGTTCATTCCATAAATCCCTGTTAATAGGGTTAATGGTGCGAATACAGCTGTGATAATCGCCAAAATACGCATATTTTCATTGGTCTGATTTGCTGTTGCAGAAAAATGCAAATCAATTGCTGACTGAACTGCATTTCGCAACCGCAGTGTGTGCTTTTGCACTCGTTCTATATGACTCATCAAATCATTTAGACGAACCAAAAGAATATCTTGTGTTTTATATTTTCGTTCACCCACAACATGATGGTAGTTATCAATCAACTCATCACGAAACTCCTGCAAAGTTTCGATTTGTTCTTCACATAAATTTTCGATTTGCTGAAATGCCATATCTTCATGAAACAATTGATGCCATTGTTTAAAACGGCGATTCCCCTGTAATAACTGTTGCTGCCAATATTCCACACGACGAGTTAAAGGAGTACGTAAATTCAAATAACCATCAATCATGCTATTGAGCAATCGCAAACACAAATCTGCTGGGGTAGTCGGTAATTTACGAGGCTTGTTTTGTTCTAAAATTGCCCGTTCCATGACCATTTGTAAACGTTGGACATAGTTTTCAACTGCCATATTCCCCTGTTCACGAACACTCACCAACACTCGTGGCGTCAAGATAAAACTCATTGGCGTTGTGGCGAGACCAAATACACTCTCATGTACATCTAACCCAGGATCATTTTCATAAATCTGATCATCCTCACTAATCAGCTTACGAAAGACCAATAAATCATATTCTTCGACGGTATCAAAAGCACATGGATGCTCAATATTCAACAAATCTCGCATATGAAATTCATTCAATACAAGTCCAGTATGCTCGTAAATATTGTTCTGCCAAGACTCTGAATGATTCACTAAATCTTGTCTTAAGCTATCCACCCATAGAAATTCAAGCGTATGTTCTTGTTGTTCTTGTACGCTCATAAAAATTATATTTTCACTATTGTGGCGATAAAAGTAATAAAGCTGCATAGCGCTCATATTTAGGTTGGAATTAAAAATATCATGCCATAAAAAAGCCCGCACGAAGCGGGCTTTTTGTATTTCAAACAGTGATTAAACTTGTTCGATGTCTTTCATTGTCAACTTGATACGACCACGGTTATCAACATCTGCAACTTGTACTTTCACTTCCTGACCTTCTTTCAAAACGTCAGTCACGTTTGCAATACGCTCATTCGAGATTTGCGAAATGTGAAGTAGACCATCAGTACCTGGCATGATGTTTACAAACGCACCAAACTCAACGATACGAATCACTTTACCGTCATAGATCTTACCTGGTTCAACTTCAGCAGTAAGTGCTTGGATTTTTGCAATCGCAGCACGAGCAGCAGCTTTAGTTTCACCAAATACACGAACGGTACCATTATCTTCAATATCAATCGCAGCTTTAGTTTCTTCAGTGATTTGACGAATGGTAGCACCACCTTTACCAATCACATCACGAATCTTGTCTGGATTAATATTAATCACTTCAAAAGTCGGCGCATTTGCGCTGATTTCTGCACGTGCACGTGAAATCACTTTGTTCATTTCATTAAGAATGTGCATACGACCAGCAAATGCTTGGTTTAACGCAACTTCCATAATCTCTTCAGTGATCCCTTCGATCTTGATATCCATTTGAAGCGCAGTAATACCGTTTGCAGAACCTGCTACTTTAAAGTCCATATCACCCAAGTGATCTTCATCACCTAAGATGTCAGAAAGAACTGCGAAACGCTCACCTTCTTTCACTAAGCCCATTGCGATACCTGCAACTGGTGCTTTTAATGGAACACCAGCATCCATAAGTGATAATGATGCACCACATACAGAAGCCATTGAAGATGAACCGTTTGATTCAGTAATGTCAGATACGATACGAATCACATACGGGAAGCGGTCAGCCGCAGGAAGAACTGCTTGAACGCCACGACGCGCTAAACGACCGTGACCGATTTCACGACGCTTAGGACCTGATTCACGACCAGTTTCACCTACTGAATATGCAGGGAAGTTGTAATGCAACATGAAGTTATCAGTTTTAGTACCAGCAAGAGTATCAACCATCAACGCATCACGTGTATTACCCAAAGTCGTTGTTACCAACGCTTGAGTTTCACCACGTGTAAATAATGCAGAACCGTGTGCACGTTCAAGTACGCCCACTTGTACGTCTAACGCACGAACAGTTTTGGTGTCACGACCATCAATACGTGGCTTACCAGATAAAATGTTGTCACGAACAGTACGGTATTTAAGATCTTCAAATAAGAAGTCTACTTCATCAGCAATACCGTCTACATCTTCTTCAGGAACAAATTGAGCAACAGCTTCAGCATAAAGCGCATCTAATGCTGCATAACGATCTTGTTTTACTGCAATGGTATAAGCTTCTGAAATTTTCGCTTCAAATGCTTCTTTTAGTTTAGTACGTAATTCTTCGTTGTGTGTTGGAGCAACCCAATCTGACTCTTTTGCACCTACAGCAGAAGCAAACTCTTTAATTGCTTGTACTGCGATCTGCATTTCATCATGGCCAAATAGCACAGCACCTAGCATTTGATCTTCAGAAAGTTCTTTTGCTTCTGACTCAACCATGAGAACAGCTGAATCTGTACCTGCAACAACTAAATCCAAATCAGACTGAGCCATTTGCTCATAATTTGGGTTTAAGACATATTCACCATTAATTAAACCGACACGCGCAGCACCAATTGGACCACGGAAAGGTGTACCCGCAATTGCAAGTGCAGCAGAGGTACCAAGCATCGCAGCAATATCAGCTTCCATTGTTTTATCAGAAGAAACAACTGTTGCTGTTACTTGGACTTCGTTCACATATCCTTCTGGGAACAATGGACGAATCGGACGATCAATTAAACGTGAAATTAAGGTTTCCGCTTCAGATGCACGTCCTTCACGCTTACCATAACCACCAGGGATACGACCAGCCGCATATTGTTTTTCTTGATAGTTAACAGTCAACGGGAAAAAGTCTTGACCAGCTTTAGCCGTAGGTTGAGCAACAACAGCCACCAAAACAGTGACACCACCCATTGTGATTAAAACTGTATTCGCTTGACGTGCAACACGACCCGTTTCTAAAACAACTTGATGTTGACCAAATTGAAATTCTTTACGAACGATATTAAACATTGACATGTATTGTATTTTCCTAGTTTTAATTCTAGTGAGACCCCTAAGGTTTGGCATTCAGACTACAACGATTATAGATAAATGACAAAGCTTAGAAGCCATCACACTAGACCAAAATTTAAAAAAGTTAAACGCAAAGAAGGAGCGAACAAGCGCCCCTTCTAAAAATCATCTAATGTAAATTAGATGAAACTTTCTTTTCAGCGATAAAGCATTGCAACATGCGAAATACCGAAAACAAAGCCAAATCGAATTAACGACGTAAACCTAATGCGCCGATCAAAGCAACATAACGACCGTGATCTTTACCATTTAAGTAGTCAAGTAATTTACGACGTTGGTTAACCATACGAATCAAACCACGACGGCTATGGTGGTCGTGTTTGTGTTCTTTAAAGTGACCTTGCAAATCATTGATTTGTGCAGTCAATAAAGCAACTTGTACTTCTGGTGAACCAGTGTCATTTTCAGCACGAGCAAATTTAGCAATGATCTCTGCGCGATCTGCGTTAGTTAAAGCCATTCGATTTCTCCGAGATGCTTAAAAAAATAAACGATATTGATCAGTTACAAGAACTGACTGCCGTGCATCACTACAGCAAGTCGCCTATTTTAAGTGATCTATCGTTATATTGCAAAAATGTTTTAATCACACTGGCAATTCGGCAGCTGACAACCCAGATTAAAAGATGCACACTAGCCGAATTCTGTTTTCAATTTATGACAGAGAAGAAAGAAAACGAAAAAATGCGAGGGAATCGTGAAGCTTTTATCCGCTAATACCTGTTATGTTCCACATGATCTCAGTCAAGTCACTCACTCTAAGGATGAAGTTTCGGCAGAACTTGGAGGGATGAGTCATGCTCAAGTTGATAAAATTTGGACCAGTGTCGAATCATTATATCGAACAGGCAACTATCCACTAATTACATTGTGTTTGCGTCGCAAAGGGGAAATTTTAATTAATCGCAGTATAGGCTATGCACAAGGAAACTCACCTGACGGCCTAGCTGCTGATGCCAAAATTGGTACGCCTGATACCCCGATCTGCCTATTTTCAGCCTCAAAGATGGTCACTGCTATGCTGATCCATATGCTGGATGAGCGTGGTGATCTCAATTTACTTGATCCGATTAGTTACTATATTCCTGAATATGGAGTGAATGGCAAACGCCGCGCGACACTATTTCATTTGCTTTCACACCGCGGTGGTATTCCTCGCGTTGAAGGTGAAGTCACACCAGAACTATTGTTCGATCAAGAAGAAATTTTAAAACGCCTATGTGCAGCCAAACCCGTTTCTCCTTCGGGTACTCACCTTGCCTATCACGCAGTTACTGCTGGTTATATTTTGGGTGAAATCATTCATCGTGTGACAGGGCAAACTGTACGTGAATTTTTAGCTGAACAGATCGAAAAACCAATGGGGTTGGACTATTTCAACTATGGTTTAAAACCAGAATATCGTGCTGATGTTGCAATGAACTATGCAACAGGAATTCATCCAAGTTTAGGCACAGATCGTTATTTGGAGCACGTACTCGGCGCTGGACTACAGATGGCAGTCGATATTACCAATGATAGCCGTTTCATGGACACCATTTGCCCTGCTGGAAATATTTACACCAGTGCAGAGCAAGCAGGACGCTTTTTTGAAATGTTACTGAGTGGTGGAGAGTATCAAGGTAAGCAAATTATGAGTGCCAAGACCGTTTTCCGTTCTACGCTACCGACATCAGGAATTAGCATTGATCGCAGTTTACTCGCGCCGATGCGTTATGCACTTGGACCAATGTTAGGCAGTAACCCGATTGGCTTATTTGGTCCAATGACGGGACAAGCATTCGGTCATATTGGTTTTTCTAACATTTTATGTTGGGCTGATCCTGAGCGTGACATCAGTGTGTCATTACTCACGACAGGAAAATCTGTAGTAGGGACACATTTACCCGCCTTAGCCAAAACGCTCTATCAAATCTCAACCAACTGTCCAAAGATTCCAAAGGATCAACGTCGCTCATTGTTTGCAACTGATCGTACGGAAAATGATTTGGTGTAGGCTATAATATTCACACATACAAAAAAGCCCAAGTTATACTCGGGCTTTTGCGCTGAAGTTTTATTATTCTCATTTTAATTTCTTTTTATTATTTATCTTTTTTGTATTCGCGTGCCCTTATACCCTCTGCATGCAACTTACACATCATTTTTCTTATTTAACCAAAAAACTCTTCTCTTTATACCGACTATTCTGTCACAATCAATTGTGGAGAAAAATAGCATTTTTCTTATCTACGTGTAAGCAAAAACGTACGATTCTGTATAACAATTAACTTAATAATTAAAAAAAACTGTCTAACAATGGATTACCACCTAAATTGTTGTTTTTAAGCATTGCAATCTCATAAAAAATTATTTGTACAAAAACCACACACCATATCATCTGTACTCTTTATGAAGTTTGATAAAAGATATTTTGTTAGATAAATGCATTAAAAAATGATAGAAATAAAAAAGCCCTGTAGTCTCTCCCAAAACTACAAGGCTTAGCGGCTGTAAATTTCCTCTTTTATCACTTACCTCACTGTAAGCCCGCTGTCATCACGACATTATTATTATTCTTTTTGCGATTTACCTAACTTTCCATGCTAGGTTCTTTGTGTGTTCATAATCTCAAAATCCAGCCAATTGCTCTAGCGACAATATCTCGAATCCTTGTAAGCTTTTTCTTACAAAAATGTGAATTCTGAAGAATAAGTTTACAATCCTTGAAAATTGATCTTTTGCACTAAACCACTACGACGGACTGTATGTACTGTAAGCGCTTGTAACAATGCTTTCCGATCTGCCAACAACGTGACCACTTTTTTAGCACGTGTAACTGCTGTATAAATCAGTTCCTGACTCAATAATTTTTCCGCAGTTGCATCTAAAACAATCGCAGTATGCGTAAACTCAGAACCTTGAGATTTATGAATGGTTAAAGCAAATGCAGTTTGCATACTTCTTGGTAAACGATGTGCTGCAATCCATTTATTTAAACTAGGGAAAAACACTTCGAATTGCTGTGGTTGAGTCCGATGTTTAAAACAAATCCCAATATCACCATTTGAGATCCCAAGCTGATAGTCGTTATACGTCATCATCACGGGACGACCGACATACCATTCTGCAACGGCAATTTGTTTGAGCTGTTGATTCAACCATCGCTCAGCATAGTGATTAAGTTGTTCAATACCAAAGGCTCCGTGTTTCACAGCCGCCAAAATTCGATAATCATCAAACACTCGAATCACATCTTGAATATATTGCTCTGGTTGCTCTGCATGTAAATAAGCTTTTAATATTTCAACATAATCTTTAAATCCATACATTAATCTCTGCTGATATTGTTCAGTCTCTATATCCAATTGCTCAGGTAAATATTCCAACTGGATCGCATCAGACATTTCTTTACTCAAGCTCATTTCTTGCAAAGGAGCAGGCTTTACAATCTCCTGCTCAAGCTGAGTTAAGACCGATTCAGATAAAGCTTGTTGTGACTGAATAAAGCGCGCCAATTGACCAATTTTTGCTTCATCTGAAAAGCGACGACTATTTTTCAGTTGTACTCGATTCTCTGCCAACCCCCTGACTTGTTGTAAGTCTGCTAAAACAGACCCAACATCGACGGACGCCAACTGATTGGCATCCCCCAACAATATGATTCGACAAGAATCAGGTACAGCTTCAAACAATGCAGTGGCAAGACTTAAATCCAGCATGGATGCTTCATCAACCACAATGACATCATACGGTAGCGGCTGTTTTGTATTGAATCGTGGAATTTGCCGATTTCCCATCCCCAATAAACGATGCAAGGTCTGTGTCGTTTGATTACGTAACTCATCGGTCACTAAACCTGATGCAATTAATTTAGAATCGTTAAATGAGTTTTGCAGTGCTTCTTGCATACGCTGTGCAGCTTTCCCTGTGGGTGCAGCCATAGCAATTCGAATATCGGGAATGATTTGGTTTAGTGCAGCAATGATCCGTGCCAAGGTATAAGTTTTACCAGTCCCTGGTCCTCCAGTGATAATACTGAACCACTGCTCAAGTACCATGTTCATCGCTGCTTGCTGAAACTCATCATCTAATAAGCTTTGATATTCAGAAACATCGATTGCTTGTGCCATTTGTCGCTTTAATCGACAAATCTGCTGTGCGAGACGTTGTTCTAGCTGCCAATATCGGTATAATGCCAAGCCCTGCTGATCATAGACGCATGGGGCAACTTGGGTATTTGCGATTTCGCTAGAAACAACTAAATCGCCTAGAGCATCGAGCTGAAGCAGATCGATATCAATACAACTATCGCCCTGTAAACTGGCTTCAATGAGTTGTTGTAATACTTGCGCTGCGCTAACTGTTTGAGCAGATTGAGAAAATGGAGGCTGTGCGAGGTAATTGCTCCACATATTCAACCAAGTCATTTGTTCTGCCTGACCATTACTTAGCTTTTCCACAGAGTTATCCTCAAACTTACCCACACGCTTGTCCACAAGGTTATAAACACACTTATCCACATGATAAGCTTTTGTTTAATTTAAATTCAGCCACTTTATCTACACCATTTTCCCTAATTTATCCTCAGAGAAATATCCCAATATTGCGTCTAAACGCAAGATAAATTCATCCTCAGGTTTCCAATAGAAATAACCTTGATCCGCTTGCCCATTCATGCCTCGCAAATACAAATAAGATGCGCCACCTAAATGCTGATCAATACGATAATTTTGTAATTTCACGCTTAAATAACGGTGCAATGCCACCAAATATAAAGCGGCTTGAAGCCAATAACTGGATAAAGACATGCTTTCAGCAATTTGTGTAGATTGATAATCTGCTTGATTCTCACCCAAATAATTACTCTTATAATCAGCAATATGATATCGCTGTCCATCAAAGTAAACTAAGTCAATTGAACCATTCAAATAACGTGCTGATTTCGCATCAATAAACTCAGGCATTTGAATGTCATATTCTTCAAATAACTGTTGTACGCGCTGCATCGCTAACACACGATCGGATAACGCCAAGTAAAACGGACACTCTGATAAATACTGTCCTACGACTAATTGTTGTAATTGAAAACCTTGGTTGAGTGGTGTTTGCAGTACATCTGCTAACCACAACGCAATCCATTGATATAGCTGCTGTTCAGCATTCTCTTGCTCAGGAAAATGTTGCTGATATTGTTCTAATAATGCGACCCATAAACCTTGATAAGTATTTTTAAAACGGCGGCGAATTTCCTCAATCCATGTTTCAGGATGCTGAAAGTCAATCTGCTCAAAAATCTCATGCAGGAAATTTCCTGCCAACGTCCCTTTTGGAAAATATTGTTTAATCCAAGCAATCGGTTGTGATACCGCAACACTTTCAACTGTTAAAAGATCAAACTCATCTTCAGCCTGATCAAACTGTTGATCCGCATTCGCTAAGCGATCAAGGCGATTGGCTTTATGCTTAAGATGCTGTGCCAAATAACTAAAGCTGGTTTTTCCACGCGCGTAAAAGCGCTGCTCAGGTAAGGGTTGGGCGGTTAATAATCGTTGTTCAGCCCCTTGTTTTGTCTGTAAGGCCTGTGGTCGTTCAAGTACTAAGCTGTCTTCAATACTGTGAATATGTTGAAAAACATCCCCTTGGTTTTTCCAAAATGCCAAACCTGATCGTTTATTTTTATCGCCTTTTTCAGGCTCAAATACAGCGTAGACTCGATGACTCGCCCGCGTCAACGCCACATACCATAAACGGTTTTGTTCAGCTTGTGCCCGTTGTTGATGTTGATCCAACTCAGTTTGTTGTAGAAAGTTTTTATCTGCGATTGCCACAACACGCTGGGTTCGAGTCTGTCCAGTCTCAGGGATTTGAATTTCAGTGGTGGAGAAATTTAAGGTCTTCTGCATTTCAGAAAATGCTTTGTTCGCGCCAAGTAAAAATACAATTTTAAATTCTAGTCCTTTGGATTGATGAATAGTCATCAGCTGCACACCCGCTTCACTGGATAGCTTATGCTCCAACTCCCATTCTCGGTCACTTGGGGAATGGAGTTGTTTTAAATACCAATGATAGAGGTTTTGAATACCTTGTACATGCTCACTGTGCTGACTCAAAATATCAGTGAGATGGCGTAAGTTGACCACTGCCCGTTCATTATCTTTACTTTGGGTTGCGACCAATTGCTGCCAAATTTCAAATTGATTTAAACAACGTTGCCATGCCACCAAGAAGCCTTGATTGCGCCACATTTCGCGGATGTCATCGAACTGCTGAATATAATGACTCAGCCCTTCTGCACTTTGCTCAAGTGCGACTAGTTGTGACAGATCAAAACCAAATAAACGGCTGAGTAAAGCACGCTTCAACTTCGCTTCATCATAAGGATGCAACAATGCGGTGAGTAATGCGCCAACATCTTGCGCGATCTTTGAATCAAACACACTGCGCTTTGATGGACGATTGACGCGAATGCCTAATCGCTCTAAAGCATATTGAACTTCATCTAATTGACGATGACTACGTGAAAGAACCGCAATGTCATCTTCACTGATGACTTGGTGATTGTCTCCATCTAGATATAACTGTTGCAAATGGGCTTGATTGAGTAAGCATTGAATCTTCCAAGCCACTTGGGTTGCTTGTTCATTGCCATCTTGTAGTTGTAACCAACGCAATGGTGCAGGGTTGAGTTGCCCATTTTCAATCAATGCAGGATGCGGACGTGAACCCGCTTGAATTGGGTCATAAAGTACCTGCTCACCAAAATCCATTTGCCGTTGAAATAACACATCCACAACTTCAACCAACTCTTTGACTGAACGATGGTTATGAATCAGCTTATATTCACGACCCTGCTTCGACATAATGTCTTGATAAGCATTTAAAAAGGTCAGCATATCACCACCGCGGAAACCATAAATTGCCTGCTTACGGTCGCCCACCATGATCATGCAGCCTTTTTGGTAACGTTGTGGATGTCGCCAAATGGTCGCCAACATATCATCCTGATCTTGGTTGGTATCTTGAAACTCATCCACCAAAATCAAAGGATAACGTGTCTGTACAAATACCGCAAAACGTTGACCTTGCTCACCTTTTAATGCTTCTGACAAAGTTTTGATTTGTTGGGCAAATGTGGTTTCACCCTTTTGCTGTAACACTCGCGGTAAACGTTGTTTGACTTCAATACACAAATACGCTTTTAGATACACCTGAAGTTGTTCAAATTGTTGTTGTGTTTCTTTTAAAGAATGGCAAAGTTTTTGAATGTGTAGAATCGTAGGGTGCTGATAAAAACCATCCGAGACTTCAGCGGGACATTTTTTAAAAATCTTCTGACTGTCGAGCTTGTCTAAAAATTTAAAAACAGTCTCTCGTGCATCTGAAAAATAACTATCAAAAACCTGTATATTTTGCGGATCTGCGAGCGCTTTTAATAGCTGCGGTAAAGACTCACAAAAGAGTTTATTAAAAGCATTGTTACGAAAAGAGGTGCCATTAATATGAGAATAATATGCGCCATCTAAATTAAAATATTCAGCCAAAGCACTGAGGTCTATTTGCTGTGCTTGTTGTTGCCACTGTTGTAATTGAGCCAGTTCAATTTCAGGCATGTCAGGTAATTTAAAGTGTGCAGAGCTAAAATTTAAAGAGCTCTCAACCATCCCGACAAAATGATCCACACTTTTAAGTGCCCCCACACTATAAAGTGCATCAATCACATGTTGGGGTTGTGATTGAATCCATTCTCGTAATACATCATGGATCAATTGACGTGTATAAGCTTTCGCATCTTCAGTGATTTGAGCACGTTCGATCTTGCCACTTTCAAACGCAAACTCACGTAATAACTTTTGGCTAAAGCTATCCAGTGTTCCCACGAACAGCTCATCTAACTGGTCGATCACCAGTTTTAAACGTTCACAGGCATAGGCAATACGCGGAGCAAAAGTTTTAAGTAAATGCTGCTTTAACGGATCAGATTCTTGCGCTGCACGAGTGTAAATATCACTTTCCAATACCGTATGTAATGGTTCTAAATATTGTTGTACTTCAATCAATCGAGCACGGATACGGCTCTTTAACTCCGCGGCGGCAGCGCGGGTAAAGGTCGTGGCAATCACTTGATTAGGTAAATATTTTTCCAAGAAAATGCGAACCATCAAACTCGATAAAGTATACGTTTTACCAGTTCCAGCCGATGCTTCAATCAGATGCAAACCTTCAAATTGAATATCACAGATGGGTTGATAAGACACAGGAAATTTTGAACTCATGCCTTACTCCACGCGTAAAAATTCAAAAATGGGTTGATACAGCGCATAGCTATAATGATCACAGGCGTATTGCAATAATGCGCTCGCATCTTGTTCTTGTAGAATAAATTGCCAATCTCGATGCAGTTTACACGCTTCGTTTTGTGTCATATCAAAACCTGAAAAATCACCGGTATCATTCCAATCTTTCAACACCTGCTTTTGGCTGTCTTCGACTAAAACCTGCTGGCTATCCTGTTCAACCCAATCATAGTGTTTGCCTTTTTCCAGCGGCTTAAGCAGTAAAGCTGCTGGCAACACCACTGGTTGTTGTTGCCCAGTTTGCCAAAGTTGTAACCATGCTTGTAAATACTGCTGCGCTTGCTGAGCACTTAAACCTTCGCAAATCACAGTCTGATCGCTAAACACTACGATACGGCGTTTCGAGACTGCTGAATCATGATTCAATATCGCCAACCACAGTAAATATTCCAGCCACACTTTAGCGAAGCGTTTAGCACGTGCACTCGATGCATCTAGGCTCACCCAGTCTTGTGTATTTTGTTTTGGGACTACACAACTCATCTGAAGTTGTTTGGAAATGCGCCAAACTCGCTGCGTTGTTTCAGTCGGTGCGACTGCATATTGTTGTAGTCGCTCCAACAAACGCTGTTGCTCTAGACAACTTTGTTGCCAAGCACTTTGCTGCACTTTCCCTACAGGCAACTGATCTTGCAAAACTGCTGGCGTCGCTTGATTATCCTGTTGCTGTAAAAAATGGCGAATTGCATATTTACCTAAACCATCTAATAGCAAAGGCTCGTTTTGATCAACCAAGTCAGTGGCACTTAGATTCTCTACCCCTAATGTTTTTAGATATAGTCTTGCTGGAAAGGTGATATCTTGAATCCATTGCTGGCTGTCCAAGACCACCATTTCATTCAGCTCAATTGGATAAGTACTATTGACCCAAGCTTGGCGCTCACCTTTGACTTGCTGAATTTGTGATGCCACTTTAAACCAATGATCTTGAAAACGCGTATAACTTTGCTCTGCTAAAAAACCGAGTGGATCAAAAGGTTGCAAGCGATGCAGATGATAAAGTGGGTAGAGCTGTGGTGGAATCTGGAGTTTCTCATAGTCTTCCCCAAAAGAATTAAAGGAAGTCTCTCCCTCTGGGAGAGATTTAGAAAGAGGGGCTTTCACAACCAATGCCAAGTGATCACGGAAACCTTGCAAAATACTTGAAGGTTCTCGAACCTCACCGTCATTAATATCAAAGCCATTATAGAACAACCATAATTGCTCTTGAGCCAATAGCACCGCATCCAGAAAAGCCCCCTGATCATCTTCTAAACGAGAACGATCCCCTAGTTGCTGACGCAGTGCATCCATCAAATCAAAAGGAATATGGCTGTCGCGATTTGGAAATTTACCTGTATCTAAATTTAACAACACAATTAAGCGATAAGGAATCGGGCGGATCTGTCCAATTTGGCTAAACGTGATTTGTCCTGTGGGTTCCACTTGCGCAGATTGACTCTCTAAAGTGCGTTGGATTTCCTCGAGGATATAAGGCAACGGTAAAGATATTTGGCGAAGCTGTGTTTCAGCATCATCGTAATAGCTTGCCAAAGTCAGCATACGTTCTTGTTTTTGAATAATCTCACGAACGGTTTTTAATGCCACAATGTCAGCTTGCTCAAATTCTTGTATATCTTCTTTAAGTCGTTTTAACCATATTTCTACAGGTAAACGCTGTCCCTGTTCATGCACCACCAACCAATCTCGGCGCGCAGACAGATCCTGATAAATCTGAATCAGAATACCAATCAATTCAAAATCACTGGGCTGCACCAACGCATAACTCAAGGTTTGCTGCACCATCACATGTGCAGGTACAGCAATACCTAATGCCAAGCGATCTAGAGCAAACTTAAAGCTATAGCGGTAATCCCTATCCTCAGCACTAAGTGTTTGTTTGAGATGTGCTTCATCTAAACCACGTTTAAAGCCTGCATCATTGAGTAAATCTAAAACCCGCTGGGTTTGTGTGTAATCCAAACCATAGCGTTGTTGGGTCGCAGCAAGATTGAGCCAATCGGCAAAATCATCTTGTGTAAAGCGACCTTGCGTCAGTTGCAACCGGCCCACTACTGCGCGCCAAGCATTTAAAGCATCCAGTTGCGCCACGCCTGCAATTTTGACGGGTAAAAATACATCGTGTTCATTTGGAATCGCAGGGAATACACTGCGAATCAGAGGTTCTAATTCCGCCAAATTTGGCGTTAAAATCAAGACATCACTCGGACGGCGTGGTACTGCATCCGTTTGTGATAACCAGTGAATTAATTGCTCTTTGAGGACTTCCAGCTGCCTTAAACTGGAGTGACACACATGAATTTGGACCGAATGATCTTCAGCAGCCAATTCATATTGTTCAGCTTTAGGTTCGGCTAAATAAAAAATATCAGACTGAATTTTTCCGAGTAAGGTTTCAGGAAAATGATCAATAAAAGCATCGACCCACTTCCCTTCTTCTCCCGTTGCCAATTGTGACAACAAAGAGAAATGATCTCGTGCTTGTTTACCCAAACGCGTCAAAAGCGGATGTCGCGATTCACGATTTAACGCATTAAAACCTAAACTAAAACTTTCAAAAAATGCTGAGATTTCTGCGTCAGTGGCTTGAGGATTCTTACGAATAAAACGCTCTTTTACGCCCAAGTCATAACGCTGCTTCCAAAGTGGGTCAACACTATCCGCCCAATACTCTTGTGAAGGGTTATAGTGCAAAATCACCACATCCAGATATTGCCCCAAACGACGTAAAAACTGCAATTGACTGGGAGGCAAATCTAATAAGGTAAACACAATCACTTGTGCTGGTAATTGCGCCAATGCTTGTGCACGGCTCTGTTGGTTGTCTAAAAGCTGCCAAAACTCCGCATCGATCGTTTGCATTTCCACATAGTCATCATGAAAATGGTTTTGCCATAACCAACGCTGCCATGCTTCTAATTGTTGCGTTTGTTGTAAGCTAAATGCTGAGATCTGCTGATCCGTTTTTGAGATCAAATTTTCGATATCGAGTGCTTTATTTTGCCCCCAAGTCGAAAGCCAATTGGTCGAGCACGTACAAGCATCACCACAGCCTCTTTGGCAATGCCCTCTGTAGATCATATAGTTATTAAATAAATGCGAAACTTGCTCAGCGACCCAATACAACATACTTTGTTTTTTGAGTTGTTTTTCAGTGCGTTGTTGCAACTGATCCGCACTATCATAAATTCGTTGCACAATCGAATAGAGAGGATGTTCAGGCTCAAGAGTGATCTGTTCAGCCTGAATAAAAGGTTGCAAAGCTTGATGAATACGCCATTTTAAAATCAGACGTGGAATATTGGCTTTACGTACTTTTTCTTTATTATCAAGGACCTGTTGATAGGCAAACCATTGAAATCCGCGAATACGATGATGAAACTGATAGTTTGCCGTCATTCCCTGCTGTTCAGCAATCTTCTGGGTCAGCCACTGTTCTTGAGCAGGACTTGGCACAATAAAATGCTGCGTTTTGAATACATGGAATGGAGAAATACAAGGTTGGGTAATTGCTGTCATCACGCCTTTTAATAGCACCTCAAGGCTTTGACTTTGAATAACATGAATACCCATGCTTAACTGAACCCCATTCATAAAGACCACTGTATTTATGCACAAATTCGTACACAATCATTACTATACAAGCTTGTCGAACTATGTCACGTTAGGCAACATGGAAATATAAAATTTATTTTAATTACGATTGAATAATGGATCACTTACTCGTTATATATACACGTCAAAATCCAATATTCAAGGGACAAACTTAGGTATTACTTTATGAAAATTGAAAAAGCGCCTGACTTTATTGACCCAAATTTAAATTTGGAACACATTCGCCAAGAATGCTTAGAACGTACCAAAAAAACGGCTTACTACTCAGCAGGAGCAGCGATTGTTCCGATTCCTTTCTTTGATGTGGTGGTCGATCTCAGCATGCTCACTCACATTATTCCAGAAATTAATGCTCGTTTTGGCCTTGCGCCCGAACACATCAGTGTATATGACCCTGAAACTAAAAAAATTCATTGGAATGAACTTCGTAAGCGTGGATTTGAGTTTTCAGGCTTATTGGTCGCACGTACTGCCATGAAAAAATCCTTTAACGGCTTTTTTGCAAAAATCGCAACCAAGCAAGTCACCAAATTTATTCCTTTAGGCGGGCAAATCGTTGCTGCAAGTTTAGGTTATTTTATGATGAAAAAAATTACCGAATTACACATTCAAGACTGTTATAACCTTGCGAAAAGAATCCAACAGAAAAGTCTTGCACTGAACTAACTTTGCTTCGACCTAATAAAAATATTCATCTATGCCTTCCTTTAAAACGACAGATTCAAAGGAAGGCGACCGCATACACAAAAACTACAGAAACGTTAATATTCACTTAATTTTTTAAGTTTAGATCAAGATTGTATTTTTATTCTCCATCCCACGATGACAAATAAATGATGGAGAGTCGTTGTGCAACACGGACAAACAACGTCAAAAATACGTGCCATTTTTAATGTCACAAGTGGGAACTTCCTCGAACAATATGATTTCTTTCTATTTGGGCTGTACGCAAAAGCCATAGGAGAAACCTTTTTCCACGCTGATAGTAGCTATGCCGCACTGATGAAAACTTTTTTGATCTTTGCGGTGAGTTTTTTAATGCGTCCAATTGGTGCTTTGGTCCTTGGTCCATACGTTGATCGCATCGGAAGACGTAAAGGCTTAATGGTCACCTTAAGCATTATGGCAGCCGGTTCATTATTGATTGCACTGACGCCTGGTTATGCCAGCATTGGGTTTGCAGCCACCGTTCTCATTTTCATCGGTCGACTCGCTCAAGGATTTTCAGCAGGCGTAGAACTTGGCGGTGTTTCAGTATATTTATCAGAAATCGCAGCGCCTCATAATCGTGGTTTTATTACCAGTTGGCAATCCGCTAGCCAACAAGTCGCTGTCATTTTTGCCGCCACTTTGGGCTATATTGTCAGTCTCATTTTCACCAAGGCACAAGTCGATGCGTGGGCGTGGCGCATTCCGTTCTTCGTCGGTTGTGCAATTATTCCTTTCATTTTTTGGTTACGAAAATCATTGCAAGAGACCGAAGCATTTAGTGCTCGTAAGGAACATCCAACCACGCGACAAATCATGAGCACGCTGGCAGCAAACTGGAAAATTGTGTTGCTTGGAATGTGCATGGTTGCAACCACCACCACCATGTTTTATTTCATTACTGTTTACACACCGACCTATGGTAAAGAAGTCCTCAACCTCAGCAGCACTGAAAGTTTAATTGCAACCGTCATGGTTGGCGCAAGTAACTTCTTGCTCCTCCCTATTGGTGGTCATCTTTCTGATAAATTTGGTCGAAAACCATTACTGATTATCACCTCGGTACTGATTTTTCTGAGTGCTTATCCCTTATTGAACTGGTTAGCCCATGACATCAGTTTGGCTCATATGCTGCTCGCATTGCTGTGGTTATCACTACTTTATAGTTTTTATAATGGTGCATTGGTGGTTTCTCTCACCGAAATCATGCCAAGCTCAGTTCGAATCGCAGGTTTCTCGATTGCTTATAGTTTAGCAACCTCGGTATTTGGTGGGCTAACGCCAATGATTGCGACCTATCTAGTACAAAGTTCTGGTAGCAAAAGTATGCCAGCCTTTTGGTTGATGCTTGCTGCAATCATTAGCTTGATTGCCACCTTAATTATTTTCCGCCAACAGCAAATGATTCGTGGCAACGTCTCAACCAATCAACATTCAATTGATCAACACGCTGCACTTATTTCTGATAAATAAAAGCGTATGCACCTTTTACAGCTGAACGATTAATCAACGTTCAGCTGTTTTAATATCGCTTTCAAAACCTCAATTCTTGCAGTGTATTTATCATCTGTCGCAATCACATGCCAAGGTGCATTTGCAGTATCCGTTCGTTCGAACATATCTGCGGCGGCTTCTAAATATTGATCCCATTTATCTCGGTTACGCCAATCTTCTTCCGTAATTTTAAAGCGCTTATGCAAGGTCTGTTCGCGTTCTTTAAAACGACGCGCTTGCTCATCCTTACTGATTGCTAACCAGATTTTGACAATCACCGTCTGACAATCCGTTAGATTCTGTTCAAACCGATTGATTTCATCATAGGCACGTTGCCACGCCACTGTGGATGCAAAACCTTCAATACGCTCCACCAAGACACGCCCATACCAAGTTCGGTCAAAAATGGTGATTTTGCCACTATCATTCAATCTATTCCAAAACCGCCATAAATATGGACGACGTAACTCATAACGCTCTGGTGCTGCAATGGTATGAATTTCATATTCGCGTGGATCAAGTTTTTTGACGATACGTTTAATAGCCCCGCCCTTACCTGCAGCATCCATGCCTTCAAAGGCAATAATGACATTCCGCTTATCACAACGCATCGCCTCAGCAACTTTACGGGTGAGTTCATTTAACTGATCTTTATATTGCTCTTTTTCCAATACGTTCTGATCTGGTACTAATAACTCTTGAGGAATACTGGTCTGTTGCCATGTCTGCTCGACCTGTGTTGGATGCTCGGGTAAGGCCTGTAAGGTTTGTAATATATATTGAGCAAAACATTGATCACGGCGCTTTTCGTCCTCACCATCAATGATGAACCAATCATCCGTAAATCGCTGACTATAGCTTTGTAAAGTATCGTATTGTTTTTTATTACGCCAATCTAATCCATGCAATTTATGCCAATGCTGTTCAGATGGATCAACCTGATCTAGACGCTTTTGTAAGGATTTCCATGAGAGATCAAACCAAACTTTGATCACATGGACATGATTTTGTCGCAAATCATTTTCAAAATCACGCATCTTCTGAACATATTGATCAAAGGCACTATCTTTGAATGCTTTGGGATCCTGCATCGCGGTTGCAAGTAAATCGCTATACCAATTGCCAAACATCACCACAATTTGTCCTTCTGCGGGGATGAATCGAGTATAAGATTGCCAAAATGCCTGATCGCTTGATAAGCGCTGAGGAGCATCCGCTTTTACTCGCAAATAACGAGGGTCCAGCCATTCTCGTAATTGTTTAACGGCTTCACCTTTTCCGGCCAACTCAATCCCACTCACCAAGACCAAAACACTTTTTGCATTCTTCTGGTCCTGACTCTCTCTTAAAGCATATTGTGCTTCGATCAAATCTAAAGACAGTTCATCTTCATCTCGCAATTCAAATACAGGGGGTTGAGCATTCATTTTTCACCCTAAGTGCATGATTTAATAACATCGAGTATAGTCATAACTGCTTTGGTGTTTAAAAACACAAATGTACAATTTCTGTAGAGACCATCAGTGCATGGTTACAGTGACCAATTGTTAAACATTTAGCGTTTATGCTGTCATAGTTCTTGGGTATGATGCAGCCTATGATTTCATGGTTTTATTTTCATAGAGTTCGAATATGTCAAAACTCGCTGCATTTGATGATCTTTTATTAAAATATCAAAATTTAAATTACCACCAAGATCCAGCGATTGCACAACGCTTGCATGAAGTCCAAGCATGGATGAAAGCTCGTATTGCTGAAACGCATCGAGACTTCTTTGCCCAATCTGAAAATCAACTCATGGCACAATACTTTATGAACCGTTTATATGGTGGGCCTGATTTTGATGCCATGGCTCAGCAAATCGAACGTCTCTTGAAATATGCGCATAAAGCAGAAAGTTTATTGCCTGAAAATGCAATCAAGACAGGAACCAAATCGGTCAGTCTTGCAGTCCTCGCAACACAACTGGATGAACAAGTCGCGATTCAGCTCTTACAAGATTATCCTTTGGACACACCGCTCACAGATGAAATCATGCGTCAGACCTTAATCAAATTGGATCAAGGTGAAGCTCGATATGAACAATTACAGTTACTAGATGAGCTAGGCGTAACATTAGACAAATATATGCGCTCGACCATGATGTATGCTGCGTTTAAAATGTGTAAAGGGATCGCCAATAAATATCAATTTGAACGCATGTATGCTTTTATTCAAGAAGGTTTTGCAGCAATGAAGCCAATGAAGTCTGCGGCAAACTTCATCAAAACTTTTACTGAAAAAGAACGTGAAATTATTGATAAAGTTCATGCTGGGCATCCCACTCCATTCCAAGCATAATGTGACATGTTTCTCCCTCTCAACGTAGAGGGAGATTAGTCTATAGTCGCTTCAAATTGAAAAACCTTTTGAGAAAATGAGTTTCTGTATATTATTCATAACAATTACGCAGCAAAGCCTGTAAAAAAATACAAAATCTGTCATTATGCATGCTGATTCGTGCCGCTAGAACGAAAGTTTAGGAGAAAACAATGTCTAACGAAAACCAACAGCCTACCCCAGAAGTTGAGCAAAAACCAAGTTCAGACAAAGTCAGTCCATTCCTAAGCTCGCCACTGCCTCAAGGCACACCACAAGGTCAACAACAATCATTACAACAAGGTCTTGCATCTACTCCAACAGGTGGCTCTGTACCAAAGTACAACTTACCGCGTGGTGCCAATACTGGCAATGTCGGTGAAACCACACACTTCGGTTACCAAACCGTAAGCAGTGATGAAAAAGCACAAAAAGTTGCAGAAGTCTTCCATTCCGTGGCGAGCAAATACGACATCATGAATGACTTGATGTCATTTGGTATTCACCGTTTATGGAAACGCTTTGCGATCAATATGTCAGGCGTTCGCCGTGGTCAGCACGTGCTAGATATCGCTGGCGGTACGGGTGACTTAGCCAAAGTATTTAGTCGTGAAGTAGGTCCTCAAGGGCATGTCGTACTTTCAGATATCAATGAATCAATGCTGAATGTCGGTCGTGATCGTCTAATTGATGCAGGTTGTACCAATGTTGATTTCGTACTGGCCAATGCAGAAACTTTAGAACCATTTGCGGACAATAGTTTTGATTTAGTGACAATCAGTTTTGGTTTACGTAACGTGACGGACAAAGATGCGGCTTTACAAGCGATGTACCGCGTACTTAAGCCAGGTGGTCGTTTACTCATTCTCGAGTTTTCTAAACCTGTATTTGAACCATTTTCGAAGCTCTATGATCTTTACTCATTCACCGCACTTCCGATCATGGGTAAATTAGTGGCAAATGATTCTGAAAGCTATAAATATCTTGCAGAATCAATTCGTATGCACCCAGACCAACGTACCCTCAAAGGCATGATGGAAAATGCAGGCTTCCAAAGCTGTGACTACCACAACTTAACAGGTGGTATTGTTGCAGTTCACCGCGGATTCAAATTGTAAGGCTTAAGATATGTGGTCGATTTTAGCACTTGGTGCAGTCGAACGTATCATTCATCAAATGATTGATTTGGATGCGATTACACGTATTCAACTCAATCAGCTACAAGGTCAACTATTGAGAGTTGTGATCGACAGTCCGCAACTTTCTGTTGATGTGTTTTTTGATGAAAATAAAGTTCGTCTCGAACCCACTGTCACAGGACAGAGTCAAACCGCTTCTATTTTTGAACAACGTCCTTTTGATCCTCAACATAAAATAGTCGATGCGACCGCAACTTTACATGTTGAAAACGTGGTGGCTTTAGTCAAATTGCTACTCAGCGACATGGATCAAATTGGCAATATTCCGCTGGAAGGTGATTATCACTTATTGCAAGATATTCAACGGATCATGCAACAAGCCGAACCAGATCTGGCAGCACATTTATCCCCTTGGATTGGACCACAGCTTGCACATGAGTTAGGAAAAATTCAGCTTGCGCCTCAACATATAAAACGCTCGTTGCAAAGTCATTTATTCTTTGTCGAAGATACACTCAAAGAAGATAGTGGTTTATTTGCTCCACGTTGGCAAATGGACGACCTTCATCGAGAGACTCGCCAACTCAATCAAGAGCTAGATCGCTTAGAAGCAAAATTTCAGCAGTTACAATCTCAGTTTAATCCCACACAAGACTAGGTAAAATTTCATATGATTCCGCATATTACACGGTTACTTGAACTCTGGCGTATTGCAGCACATTACCGCCTTGATACCTTGTTCCCTGCGGAAGAATTACCAGTTAAGGCACGTCATGCATTAAATGTCATCAAAATGCACCCTGCTGCGTGGTCAAGTCGTGAGAAAAAGAATCCGCTTAAACTTAAAGAAGCCCTAGAAGAGATGGGGCCTTTGGCCATTAAATTAGGGCAACTTCTTTCGACTCGTCGTGATTTGATTCCACCTGAGATTTTATCTCAATTGGTGTTATTACAAGACCGCGTAAAACCCTATGATGTACAGTTAGCAAAACAACGCATCCAAGAATCGTTGAAAGCGGATATTTCCACGCTATTCTTACGTTTTGATGAGCAGCCGCTCGCAGCAGCATCTATTGCTCAAGTCCATACGGCTGCTTTACATGATGGGCGTGAAGTCATTGTTAAAGTTACTCGTCCCGATATTCGTCGTCAAATCCTACAAGATTTTGAAATTTTAGCATGGCTTGGTGATTGGCTAGAAAATCGTTTAGAGGCTGCTCGTGCCTTACATTTATCTGAAATCATTCAAGATTATCGCCAAATTATCTTAAATGAACTGGATCTAAGCTTAGAAGCAGACAATACCCGTCGTATGCGACACTACTTTACTGGTTCAAGCATGATGTATGTGCCTGAAGTCTATATGGACAGTAAAGATGTGATGGTGGCTGAACGTATCACAGGTGTTCCAATTTCAGATACTGCAACCTTTGATCGTCTTGGGATGGATCGCGCTGATTTGGCAGAAAAAGGCTTGACCATTTTCTTTACTCAGGTGTTCCGTGACAACTTTTTCCACGCAGACATGCATCCAGGTAATGTCTTTGTTGAAACCATTAACCCAAGCAATCCGCGTTTTATTGCACTAGATTGCGCCATCATGGGCGAATTATCCAAATCTGATCAAATGACGGTTGCGCGGATGCTACTTGCCGTCATGAACAGTAACTTCATGCAGTTGATTCAGATCGTGCATCAAGCAGGCTGGATTCCACCGGGCACTGATCAAGATGCATTATCAAGAGAAATGCGTCGTACTGTCGGCCCAATGGTGTCAAAACCAATGGATCAATTGGATTTCGCAGGCATTTTGATTCAGGTGATGGATATTGCACGTCGATTCCATTTGGAAATTCCACCACAACTGATGTTGTTGTTAAAGACGTTGGTTCATGTTGAAGGCTTAGGCACAGACCTTTACCCTCAGCTTGATATCTGGAAATTGGCAAAACCTATTTTGACTGAGTGGGTCAAAGCCAATATGAACCCAGTAAAAAATGTCAAAGAGATTGGACAACAAATTCCTGATCTATTATTGGGCGCTCAGGATCTACCGAGTCTGCTGATTGATAGTCTCAATGGTTTAAAAAATCAATCTGCATGGCATGACAAACAGCTCAAAGAAATTCAACAAATGCGTCTACAAATGCAACAGCAACAACGTCGCAGCTGGATGTTTGGTAGCATCATGTTGATTATGTTGACGATTGCAATTATAAGCCCTTGGTTTATCTCAATTGTATTGATCGTTTTAAGCAGTCTACTAGCGCTTTGGCGTATGACTAAATAGTAGTTTTGATATTTCATACTTAAATTATAAAACAATAATGGATAGACCTTTGATGATTTGGCATACAAGTTGCTACTTCATAATTATAAAAAATCAAAGGTGATTTTTTAATTCACGGCCAATGATGCCCGTAGAACTGCTTGTCCATACATATGGATTGAGCTGTGAGGGCGTCATCATGATTTTGTATTGTCTTTTTTTTGCACGCCCCTATCTCACTGCTCACAAGCAAAAATAAAATATCAATCAGCATAGATCACCAAGCTGATGACCAAGAGATATCAAAAATAGGGGTCTAACGATTATGTCACATTTCGTCAAATCAACATGTCTAATGATGTGTATGACTGCTGCCGTCTTATCGCTCAGCGGATGTGGGAAAAAACCAGAAACAGCAAAGGATGCCGTTTCAAACACAGCAACTGGCGCTGAAAAAACCAATCTTAAACTTGGATTTATTAAGCTGACAGATATGGTGCCATTAGCAATTGCCCATGAAAAAGGCTATTTCCAAGATGAAGGATTAAATGTACAGCTTGAAGCACAATCTAACTGGAAAGTCTTGTATGACCGTGTTGCAGGCGGTGAGTTAGATGGTGCGCATATGCTCGCGGCGATGCCTCTTGGTGCAATGACAGGCATCACAGGTAATAAAGAAATCATTGCCCCATTTACCCTTTCTTATAATGGCGCAGCAATCACTGTTTCCAACACTGTTTGGCAACAAATGAAACCACAATTGAGTATGGAGAATGGCAAACCTAAGCACCCGATTAGTGCTGCATCCCTAAAAGGTGCGGCCGACCAATCCAAAGCATCTGGGAAGCCATTTAATTTAGGGATGACCTTTCCTGTAGGTACACATAACTACATGATGCGCTATTGGTTAGCTGCTGGAGGTGTCAATCCTGGTGTTTATGATGCTAACGACACCTCGGGCAATAAAGGTGCAGATGTCATGCTTTCAGTGGTTCCCCCACCACAAATGGTTGCTACGATGGAGGCGGGTACAACTATGGGCTATTGCGTGGGTGAACCGTGGAACCAGCAAGCCGTGTTTAGAAAAATTGGAGTCCCTGTCGCCACCTCAGATCAAATGTGGAAAGATGGTGCAGACAAAGTATTTGGTATGACCAAAGACTTTGCAGAGAAAAATCCAACCACCACAGTTAAAGTTGTCAAAGCATTAATCCGTGCATCGTATTGGTTAGATCAAGACAACAATGCCAATCGTTCCGAAGCCGTCAAAATTATTTCAAGACCCAACTATGTGGGTGCGGATGAGGCGGTGATTGCCAACAGTATGACAGGAACATTTGAATTTGAAGCAGGTGATAAACGCCCTGTACCCAATTTTAATACCTTTTATAAAGGTCAATACGGCATTCCATATTATTCAGATGCTGTCTGGTGGTTGACCCAAATGCGTCGTTGGGGACATATCCCAGAAACCAAGCCTGACCAATGGTATTTAGATATGGCGAAGAAAGCCTATCAACCAGAAATCTATGCACAAGCAGCAAAAGAACTCATTGCAGAAGGAAAAATGAAGGCTGAAGATTTCCCTGACTTTAGCACTGCGAGCTATATCAAAGCACCTGAAACCAGTGCACTGGATGGCGTAAGCTTTGATGCCAACCAGCCAAATGCATTCTTGGCATCCTTTAAAATTGGCCTGAAATAATTCTCTACCAACACGAGATAAGTGTCGCCATGAAGGCGCACTTATCTAGCCAAATCTAAATTGATGTTATAGGGGGAATTTTCATGAAAAAATTATCAGTAAAGGCACGTCACTCTATTCTCAGTATCGTCCTTCCCATTATTGCAATTCTTGCATTTCTCGGGGTGTGGCAAGGTGCATCTCAACAAATCCAAACCAATATCGGTAATCTACCCGGTCCCGTCGAAGTGTTGAATGCCTTTAAAGGGCTAATGTCCGAGTTTTCTAATCAGCGCGAAGCTGCTAAAACTTTTTATGCCAATTTACCAGAAGGATCAACCGCGATCTTTAGCGCGCCACCAACCTTTATTGATCAAATTCTGACGAGCTTAAAGACAGTTCTCACTGCATGTCTCATTTCTTCGATGATTGCGATCCCAATCGGTTTACTTTGTGGGCTCAGTCCTAATTTTTATCGCGCTTTAAATCCACTGATTCAAATTTTTAAACCCATTAGCCCACTCGCTTGGCTACCCATCGTGAGCCTATTGGTGGCCTCTTTATATGTCCACCCAATCGAAGGGTTATCAAAATCATTTGTCATTTCTGCCATCACTGTTGCCATGTGCACCATTTGGCCTACCCTCATTAACACTATGGTGGGCGTGGGGCAAATTAGCCAAGATTTTATGAATGTCAGTAAAGTGCTGAATTTATCGTGGTATACCCATCTCACCAAAATTGTATTGCCAGCCATTATTCCGATGGTGTTTACAGGCTTGCGTTTATCTGTCGGTGTTGGTTGGATGGTGCTGATTGCAGCGGAAATGCTCGCTCAAAACCCAGGCTTAGGTAAATTTGTTTGGGATGAGTTCCAAAATGGCAGCAGTCTCTCTACCTCACGAATTTTTGTCGCGGTCATTACCATTGGTCTTATTGGCTTCGCCCTCGATCGCATTATGCTCATGCTACAACGCCGTTTTAGCTGGGACAAATCACTTGCCACGCGCTAAGGAGTTCATTCATGAGTACAGCATATCTTTCTTTACAACATCTCGATATGGTGTTCGAAAAAGACAGTGGTGGAACCTTCACCGCTTTACAGGATATTCACCTAGACATTCATCAAGGCGAGTTTGTTTCATTAATTGGACATTCAGGTTGCGGTAAATCAACCGTTTTAAATATCGTTGCGGGATTATACCAAGCCACTCAAGGAGTGGTTCTACTCGATGGTAAAGAAGTCAACTCTCCAAGCAGTGATCGCGCTGTGGTCTTTCAAAATCACTCGTTACTGCCTTGGTTAAGCTGCTATGAAAATATTGAGCTTGCAGTGAATTCGGTATTCAAAACCACGATGACCAAAGCCGAACGCCATGACTGGATTATTCACAATCTTAATCAAGTCAATATGTTGCATGCTAAAGATAAATTACCTAATGAAATTTCAGGCGGCATGAAGCAACGTATCGGGATTGGGCGTGCCCTCGCCATGAAACCCAAGGTGTTATTGCTCGATGAGCCGTTCGGTGCATTGGACTCTCTCACGCGCAGTAACCTACAAGATGCACTCATGCAAATTCAGGCAGAGCTGAATAACACCATGATCATGATTACACATGATGTGGATGAAGCAGTGCTTCTATCTGATCGAATTGTGATGATGACCAATGGTCCTGCGGCAACCATCGGTGGTATTTTAACAGTTGATCTGCCCCGACCACGTGATCGTCTCGCATTAGCTGAAGATGCGCAATTCAATCATTATCGAGGTGAAGTACTTGCTTTCTTACATCATAAGCATAAACATGCTGACGCTTAGTATCTACTGATTTAGATATGCCTGTATGATGCGTCTTTATGAGACGTGCCATGCAGGCTTTTTTGTAATGCGCGCTGTATCTATCTATTGCGAAACTTTGACTTCTCTATTAAAACCAGTACTATTCAAATACGACATCCTAACCAACCATAAGACAAAATTATTATTGAAATACAGAGATAACGACGCAACACGTTGATTTAAACACACATGCACACAGCTCATTTTGCCATTATTGGTGCTGGTACTGCGGGACTAGCGACAGCCATTTTACTGGCTCGTGAAGGTCATCGAGTCACCATTTTTGAACAGGTGGATCAACTCTCTCCTGTCGGCGCAGGTTTACTGCTACAACCTGCGGGTTTAGCCGTATTTGAACATCTTGGCATCCTTGATCAAGCTTTAAAGCTCGGTGCAAAAGTCACAGGTTTAGAAGGACAACTTGCCGATAAGCGTCTATTGGTAAATAGCCATTAGCATCAAGCCGAAGCTCACCGTTTTGGTCTCGGCATTCATCGTGCCACTTTATGTCATGTCTTAACTGAAAAGTTAGCTGAATATTCCAGTCAAGTGACTTGGCGAATGAGCCATTGTATTGAAAAAATCCAAGAGCAACAAAACGAGGTTCGAGTATTGGGTTTATTCAAACAGCACCGTTTTGATGATTGTTTTGACGCTGTATTGATTGCCAACGGTGCACGCAGCCAACTTCGCCCCAAAGCATGGGTTAAAATCGATCAGCCTTATCCGTGGGGTGCCGCATGGACAATCGTACCTGAATGTTTAAGCTTAAATCCTGAAATCCTACATCAGTTTTATGATCGCGCTAAAATTATGATGGGGATTCTTCCTACTGGTGCGATCCCATCAGCACCACAACAACGACTTTCCAGTGTGTTTTGGAGCCTATCAACCTCACAATTGCACTCATTTTTAAATGATGAAGCAGCAGAGCAACAATGGTTAAGACAAGTTGAGGAACGCTGGCCTGAAGTCGCAGAATGGCTCAAGCAGCTTGTATCGAAGGAACAAAATCAACCGCAATGGCTATCCGCTCAATATCGTGATGTAGTGATGTCACAATTTGGACAAGGTCGAATTGGTGTGATTGGGGATGCAGCCCATGCCATGAGTCCACAACTCGGACAGGGTGCCAATATGGCGCTGTTAGATGCATGGGCTTTTTCGCAATCACTGCAAACTGCCAAGAAAAATCAGCAAATTGACTGGTCGATATTGTGGCAACACTATCATCTACAACGCAGCTCATCGACCCAGTTCTATCAATTTCTCAGCCGTTTACTGACACCACTATATCAGTCAGATCACTGGTGGGCGGGTGGTTTACGTGACTTGATTTTCCCGTGGATGTATCAAATCCCCTATTTTCGTAAAGAAATGGCAATCACTATTTCAGGCTTAAAAAAAGGACCTCTTCAACAAATGAGTTATCAGCAAATCGCTGAGTATCAACGCCATGAAAACCGTTTGATTACAAACAATCAATCCTTACCTGAATGTGAATAAAGAAATAAAGAGAGTTGAATTAAATATGAAAATTAGCCATTTAGACCACTTAGTTTTGACCGTTGCTGACATTGAAATCACCTGTCAGTTTTATCAGTCTGCACTGAATTTTGACGTGATTACTTTCGGCGAAAACCGTAAAGCGCTGCAATTTGGTAGTCAAAAAATCAATCTGCATCAAGTGGGCAAAGCGTTTGAACCTAAGGCATTTCAACCAACTGCGGGTTCTGCAGATTTATGTTTTATTGCTGAAACACCACTAGAAAAAGTGATTGAACATCTGCAACAGCTGAATATTGAAATCATTGAAGGTCCAATCGAACGAACTGGAGCAATGGGAAAAATTTTATCCATTTACCTACGTGACCCAGATCAAAATTTGATTGAAATCTCAAACTATCTTTAACGTTCTATCTTCGACTTTTTACCCTATAAGCATAGCCAACCCTAGCCACAAACGCTACACTAACGGCTTTCCACCAAATGGATTTTTCACTCATGTCAAACTGGTTAGATGAAGTTAAATTTGATTCCAATGGTCTTGTTCCTGCCATTGCACAACATCATCAAACTGGTCGAGTGTTAATGGTTGCATGGATGAATCGTGAGGCTTTACAACTGACTGCTGAAAAAAATCAGGCGGTATATTACTCACGCTCACGTCAAAAGCTCTGGCACAAAGGCGAAGAGTCAGGACACTTTCAAACCGTGCATGAGATCCGTTTGGATTGCGATGCGGATGTGATCATTTTACAGATTGAACAACATGGTGGAATCGCCTGCCACACAGGTCGTGAGTCTTGTTTCTATCGTAAGCTCACGCCACAAGGCTGGGAAGTTGTTGATACTCAACTGAAAGATCCAACTGCTATTTACGGTGCATCTGCTAAAACAGAAACCCATACGCACAATCAAAATGAACAAGTCGATGTACTTGCTTATTTGGGTCGTTTGATGCAACAGCGTAAAACAGCCGAAGCAGATAATTCCTATATCGCCAGCCTGTATAAAAAAGGCATCAATAAAATATTAGAAAAAGTCGGTGAAGAAAGCGTCGAAAGCATTATTGCAGCCAAAGACTATGCCATCCAAGCCTCATTGGAAAATAAACATGACCTGATTTATGAGGTTGCAGACTTATGGTTCCATAGTATTGTCATGCTTGGTTATTTCGACCTTGAACCACAAGAAGTATTGGATGAACTGGCTCGCCGTCAGGGACTATCAGGCCTTGTTGAAAAAGCCAACCGTAGCAAAGAAGCGTAACGAGAACCTGTGTCGACTATCGAGAAACCCAAAGCCACCTATGAGCAAGCGATTGCCATAGACAATGCCCGCCTAGGACAATCCTTTAAAGTGATTGCGTATGCTGGCACAGGTAAAACTACTACCTTACAAATGATCAGTGAAGCCATGCCTGAACGGCGTGGTATGTATTTGGCATTTAACAAGGCTATTGCCACCGAAGCACAAAATAAATTTCATGGCAATGTGAACTGTAGAACCTTTCATTCACTTGCTTTTCGCAGTGTACCGCGTGGCGTAACCGATAAATTACGTTTACCACGCCTAAGCCCAAGTTTTATCGCCAAAGAATATCGCCTAGAGCCGATTACTCTTCGTCGTCTTATGGGCGGACGTTATGAAAAATACGTGTTGATGCCAAGTCGTCTTGCGAGTCTTGTCGCAAATGCCGTCAGCTATTTTTGCTCAACTAGTTCTCAATATCCTGCACCTCGGCATATCCAAGCACCAAGTTGGTTACACCAAGATGATATTGAAACATTACAACAACACCTTTACCCTGCAGTAGAACGTCGTTGGTTAGAGTCAATTGATCAGAATCATCAAGCTGGCATTGGACATGATATTTATCTAAAGCTTTGGGCTTTATCAGAACCCAATATCCCTGCGGACTATGTCTTGTTTGACGAGGCTCAAGATGCTGACCCACTGATGCTGGGGATTTTATTACGCCAAAAAAGTACGCAAGTCATTTATGTTGGTGATGCACATCAACAAATCTACGCATGGCGTGGTGCCATCAATGCAATGCAACAAATGCCTTTACATGAAAGTCGTTTGACTACTTCATTCCGTTTTGGTGAGGCGATTGCAGATGTGGCAAACTGCCTATTAGGCGCATTAAATGAAACAGTTCCATTGCTTGGCAATCCAAACATGAAATCCAGTGTGGTCAATAAGCCACATACCAAAATGCGTGATGCGATTTTATGTCGCACCAATGCACGGGCAATGGAATTATTGCTATCAGGTTTAGTACATGGTGATAAAGTCAGTCTACAAGCAGATCATCAAAAGCTGAGTCGTTTTGTTGATGCTGCCAGTTTGCTTAAACAAGGGAAACGCATCACGGATGTCCCTGAACTGGCTTGGTTTAACTCATGGCATGATGTACATGAATACTGTGAAACCAATGACGGCAGTGATATCAAACCTTTGGTTAAACTTGTCGATGATCATGGGACTGAACCACTCAAGAAAGCTTTGGCAAAAATCACTCCGATTGAACAAGCAGATTATGTCATTTCAACCGCACATAAAGCCAAAGGATTGGAATGGAATCGCGTCCATATCGAAGATGACTATCAATTTAAAATAAATGGGCTAGAACATAAAATTACAGATGAAGAATTAAGATTACTTTACGTGGCCTGTACTCGTGCTAAAGTAAGTTTAAATATTCATCATCTTTATGACTTAATACAACAATTAAAGCTAAAACAATGCGCTCCTTCAACTCTCCGTAAGTCCGCAGGTTAAAGCGCACTAGATTCAGGTTTGTTGCCATTATCTGCGTTTCATGCCTTGATTATGTTGTTTTAGCCGATAACGTAATGCATGGTTAAAATCGCAACAACCCTAAGGTGGGCATATGCAACTTGAATCGGTTCAATTTAAACATGTTGGTATGTTTCGGGATTTAAAGCTCGAATTTCACCCCGAACAATACCCCATAACGTTAATTTTGGGTGACCAAGCTACGGGCAAAACCACCGTTTTAAAAAATATCTATCAAGCACTTTCTTGGTTCTCTGCACGCTATAAAGACATTCGGACTGCTGGGGTCGTCATCGCTGATCAAGATATTATGCTGACTTGTCTGCAAGCCAAAGTTCAAGTTCAAGTTAGGCTCAGCAGTGAACTTAACAGTAGCTTAGCAGAGAGCAGCTCTGCACAATTGATTAACACTCAGAGTTGCACTTGGAAACTTTTTAAAACATATAATAATCAAGGTGTTGGTATTAGCCAGGTTGAAACACAACAACTTGATCAAATGGTCAGCCTATACCAAAAGACCAATCAACAAGACCCACTCTTTGGTTTACCCTTGATTGCATACTATCCCGCCGAACGTTTTGTACAAGAAGTCAATTTGCAGAGTAAAAATGTACCCGGCATCTTACAAAAGATGTCAGCCTACGATTTGACTGCAATTCCCTACACAACCTTCTCACGTTTTTTCGAATGGTTTAGGGAAATTAGTGATGTTGAAAATGCTCATTCAGCTCATATTGTTAGACGTTTAATGGGCAATGATTTTAATCAAAAAAATCAATCTGAAATGTTAGAACAATTACAACAAGAGCTTGCCAATCATCCTAAACAATTGTCTGCTCCCAATTTATATGCGCTCAAAAAAAGCCTAACCACCGTTTTCCCTGAACTCAAAGATATTTATATTCAATATGTTCCTAAGTTACAACTGATGGTTCGTTATCATGATCAAGTGCTGCCATTTCAGCAGCTTTCGGCCTCACAAAAAACATGGATCGCACTTGTCGGGGATATTAGTCGCCGTCTCTGTTTACTCAACCAAAACTGTTTCGAACCATGTTTGGAAGGTGAGGGTATTTTGTTGATTGATCAAATTGATACGCAACTCGATCAAAACCTATGCGCTGAAATTTTGGAGCGACTACATCAAGCATTCCCTCGTCTACAGATTATTGCAACAGGTAATCGTGATGAATTGCTCGAACACGCTTTACACTACCAATGTTTACAGCTCGACATGAAAGAAATCTTCACCATTGATCTAGAACAATCCCAACAACAATTCTCTCAACTCTATAATGAGTTGTATCAACCTATTGAACCAACTGAACCCCTCAATTCAGATTTATTAGAAACAGATGCATCCTCTAGCAAAGTAGATGCATTATTTACACAAATTCAAGAATTAGAACCCCAAGAAAGAAGCGAGTTGCTCAATTTATTAAGAATTGACGACACCCCCCAACAAAGCTCCTCTTAAGCTTAAAAATTAAAACAAAAACCACTCTACTTTTTTGACCTATTGATCTGTGTTTTCATGTAATAACCCAATCTTTTTTGTTCGTTTTATAGTAAAATAAAGCGCTTTTTATTACTAAGTTGCGCAATACAACTTACCGCTCTATTAACTTGATTGGGCTTCAAGATTTAAAGCTTTGGCATTCTCTTTGAACGCCTGTAAATCTTGAATAAATTTCACCTTAGGTTTTGACCTATATCATCGACATGGATACCAGTGTGCTACCGATTATTATCTTATTACCGCTCATACTCGGCACCACCCTAATCCCACAATTGCACCGTATTTCACGTGGCATAGCGGCGCTTGGGGCGATTGGCATCAGTCTGAGTTGTTTTATCTTACTGTTAACTCAGGCATCAACCGTTCTTCAAGGCAACGCCTTACTACAAAGCTGGGATTGGCTACCACAGCTGGGTATTAATTTAAGTTTTCGCCTAGATGCTCTAGGTTTATTGTTTGGTCTGCTGATTAGCGGTATCGGCACCCTAATTTTTATCTATGCTTATTATTATCTCAGCCCTAAAAACTCCCTGAGTAAACTTTATCAACTATTGATGCTGTTTATGGCGGCAATGCTGGGAATATCCTTTTCCAATAACCTAATTTTATTGTTAGTTTTCTGGGAACTCACCAGTATATCTTCCTTCCTATTGGTTGGTTATTGGAGTCAATACGATGCAGCTCAGCGTGGCGCACGTATGGCTCTTACCATTACAGGTATGGGTGGTCTAGCGATGCTAGGCGGCTTTGTTCTGTTAGGACAAATCACAGGGACTTATCAAATCGATCAATTGGTATTGATGAAAGATGTCATTCAACAGCATGAACTCTTCGTACCAACCTTATTACTGATTTTACTTGGTGCATTTACCAAAAGCGCGCAGTTCCCATTTCATTTTTGGTTACCTAATGCGATGGCTGCACCAACACCTGTTTCAGCCTATCTTCACTCTGCCACGATGGTTAAAGCAGGTATTTTCTTACTCGCTCGTTTAGCACCTATTTTTATTGGTGCAGCGTTGTACCACAATATCGTAACTTTTGTCGGTCTGTTTACCCTGTGTATGGCTGCTGGTTTTGCCATTTTCAAAGAAGATTTAAAAGGTCTCTTGGCATACTCCACCATCAGTCATTTAGGTCTGATCGTGTGTCTACTCGGTATCGGTTCGCCCCTTGCAGTTGCGGCTGCCATTTTCCATATCATCAACCATGCGACCTTTAAGGCTGCATTGTTCATGATTGCGGGCATCATTGACCATGAAACAGGAACACGTGATTTACGTAAACTCAGTGGAATCTGGCAACTACTCCCATTTACCGCAACCCTGACTATGATTACGGCTGCATCTATGGCAGGCGTTCCACTGACCAATGGCTTTCTTTCTAAAGAAATGTTCTTTACGGAGTTGTTGGCTAACTTGTCAGGTCCAGTCATGTTGGTATCTGCTGCCATTGCGACACTCGCGGGTATTTTTGCGGTCAGTTACTCCATCCGTTTAGTTCATGGCGTATTTTTCGATGGTGAGGTTGGTAAGCAAGTTCCACATAAAGATGCTCACGAGCCTCATATTGGTATGCGTTTACCTGCCATTATTCTTGCTGTACTTTGTATTTTGGTGGGTATCTTCCCTGCATTGCTGGCAGAAACCTTTGTCAATAGCGTTACTCGTGCAAGCTTAGCTCAACCGGAGTTTGCTGGCACACATCTGGCGATTTGGCATGGTGTGAATGCGCCGTTAATTATGAGTTTAATTGCTCTAGTCGGTGGTACGATCTTCTATTTTGCACTTGCAAAAGATGGCCGTATCCGCAAGATTGATTTAGATCCTCATCTAGGAAAGTGGCAAGGAAAAGTTTTATTTGAATTATTCTTAAAACACTTACTGCTTACTAGCCGTAAAATCAAACAGAAAACTGAAACTGGTTCATTACAGCTCTATCTGCTGCTAATTGTGCTATTCAGCATCGTTATGGTTTCAATTCCACTGTTTAATCAGGGCTTAACCACTGGAACCCGTGAACTTAATTATGCGTCATGGCCAGCAATTATCCTTTGGCTCATATTATTTACAGCTTGTTGGATGATGTTGTGGTTCCACCATGAGCGTATTAAAGCCATTCTCATTAGTGGTGCGGTAGGCCTTGTTGTTACCATGGCATTTATTGGCCTTTCCGCTCCTGACCTTGCTTTAACGCAAATTACTGTAGATGTGGTAACCACCATTTTATTATTAATGAGTTTGTCTTTATTACCACAACTAACGCCGTATGAATCCACTCGACCACGTCGTTGGAGAGATGCAAGTCTAGCAATTGCTGGTGGTTTAGGCATTGGTTGGATCACATGGCTGTTACTTACCCGTGAACATAATTCAATCTCATGGTTCTTCTTACAGCAATCCATCCCACTAGGAGGCGGTTCTAACGTCGTCAACGTGATTCTCGTCGATTTCCGTGGTTTCGATACCTTTGGGGAAATTGCAGTTCTCGGTATTGCTGCGATTGGCGCCTTATGTTTAATGGATGGTATGCGTGCGCATGGTACAACCATGACCCAAGGTCTTACCTACCGTTTTAACCCATCTCCACTTATGTTGCGTATCGCCGCATCATGGATCTTGCCGCTTGCATTGGTCATCAGTGTTTACATCTTCCTTCGTGGGCATAACTATCCAGGCGGTGGCTTTATTGCAGGTCTTGTTACCTCAATGGCAATCATCATTCAGTATATTGCCTTAGGCCAAGATCAAACGGAACGCATGATTAAAGCCAAATCTGGTCGTTTATACGAGATTTGTATTGGTTCTGGCTTAATGATTGCGGGCTTAACAGGTATTGGAGCTTGGTTCTGGGCACGTCCATTCCTTACCAGCGCACATTTTTATGTAGAACCGCCTTTAATTGGAAAAATGCACCTTGCTTCAGCATTACCATTTGATTTAGGGGTTTATATCACAGTCGTGGGCGCTACTATGCTGTTGATTTCGGTCTTAGGTGACTCGCGCCACTCCAGTATGTCTGGACCAATCCCAAGTGGAGATAAATAATATGCTCAGTATTGAATTTTTACTCGCCTCTGGAATTGGTTTACTTACTGCAACTGGAATCTATTTGATTCTACGTGCAAGAACATTTCCTGTTGTCCTTGGTTTAGTCATGATTGGCTATGCTGTTAACTTATTTCTATTCGCAATGGGACGGACTCAAGTCAATGCGCCTGCCGTACTAACCGAAACAGCGAAAGTTTCTGATCCTTTACCACAAGCACTCGTACTTACAGCAATCGTAATTGGCTTTGCAACAACAGCTTTTATCGTGCAGCTTGCTTTACGTAGTCGCTATGAATCTGGATCTGATCATGTTGACTCCAAAGAAGAAACTACCTTGACTTATGAACCACGTGAGGATGAGCCATAATGTTTGATTTCTACCACTTTTGGCAGACTCATACTCCAATTCTTAGTATTTTAATTCCTGCTTTTACGAGCTTTTTATTATTAATATTGGGTAATCCCGGTTCAGGATCTTTAAAACAAGATTGGCGACAACCTTGGCGACGTGGTATCAGCCTAATTTCCGTTATTTTAGGATTGATCACAGCAATCAGTTATTTAATGATTGCCAATACTGGGCAGATCACCGTTTATCAAATG
The DNA here is from genome assembly GCF_008630915.1 of Acinetobacter suaedae. Lineage (NCBI taxonomy): Bacteria > Pseudomonadati > Pseudomonadota > Gammaproteobacteria > Moraxellales > Moraxellaceae > Acinetobacter > Acinetobacter suaedae. The sequence goes on from NZ_CP043909.1 coordinate 3,001,992, forward strand.
GGTGAATGGTCTGCTCCATTTGGTATTGTCATGGTTCTTGATCGTTTATCCGCATTTATGCTGGTATTGACCTATGCACTTGCTGTGCCTGTGCTGTGGTATGCTAGCGCGAACTGGGATACACGTGGCCGTTATTTCCATGCCATGTTCCATTTCTTGCTTATGGGGATTTCAGGTGCTTTCTTAACAGGCGACTTGTTTAACCTATTTGTCTTCTTTGAAATTTTATTGATGGCATCGTATGTACTCCTGCTACATGGTCAAGGTCGTCAACGTTTCCAGCTTGGTGTTCATTACGTTACCATTAACTTACTTGCCTCTGCCCTCTTCCTTATTGGTCTGGGGATGATTTACGGCAGCGTAGGTAGTCTCAACATGGCTGACGTTGGCCGTCTCATGTCAACATTGGATAGCGATCAACACAAGTTGGCGATCGCAGGTAGTTTGATTCTGTTCGTCGTATTCGGGATTAAAGCCGCAATGCTACCAGTTGGTTTTTGGTTGCCTAAGACCTATGCTGTTGCCAGCACGCCTGTTGCAGCCATCTTTACCATCATGACCAAAGTCGGAATTTATGCCATTTTACGTGTAAATGGTACGGTCTTTGATGATGCAACAGCACAGCATATTTTCAAGAATTGCTTAATCGTAATCGGCCTTGTTACTTCAATTTATGGCGTAATTGGTGCGCTCGGGGTAGATCGTTTGCGTCGCTTTGTTGGCTTTATGGTCCTGTCATCAATTGGTACACTTCTGATTGCAATTGCGATGTTTAATACGCAAGCATGGTCAGCTGCATTGTACTACATCGTGCATAGTACCTTGATTGCTGCGGCATTCTACCTGTTTTGTGGTTGGATTACCTCCCAACGTGGTGCATTCAAAGATCACTTAAAAGTCGCACCAAAAATGAAACAGGAAAAAGCGGCTGCATTTACATACTTTACAATTGCACTGATGATGGCAGGTCTACCGCCATTTAGCGGCTTCTTAGGTAAAGTTTTTATATTACAAGCAACAGCAGGAAGTCCTTATCAAGCGTGGATTATTGCCATCGTATTGATTGTGAGTTTACTGAGTATTATCGCCTTCACCCGTGTTGGTTTCATTCTTTTTTGGCGTGCGAGCGCACCTGAAGAGAATCCCAAAGAGCCAGCACATGCTGAATATTTAGCACTACCAGAAGTTGCACCAAACCGTAATGATAAAGCCATTTATCTGTTACTCGCTGGGTTAATGGCATATGTGGTATTTGCCTCGCCAATTCAGCAATATGTCGTTTCGACAGCACAACAGATTCAGGACCACGCACTCTATAATGAAGCCATTTTGAAAAAGGATTCACAAGGACGTCCGATCAGTGTACAACCTTTTGATCCCAGCTATATTCCTGAAACAAAATATGGCGGCGAAGTTGAAGATCATAACGCGGTATTAATCCCAGATGTGATTTCAAAAGCCAGCTTACAAGGTGGCCATATTTCTGAGTATAAGCAACGTCAAATTGCTGAACAGATTTTAGAAGCACCTACGATTCCAAATGAAGCCCAGCTCAAGCCAATGGAGGAACACTAATGCAAAAACTTAATTTGCTTCATCGTTGTTTTCCACATCCATTTGTCTCGTGCTTGGTTTTTGTCAGTTGGTTAATGCTGGCAAATAGCGTGCATATATCAAGCCTTACATTTGCATTCATATTAGCGGTAATCATTCCATTATTGGTGCGACCTTTTATCGCCCACACCCCACGTATTCAGTTTGGGGCAGCAACCAAACTGTTCTTTGTGGTGCTATGGGATATTGTTATTTCAAATTTCCGTGTCGCAAGAATGGTGTTGGGTCCAATGAAAAAATTGCAGCCCAAATGGTATCGTGTTCCTTTAGACACTGAACATGAACAAGTCAACACTTTGCTTGCGATGATTATTACCACGACACCAGGTACGGTTTCTGCAGGAATCGATCAAGAACGTGGTGATATTCTTGTTCACGCACTCAATTGTGATGATACAGAGGTTGATGTTCAAGAAATTAAAAAGCGCTATGAAATGCCTTTAATTGAAATCTTCAGCGCGAAGATACCAGAGGGAGCGAGCAAATGACTATTTTACCGTATGCACTGGGTATTGGTTTGATTACAATCACCATTTCCATGTTCATGTGTTTGATTCGCCTTATTGCAGGCCCTTCAGTGATTGATCGTTTGCTTGCACTGGACACATTATTCCTCAATGCGACATGTCTTATTGTATTATTGGGAATTTACTGGGCCAGTACCAATTTCTTTGAAGGCGCTCTTTTGGTCGCAATGCTTGGTTTTGTTTCTACCGCTGCACTTGCTCGTTATTTCACAACTGGGCATGTGATTGATTAAGGAGATAAATCATGCAACTTACCGTAGAAATCATTATTTCTTTTTTTGTGGTATTTGGCGCATTTTTTATGTTAGTCGGATCAATTGGTATGATCCGTTTACCCGACTTATTTATGCGTCTTCATGCGCCAACTAAAGCAAGTACATTGGGCTTAGGTAGCTTTTTGATTGCCGCAATGGTATTCGGTGCTGCTCACGGTCGTTTTGGTGCCGCTGAATTGCTGATTACCTTCTTTGCATTTATCACAGCACCTGTATCTGCAAATTTGATGGCACAAGCAGCAATCCATCTACGTTTACGTTCAAATAGTGGAGATGTACCAGAAGCCCTAGATCGCCCTCTTCCTTGGCAGCGTTATCGTCGCAAAAAAGATTAATCTTTTATAAACGAATCTAAGTCAAAAAAGACCAACTTTAGTTGGTCTTTTTTATTACGAAAAACAAATAATAAAAAAGCCACCCGAAGGTGGCTTTTTAAACTTATTCTTTATCTTGCTCTTGTTCCGGCAAATCCTTGACAGCTTCAGCAATCAAACCAAACATATAGTTGCCATAAGCATTGGTTTTGTCATAGTGAAAACGCAAGCGAGGTGTGACACGGGTCTTAATACGACGACTCAATTCATGACGCAAGAAACCAGATGCTTTATTCAACACATCTAAAGTTTCTTTATTTGCAGCTTCACTTTGTTCATCACCAAGTTCACGTCCCATTACAGTAACATAAACTTCAGCATATCCCATATCAGCACTAACTTTCACGGCTGAGATGGTCACAAGACCACCCAGACGAGGATCTTTAAGCTCTTGACGAATCAGGTCAGACAGCTCACGCTGTACCGAATCCGCCATGCGCTTTAAGCGTTGGCTACCCGCCATTAAAGACTCCGTTTAACCAATTGGACATCATAAACTTCGATCTTATCGAGTTCTTTAATGTCGTTATAACCTTTTACAGCAAGACCACATTCCATACCAGCACGAACTTCTTCAACCACATCTTTATAGCGACGTAATGACTCAAGCTCACCTTGGAAAATAACCACATCATCACGTAAGACACGGATTGGCTTATTACGGTGAATTACACCTTCCATCACCATACAGCCGGCTGCTGCACCAAATTTACTAGAACGGAATACTTCACGTACTTGCGCAACACCCAAGATCGTTTCACGATGTTCAGGTGCAAGTTTACCGCTCATTGCTGCTTTTACGTCATCAATCAATTGATAGATGATGCTGTAGTAACGAATATCTATACCATCTTGATCCGACTTTTGACGTGCTGTGTTATCTGCACGTACGTTAAAGCCCAATAATACCGCTTCAGATGACTCAGCAAGTGTCACATCAGACTCGGTAATTGCACCAACACCAGAACCGATTACACGTACTTTCACTTCATCAGTAGAAAGTTCATCAAGCGCAACATGCAATGCTTCTAAAGTACCACGTACATCAGTTTTAAGCACAACATTCACGGTCGGAACATCTTTTTTGCCCATCGATGCCATGATGTTTTCTAAACGCATTGCGCTTGCACGCTCAAGACGTTTTTGACGTTCACGATCTGCACGCGCATCAGCAACTTCACGTGCTTTCTTCTCATCATTCACGACAAGAACTTCATCACCCGCCATCGGCGCTTCAGGTAAACCTAAGATTTCAACAGGAATAGATGGGCCAGCTGAAGTGATACGTTGACCATTTTCATCAGACATCGCACGTACACGACCATAAGATGAGCCAGCCAAGACAAGATCACCAATGTTCAATGTACCGTTTTGTACAAGAATAGAAGTCACTGCACCGCGACCTTTATCAACACGTGCTTCGATGACAACACCTTGAGCTGCACCTTCTGCAGAAGCCTTAAGCTCCATCAATTCAGATTGGATTAAGATCAAGTCCAGTAACTCATCAATACCTTGGCCTGAATGCGCTGATACCTTAGCAACTGGCACATCACCGCCCCACTCTTCAGGTACGATTTCTTTAGTTGTTAATTCATTTAACACGCGATCTGGATCAGCTGACTCTTTATCCATCTTGTTGATCGCAACAATGATCGGCGTACCCGCAGCACGCGCATGATCAATCGCTTCCGCAGTTTGTGGCATTACACCATCATCTGCAGCAACAACAAGTACAACGATATCTGTCGCTTTGGCACCACGTGAACGCATTGACGTAAACGCTGCGTGTCCTGGAGTATCTAAGAAAGTAATAATCCCTTTCTCTGTTTCAACATGATAAGCACCGATATGCTGAGTGATACCACCAGCTTCACCTGCAGCCACTTTAGAACGACGAATACGATCTAATAATGATGTTTTACCATGGTCAACGTGTCCCATGATCGTAACAACAGGTGGACGAGTTGTTTGCTCACCACGAGCTTCTTCAGCTGCTTCAAGTAAGTTATCTTCAGCTTGAGTATCAGACACAAGAATCGGATTATGACCTAACTCTTCCACTACTAATACTGCAGTATCTTGATCAATCGACTGGTTCTGAGTAACAAGTTCACCCATTTTCATGAGCATCTTGATAACTTCGCGAACTTTAACTGCCATTTTTTGAGCTAAATCAGCTACAACAATCGTTGAACCAATTTCCACATCATAAACTTGCTTCTTAACAGGTTTTTCAAAACCGTGTTTATTTGATTGACTTGTTTTCAAGCCACGTTTGTGATGGGTACGGTTGAAGCTTTGCTCTTCTTGGTTATTACGACCACCTTTCTTCTGACCACGTGTGTTGCTCGCGCCACCACGTTTGATTTCACGGTCTTCTTGATTAAATGAATCTTCATAAGCTTGACCAACAAGACCTGCTGCCAATGGAGAATCATCAATCACACGAATAGTCGTAGTCGAATCATCGCTTGAATATTTTGATGCCATTTTACGCATCTGCTCAAGTGTACGCTGTTGCGCTTCTTCAGCAGCTTTACGACGCACTGCTTCTTCAGTCGCTTTTAACTGAGCTGCTTGTGCTTCACGTGCTTTCTTCTGCTCAGCAGTTTCTGTTGGTTTTACAACAGGCGCTTTGATCACTTTATCGCTGTTACGCTTTTTCACGACAACTGCTGTTTTAGCAGGTGCTTGACCAGCACTATCAGAAGTATGCGCCGCACGCATTGCCTCTAAAGTTGCATTGGCTTTCTGCTCAGCTTGATTACGTGCTTTTTGCTCAGCTTCTTCACGCGCTTTTTGTTCTACACGTGCTTTTGCTTCAGCTTCAGCACGTGCTTTTGCTTCAGCAGCAAGTAGTTCTGGGTTTGGTTTAGCAAAAACTTGTTTCTTACGAACTTCAACATTAATGCTTTTGGCCTTACCCGATGTACTGGTTACTTTAGCAGTACTCGTTGTTTTACGTTTCAACGCAATCTTTCCTGTGTTACCACTTTCTTGACCATGAACTTTTTTCAAATAGTTGATCAAAGTATCTTGCTGTTCAGTGGTAATAATGTCATCTGCTTTACGCTGTGGTAGACCTGCTTCGCGAACCTGCTCTAGGAGTTTCTCTACAGGACGTTCTACACTGAGTGCTAACTCTTGAATCGACTTGTCCGTCATCTATAATCTCCTAGTTAAACCATGATTCACGTGCTTTCATAATCAATTGACCCGCTTTGTCATGCCCTAAACCTTCGATATCAGAAATATCGTCAGTTGCTTGGTCAGCCAAGTCATCAACTGTAATCACACCACGTGCCGCCAATGCATATGCAATCTCAGTGGTCATACCATCCATACCGAGAAGTTCTGCACTTGGCTCTTGAATATTTTCTTGCTGTTTTAACGCATCCGTTAAAGCGGCTTCTTTCGCACGACTCTGCAACAATTCAACCAAATCGGCATCAAGCTCAATTTCATCAAATGTTTCGGCTGGCACATAAGCAATCTCTTCTAATGAAGTAAAGCCCATTTCAACCAATGCCATTGCTAAATCTTCTTCAATATCTAGACGTGATACAAACATATCTAAATATTGCTGTGCTTCATTTTGCTGACGAGCACGATACTCTTCTTCTAACATCATGTCGAGTTTATAACCCGTCAACTCAGATGCTAAACGAACATTTTGTCCTTGCGAACCAATTGCACGTGCTAATTGATCATTGGTCGCGAAGATGATGTCTGCACTACGTGCATCTTCATCCAATACGATACCAGATACATCTGCTGGCTCTAAAGCACTTGCAATATATTGTGCTGGATCATCCGACCATACCACTACATCAATGCGCTCACCGTTCAATTCTTGCTGTACAGCTTGAATACGAGTACCACGCATCCCAATACATGCACCTACAGGATCAATACGATGATCATTGGTTTTTACTGCAATTTTAGCGCGTACACCCGGTTGACGTGCTGCCGCTTTGATTTCAATAATTTCTTCAGAAATTTCAGGAATTTCTTTTTTCATCAACGCAATCAGCATTTCAGGGCGTGAACGCGACAATAACAACTGCGCACCACGACCTTCACGATTCACACTATACAAAATGGCATTAATACGTTGCTTTGGACGTAAAATTTCTTTATGAATCGTTTCTTCACGAGCCAAATAAGCTTCAGCATTATCACCCAAGTCAATAATGAAGCCATCTTTAGTTTGCTTTTTCACTTCACCGTAAATCAGCTCACCAACTTTTGACTCGTAGGCATCAGCGACTAATGCGCGTTCTGCTTCACGAATTTTTTGTACGATAACCTGTTTTGCAATCTGTGCAGCAATACGACCGAACTCAATCGATTCAACTTCTAGCTCACGAACATCACCAATTGACCACTTCGATGGGTCTACATCAGAAATCGCATCTTGACATGCTGGCATTTCATGGTCTTCATCTGCCACAACAGTCCATTGACGGAATGTACGATAATCGCCTGTTTTACGATCAATCTCAACACGAAGTTGAGCTTCTTCAGAATGTGTGCCTTCGTAAAACTTTTTCTTCGTCGCTGCAACTAGGGCTTGCTCTAATGCTTGGAAGATCGCCTCACGACTAACACCTTTTTCATTACTAACCGTCTCTGCAACGGTAAGAATTTCACGGCCCATAAGTCACCTACCGATTTCTTATAAAATTAAGTTAATATTAGTCTTGATAGATTAAATTTGCTTTATCAATATTATGACTATCAATTTCAAGCACTTGACCACCTTCTACTTCGACCTGAATCATTTCATTTTCCAGATCAACAGAAAGTAATTTTGCTTGGAATTTACGACGGTTTTCGACAGCAGTAATTAATCGTAAAGCAACTTGTTGCCCAATATACCCAGACATTTGTGACAACTGAAAGAATGGACGATCCCAACCTGGTGAAGAGACCTCTAAAGCATATTCACCCGAAATCGGGTCATGAACATCCAGCATTGCACCGACTTGTTGAGTTACAAGTACACAATCCTGAACGCCAATACCTCGACCTTGTTCAACTTCACCATCCTCATTGAGAACAGGTTCCGCATTCTCATCGACTGCTTTATCGATATAAATGCGTAGTAAAGAGCGCTTACCTTGTGGCAGGAATTCAATCCCCCACAAATCTACATCACAGGCAGCAACCGCTGGTGCGATTAGATCAAATAGTGCTTGAGATTTATTTGATAGTTTCATTTACTCTCGTTGCTCTCATGCGAGCCAATCAATAACCGTATAGTGAACACGATAATTTGATCTTGCGCCGTACACGGCTCATATCGACACTACACGATAGCTAAACAACCAATAAAAAAGGGCGTAACCGCCCCTATGTTACACAGAAAACTGAAGTCCACTGTGCAAAAAGGCCCACCTTATTGTGAGCCTCTTTTTAGAAACTTGGTAGCGGGAGCTGGATTTGAACCAACGACCTTCGGGTTATGAGCCCGACGAGCTACCAGACTGCTCCATCCCGCATCAACGTGCAAAATTATATACAATTATGAAAAAAAGTCAATTTGAGTTTTCTTCACTATTGCTTGATTAAGTTGCACCTTAATCAAATGGTAGCGGGAGCTGGATTTGAACCAACGACCTTCGGGTTATGAGCCCGACGAGCTACCAGACTGCTCCATCCCGCATCAACAAATCACTGCTTACACCAAACTAACTGGTTATTAAGTTTGGTGCGGAAGGGGGGACTTGAACCCCCACGCCCGAAAGCACTACCACCTCAAGGTAGCGTGTCTACCAATTCCACCACCACCGCAGCTTTCTTTGTGGGACGCATTCTATTCCTTTAATTCAAAAAAGGAAAGTGCTAATTCGACTTATTCAGTCGTTTTTGGTGCATTTGATGAAGTTTCAGGCGATGTTGCTGGAACTGAACTAGAACTTTGAACAGTTTTTAGGCTATAAGCCTCTGTCGTGCTTTTTTTCGCCATTACCGCTAAAGAAAGACTCGTCACAAAGAATATAGCCGTAAAAATTGCAGTCAAACGCGTCAAGAAGTTTCCAGCACCAGAAGCTCCAAATACAGTTGCCGCACCGCCACCACCAAATGATGCTCCTGCTTCAGCACCTTTACCTTGTTGTACTAAGACCAAAGCAATAATCAAAATTGCTAAAATGATATGTACAACGAGTATAAAACTATACATCTCTATTCCTCGTTATTTGCTTTGTGCAAATGCTTTTGCAATTTGGTAAAAAGACTGTGCATTCAAAGACGCACCACCGACCAAGGCACCATCAATATCAGGGCAGGCAGCAAGCTCAACCGCATTTTCAGCTTTTACACTACCACCATATAGGATTGCAATATTTGCGCCTGACGATGTGATTTGCTTCAAACCTTCACGAATTTTAGCATGCATGGCCTGCGCATCTGCTGGTGAAGCAGTCTTACCTGTACCAATCGCCCAAATCGGCTCATAAGCAATCACAACATTTTTCCACTGTTCTGATTGTACAACAGGCGCGATATCACAGATTTGTTGTAACACAACTTGCTCAGCAAGCCCTTGCTCACGCTGCTCTAAACTTTCACCCACACAATAAATCACGGTTAAACCCGCATTCAAGGCGTTTTGTAACTTTGCTTTTAAAATTGCAACATCATCACCGAACAATTCACGACGCTCGGAGTGACCAACTAACACAAATTCAATCGCACTATCCTTTAAAAGTTCAGCACTCACTTCCCCTGTATAAGCGCCTGTTCCAGCAACACGTGAAACGTCTTGTGCTACTGTATAAATCGATCTAGAAGCATCTTTTAACTGAGTTTGAATCTGAGTTAATGCAATTGAAATAGGTGCAACACCAATGTGACATTTTGCAACATCAATGTCTTCCTGTTGTAATAACTGCTTAAATTCTTGTATTAATTGGACAGCATTCGCATGCATTGGATTCATTTTCCAATTACCGACAACCCATGGGGTAATAGTCGAATTCGACATACTTCGCCTACCTTAATGTTAATTTCTCAAAAATGCTGCATATTTTACACGGATTTTTATAAAATTCAGTTTTTTTATATTGTTTAAATCCAAATCAGACCGAAATTCCTTTTCTGTATACCCAAACAGTCATACAATTCATCGGCCTGATTTATAACACCGGATTCAAAATTAAATACTTCCTTTTAAGTTTGACCCTTTTGATCTTGTTCTGAACCATTCAACAATATAACGAAAATTAATTGACAAAAAACTCGATTAGTTCAAAGTTTTATCCATGAATCAAGTCAAAAACGACACTTTCTGTAGTAGTATTTTTGCATAACAAACGTATAATTTTTAGGATACATATTATAAACATTTTGATATAAGGCGGACAGATGTCAGGATTACATACGTCTCCAAAATTTTCGGGGTTTATTCGACGGTTAGTCGAAGATGGTCTTATGTCTGCATCGACAATGCAAACTGCAATCGATACGGCAAAAAAAACACAACAAGATATTGTTGCCTATTTAATTGAACATCATCGCCTCTCACAGCTCACAATTGCTGAATCAATTGCGGTCGAGTTTGGTGAGCCTATTTTTGATTTATCTGTGTTTGATACGGCACTACTGCCACGTGAACTTGCAGATAGCAAATTAATTCAAAAGCATCGTGTTGCCCCTCTCATTCAACGAGGGCAAATACTTTATGTTGCAACAAGTAATCCCACCAACATTGATGCACTGGATGCCATTCGATTTAACACCAAGCTCAATATCGAGCCTGTTATTGTAGAGCACAGTAAACTTGAAAAACTGATTGAGCAACAGTTTGGAGATACTGATAGTTTTGACTTCGGTGAAAATGAAGATTTTGATATTGACCTTGATGTCACCCCTGAGTCTCAAAAAGATGAGGATGACACACCTCAAGGCGAAGAGGCTCCAATTGTAAAATATATCAATAAGCTGCTCATTGACGCGATTCGCATGGGTGCTTCTGATTTACATTTCGAACCCTATGAAAAAATGTATCGGGTTCGTTATCGCGTCGATGGTGTATTACGTCAAATCGCCAATCCGCCTTTACAGCTTGCGACACGCCTTGCTTCACGCTTAAAAGTAATGTCTCAAATGGACATCTCTGAAAAACGAATGCCACAAGATGGTCGTATTAAGTTAAAACTTTCTAAAACTAAAGCAATTGATTTTCGTGTTAACTCTCTCCCAACACTTTTTGGTGAGAAACTTGTTTTACGTATTCTTGATCCTTCCAGCGCCATGCTGGGAATTGAGGCACTCGGTTACGAAGATGAGCAAAAGGCTCTCTTCCTTGAAGCACTTGAAAAACCTCAAGGCATGCTCTTAATCACAGGTCCAACAGGTTCAGGTAAAACAGTATCGTTATATACTGGTCTCAACATTCTGAATACCGAAGACACCAATATTTCTACTGCTGAAGATCCAGTGGAGATTAACTTAGAAGGCATCAATCAGGTTAACGTCAATACTAAGACAGGCCTCACCTTCTCTGCCGCGCTGAAAGCATTCTTACGTCAAGATCCAGACATTATCATGGTCGGTGAGATTCGTGACTTAGAAACGGCCGAGATTGCGATCAAAGCAGCTCAAACGGGTCACATGGTAATGTCCACATTGCATACCAACAGTGCACCTGAAACACTCACGCGTTTACGTAATATGGGCGTTCCCTCATTCAATATTGCAACGTCAGTCAATCTTGTGATTGCACAACGCTTAGCCCGTCGTTTATGCTCACACTGTAAAACCCCAATAGAAATTCCCAAACAAAGTCTGTTAGAACTCGGCTTTACTGAACAGGATTTAGCAAATCCTGAATTACAGATATTCCAACCTGTAGGATGTTCAGAGTGTCGTGAAGGTTATAAAGGCCGTGTGGGTATTTATGAAGTGATGAAAGTCACGCCTGAGATCTCTAAGATTATTATGGAGGATGGCAATGCTTTACAAATCGCAGCAGCATCAGAAAAAGCAGGATTTAATAATTTAAGACGATCAGGTTTAAAAAAGGTCATGCAAGGCATCACCTCATTGCAAGAAATTAACCGCGTCACAAGTGAATAAAATTAATAAAAAGGATTATCAGTCATGGCAGCTAAAAAAGCGCAAATGATGCCTACTTTTGCTTACGAAGGGGTCGACCGCAAAGGGGCAAGAATTAAAGGGGAATTACCAGCACGTAATATGGCTTTAGCCAAAGTCACACTACGTAAACAAGGGGTCACTATCAAGAATATCCGTGAAAAACGGAAAAATATTCTTGAAGGTTTAATGAAAAAGAAGGTTACTACCCTTGATATAACGGTGTTTACACGCCAATTGGCAACCATGATGAAAGCTGGTGTTCCGTTGGTTCAAGGCTTTGAGATTGTTGCTGAAGGATTAGAAAATCCATCCATGCGCGAAGTTGTATTGGGACTCAAGGGTGAAGTTGAAGGGGGGAACACCTTTGCAGGTGCATTAAGAAAATATCCACAATACTTTGATAATTTATTCTGCTCTTTAGTCGAGTCTGGTGAGCAATCGGGTGCACTAGAAACCATGCTTGATCGTGTCGCAATCTATAAAGAGAAAAGTGAGATACTCAAACAAAAAATCAAAAAAGCCATGAAATATCCAGCGACAGTCATCGTGGTTGCAGTAATCGTTACGATTATTTTGATGGTGAAAGTGGTTCCTGTTTTCCAAGATTTGTTTAGCTCATTTGGTGCGGATTTACCTGCTTTCACCAAAATGGTGGTGAATATGTCAGTTTGGATGCAAGAGTATTGGTTTATCTTAATTATTGTTATCGGTGCGATTATTGCCTGTTTTCTTGAAGCAAAAAAACGCAGTAAAAAATTCCGAGATACTCTTGATAAACTTGCATTGAAGCTGCCGATTTTTGGTGATTTAGTTTATAAAGCAATTATTGCACGTTATAGTCGTACGCTTGCAACAACGTTTGCAGCAGGTGTACCTTTAATTGATGCACTCGAGTCAACAGCTGGCGCAACCAACAATGTTGTTTATGAAGAGGCTGTGATGAAAATCCGTGAAGATGTTGCAACAGGACAACAATTACAGTTTGCTATGCGCGTTTCCAACCGCTTCCCATCAATGGCAATTCAAATGGTTGCTATTGGCGAAGAATCAGGAGCCTTAGATAGTATGCTCGATAAAGTGGCAACCCATTATGAAAGTGAAGTTGATAATGCCGTTGATGGCTTAACGGCTATGATGGAGCCTTTAATTATGGCGATTCTAGGGGTACTTGTGGGTGGTTTGGTTATCGCAATGTATCTTCCAATCTTCCAAATGGGTTCTGTGGTCTAATGCAACAATTCTTGACTTATTTTATCGAAAACCCAGTAGCACTTTATCTTGCTGTTGGGCTTTTTAGTTTATGTATTGGTAGCTTTCTGAATGTTGTTATTTTCCGAACGCCAAGAATGATGGAACAGGAATGGCAACAAGAATGCCAAATGCTACTCCATCCAAAACAACCTATCATTGAAGAAGAAAAGCTGACTTTAAGTCAACCCGCATCAACTTGCCCAAAGTGCCACACCCCTATCTGCTGGTATCAAAATATCCCAGTGATCAGTTGGTTAGTACTCCGTGGTAAATGCGGTGCCTGTCAAAATCCGATTAGTATTCGTTACCCATTGATCGAGTTATTGACCATGGGATGCTCTCTAGTGGTCGTTGCTGTTTTTGGGCCTACTCTACAAATGCTATTCGGTTTAGTTCTGACTTGGGTGTTAATTACCCTTACTTTTATTGATTTTGATACACAACTGCTTCCAGACCGCTTTACACTGCCACTGGCAGCACTCGGTTTAGTCATTAATAGTTTTGCAATCTACACCACGGCTGACGCAGCAATTTGGGGTTATGTGATTGGTTTCCTTTGCCTTTGGATTGTTTATTATCTTTTTAAAATCTTTACTGGCAAAGAAGGTATGGGCTATGGCGATTTTAAATTACTGGCCGCATTAGGGGCTTGGATGGGTCCAATGCTCTTACCTTTAATTGTTTTACTTTCTTCTGTTGTTGGTGCAATTATTGGTATCATCTTATTGAAAATGCGGGGTGAAAATCAGCCCTTTGCTTTTGGCCCCTATATTGCAATTGCAGGCTGGATCGCATTTTTATGGGGTGATCAAATTATGAAAGTTTATTTAGGTGGCTAACATGCAATTTATCTTGGGGATTACAGGTGGTATTGGCAGCGGTAAATCAGCTGCGACTCAATGGTTTGAGTCCCAAGGTATTACAGTCGTTGATGCAGATGTTGTAGCGAGAGAAGTCGTCGAGCCAGGTCAAAAGGCGTTGCAAGACATCCATCAAGCTTTCGGTGACTGGGTCTTACTTGAAGATGGTCATCTCAATCGACGTGCGCTTAGAGAGCATATTTTCAAATCTCCTGAAGCCCGTCAAACTTTAGAGCAGATTACCCATCCAGCGATTCGTCAGTCTATTATCCAACAACTACAGCATGCTGAAAGCCCTTATGTCATTTTGGTTTCACCGCTCTTATTTGAAACAAATCAACATGAGTTGGTTCATCATACGCTATTGGTTGATGCAGATGAACAAACGCAATTGCAACGTGCTAGCCAGCGAGATGGACAAAACCAAGAACAAATTAGAAAAATTATCGCAGCACAAATGCCAAGAAATCAAAAACAGCAACTAGCAAATGATATTGTGCTGAATGATGGTTTATTAGAACATTTACATGAACAACTGAGACCCTTGCATCTTACTTATTTGCAACGTGCTGAAAAACACAGCTAATTTTTATTTTGCTGGGAAAGTTGCCGGCTTAAGCTATCTTGTCTCCGCCATCTCCAAGGCTGTAATGCACCAATTGCCATCCCGACTAAGCCACACGCAACAGCAATACTTAAAGGCTCATTTAACAACGGAACTGCAATCACGGCGGCAATAAATGGCGCTAAAGTGACAATACTTCCAGTTTTAAATGCGCCTAAACGTTCAATTGCAGCAACATAGGTTAAGGTTGCAATAATGACGACTAATACGCCATGGAACAGTCCTTGTATAACTAAATGTAAGGGTTCTGCCTCGTGGAAATGCTTCGGAATAAATAACCAATAAATTGGTAGATAAATCAATGCCGACCAAATCACTACACTCGCCGTAGAATGCCACGCCGACATTTTCCATTGTTTGAGAAGTACGGTAAAAATACCCCACCAGACTGCACTCATGAACAAAAGTACATCCCCCACCCCAAATACAGTGGTTTGTTCATGCAACATCAAATAACTCATCAGCGCTAATGCACTCAACATGATGACTAAACTCACCCAAGTATGTTTATCAAAAGGTTGCTTAAAGATGAGATAGGCCGCCACGGCGGTACACAGAGGGATACAACCATTAAGAAAAATGGCAGCATGTGCTGCTGGTGCATGTAAAAAAGCAATATAGACCGTAAAACAATACGCCAACCCACCAATCAATGCCAAAATCACGGCACGAGGTTGCCATAAAAAAGCCAAATCTTTTTTATAAATTAAGATTGGCATTAAGATCATCGATGCAATCGCAAAGCGCATGGCAACCAAATCCCAAGCATTTATATGCCAATGCGCATTGAGACGAGAAAAAATAGTAAACCCGCCCCAAATACACATCGTGATCAAGATAAATATATAGCCTTGGGTACGCGAAGTCATATTAAGTTCACTGAAACAACGGCGAAGTAATCAATCATGTTTATTGATTACGCTGACGACACGCCTCATAGAGTGCCATTCCTGTCGCAACACTCACATTTAAGCTCTGCAAGTCACCTGACATTGGTATATAAACCGTTTGATCACATTGCGACTGTGTAATTGGTCTTAAACCTGTGTCTTCAGCCCCCATAACAATCACCACAGGCCCAGTAAAGTCACATTGGTGAATTGGCATAGCCTTTTCATCCAACATCGTACCAATCACACGTGTATGTGTGGAGTCTTTCAAATGTGCCAAAGTGCGCGCTAAATTAGTCACTTGGATAAATTTAACTTTCTCAGCACCACCTGCAGCAACTTTGCGTGCCGTCGGTGTCAAACTGGCAGCACGATCTCGAGGCACAATCACAGCCTGGGCTCCCATTGCAGCTGCCGTACGAATACAAGCACCTAAATTATGTGGATCCGTCACCTGATCTAATGCTAATAGCAAAGCATTCGGTGAATGTTGCATCAGTTGATCAAGATCTTTTTCGTTCAAGGTCGGATGTGGACGCACGGCTGCAACAACGCCCTGATGGAAGGGCTGACCTGCCAATTTTTCTAGACTGTCGCGACTCGCCTTTTGCACACTGATACCAAATGGCTCAGCCAACTGCAAAATCTTTTGTAAACGCTGATCATCACGCCCTTTTAAGGTAAATAAGGTCAAAACACGTTCAGGCTCTAACTCTAACAACGTCTCAACCGAATGAACGCCATAATAATATTCAGGTTTTGCCATGAACAACCTCTTTTAACTTAAGGGGGAATTTAGAAAAATAAAAAATCCTGCAAAGTAACTTTACAGGATTCTCTTTAGATATAGTGTACTCGATTTAGGTCCAAATAGGTTAGCCTTCTAAATGGCAAACATAATCAAGGACTTCATCTGCTTCGATATGAAACATGCTATTTCCAGGCACATAGAAAGACTGCCCCGCACGAAATAATTCGCTTTCAGCGCTATCAGCAATTTTCACGCGACACTCACCTGAAATAATTTCCATACGTTCAGGTACATGTGTTTCGAAAGTTAAAGGTTGTTCAGTGGGTAAAATCACACCTAACGTCTTTTTCGTTCCATCTTCAAACTGTACGGTATGACTGATACATGCTCCGCCAAAATACACATTTGATTTTTTAATGACCGTAACATGATCAAACTGCACTGAACTCATGCCTACTCTCCAAATAATGCAGCATTTATATTAGGTTATGATGGGGGTAGTTTAATTGTGCCAGCGCCACGAATCAATCCATTTTTATCATGCTTTCTCCGCAATTTTCTCAGCGCTGAGCTAAAATAAACGGACCACACAACCTCCTCAATCAATAAATAAAATCAGAAGATGGTTTTCAAATAGTCAAGTTATTTATTTACAACAATATTCCACTAATCATCAATTCGAATAAATTCAGACATCTTTTCTTCAGGGTACACAAGATACTCTTGTCGCCTCGGGAAAATTTCTCTATCTTTAAGCAAAAGATTTCATGCATTGGATGCATTCATGCTGACCCATTTAACTTTAATTAATTTTGCACTAGCTGACCATTTGGCTTTAGACATTGAACAAGGCTTCAATGTCTTAACAGGTGAAACAGGTGCCGGCAAGTCATTATTGTTAGATGCTTTGTCTGCATGTTTGGGTGAACGCACCGATACCAACTATGTTCGCTATGGTGCTGACAAGGCAGATGTCACCGCCGTGTTCAGTTATCAACCAGACAGTGCTGAAGCTCATTGGTTGACTGAACATGAACTTGAAGATGACACTGGGGAAATTCATTTAAGACGAGTTATTTTTGCTACTGGACGCAGTAAAGCGTGGATCAATGGTCGACCTAGCAGTTTAGCCGAACTTAAAGAAATCGGACGTTTACTGGTTCAGCTTTATAGTCAGCATAGTCAACAACAGTTGCTCGAACCACCCTATCCTAAACATTGGTTAGATCGCTACAATAACTTTGCAGAACCTGCCCAAGCAGTGCGTGATGCCTATGTAACATGGCAAAATAATATTCGCCAACATCAAGCAGCTTTAGATGCTCAAGCCACACGCATCCAAAAAATTCAAAGTTTGGAATTACAAATTGAAGAACTCGAAGAAGTCATTCAAACGGATTATCGAGAAACAGAACAAGAGTTTGATCGCCTAAGCCATCACGAACATATCATGCAAGACTGTGGCTATAGCTTAAATGTCTTAGATGAAGCCGAGCAAAATATTACCCAAGAAATTGCATCGATTATCCGCCGTTTAGAATCTCATGCTGGACGTAGTGAGCATCTTTCTAATATTTATAATTCATTATTAAATGCTCAAAGTGAAATTGACGATGCGACTGCAAGTCTACGTCAGTTTATTGACCGCCAAAGTTTTGATCCTGAACGTATGGAACAACTAAATACCACTTTAGAAGTCTTTCATCGTTTAGCACGAAAATACCGCACCCAACCTGAATTATTAAAACAAGAATATGAAACGTGGCAACAAGAACTAGAACAACTACATCAACTTGAAGATCCTGAAACTTTGGCAGAACAGGTTGAATTATCTCATCAAGCATTTATACAAAAAGCCGAACATCTAGATCAAATTCGTCGTGAAGCTGCCATTCCTTTAGCTAAACAACTGACTGAACAAGTGAAACCTCTTGCGCTACCAGAAGCACATTTTGAGTTCAAATTTGAACCGATGGAACAAGCCAATGCCGAGGGACTGAGCACAATTCAACTGCTCTTTACTGCGAATAAAGGGATTCCACCGCAACCACTGGCACGCGTTGCATCGGGTGGAGAATTATCCCGTATCGCCTTAGTCATGCAAGTGATGAATGCAGAGAAAACCGAAGCCGAGGTGTTAGTTTTTGATGAAATCGATGTGGGGATTAGTGGTGGAACAGCTGAAGTTGTTGGCCGGTTATTGGCTGATTTGGCTCAACACGTCCAATTACTTTGTATTACGCATCAAGCCCAAGTGGCAGCACAATCTGATCAGCATTTATTGGTGAAAAAACAACAAACAGATCCTGCGAGTAGCACCATCATTGAGTTGGATGAAGAGCATCGTATTTTAGAGCTCGCGCGTATGTCTGGTGGAGTAGAAATTAGCGAAACAACCCTGCAACACGCCAAGCAATTACGCCAACTTAAATTCCAATCAACCTGAACTTTGCAACAAATTATCAGAAAATGATTGGCGAAATCCGATTAACTCTTGTATGTTGATAAAAAGAACCTATATACATAGATTAACTCAATCTTTTGATGGAGAACCGCCTAGGTGACGAAACAATATTTAACGCATCGTTGTCTCATTGCCCCACCAGACATGGCTGATGAATTCTTTGCAAATACGGTCATCTATGTTGCACGCCATGATGAAGACGGTGCACAAGGCATCATTATCAATCGCCCATCTGAATTACAGATCAAAGAGCTACTGAATGATTTAGAAATTGATGCGGATAATGTACAACCCCATGCAGTTTTGCAAGGTGGACCATTGCGTCCAGAAGCTGGCTTTGTATTACATACTGGACAGCCGACATGGCATTCATCGATTGCCGTTGGTGAAAATGTATGTATTACCACCAGCAAAGATATTTTAGATGCGATTGCACACAATGAAGGTGTTGGCCGTTATCAGATCGCGCTAGGTTATGCGAGTTGGGCAAAAAATCAACTTGAAGAAGAAATGGCACGTGGCGACTGGTTGATTTGTGATTCTGATATGGATTTGATTTTCAATCTACCCTATGGCGATCGTTGGGATGCGGCATATAAAAAAATCGGCGTAGATCGTACTTGGCTTGCCTCAGAGATTGGTCATGCCTGAGTTAAATCCCCCTCAATCTATTATGGCTTTTGATTTTGGAACACAAAAAATGGGAATGGCAATTGGCCAATCAAGTATTGAAAGTGCCAATCCACTCCCACTGTTCAGCATGAAAGATGGTATTCCCGACTGGAATCAACTGTTAAAAATCGTCAAAGAATGGCAGCCCAATCTATTTATTGTTGGCTTACCCCTAAATATGGATGACAGTGAGTCTGAACTGTCAGCCCGAGCTCGAAAGTTTGCAAGACGCCTACGCCATCAAACCAATATTAGCACTTGGATGGTGGATGAGCGTCTAACCACACGAGAAGCGCGAGAAGAACTCGAGTTTTATCAAAGCAAAGGACAAGCAAAACGTTTATCAGCAGACAGCTTTGCCGCTGCACTGCTTATTCAAAGTTGGTATCGCAATCCTGTTGGAATTACACCTTAGCTTATTTCTCAATAATTCTGACCGTCGCAGTACGTCCTGAGACAAAAGCCAATGGATTATGCGGTTGCTCATCCAAAACAATTTTCACAGGCACACGTTGCGCTAAACGCACCCAACTAAAAGTTGGATTTACGTTTGCTAATAAATTAGAGCTTCCTGAACGTTCGCGATCTTCAATCCCTGTAGCGATCCCCTGTACATGCCCTTGGATCTTCTGTTTATCCCCCATTAACTGTACAGTCGCTTGGTCTCCAACATGAATCCGATTAAGTTTGGTTTCTTCAAAATATCCGACCACGTACAGCTGGTGACGATCCAACAGTGCCGCAACAGGCTGCCCAACCTTCACGTAATTACCAACTTTCAAGTCAAAGTTAGACAAAGTCCCATCCGCAGGTGCAACCACTTCTGAGCGCTGCAAATTCAATTGTGCTAAATGTAAATTACTCTGAGCAACTTCAATCAACGCATGTTGTTGTTGAATCGCAGCATTCGCCTGCTCGATCGTTGCAGTCAATTGCTCACGTTCTGCAAGTGCCTGATCACGCGCGGCAAAAACTTGATCTTGCTCTTGCTTTGAGATAGCACCATCCATCAAACTCGCATAACGTGCCGCATTCTTTTCAGCCAATTTCATATTGGCCTCAGTTTTGACCAAGCTTGCCTTTGCACCAGCTAGATTCGCCTGCGCTTGTGCCAATCCTGCATTGGCTTTGGCCAAATCAGATTTTGCTTGCTCAACATCCAAAGCTTGGCGTGCCACATCGATGGTGAAAAGCACCTGCCCCTTCTTCACCGTTTGGTTATCTTGAACTAAAACCTCAGTAACCAAACCATTCACATCCGAAGCGACCTGAATCACATCACCACGGACACGTCCATCACGTGTCCATGGCGATGCATTGTAATAATTCCATAAATGCACAACCGTATAGACAGCGATCAAAATCGCGAGAAGTAAAACCACGGGACGTATAACTTTTCGCACATCAAATGCATTCATGTTCATCACCTTTCGTACATATTCTTAACTGATTCAATTTTCAAAAATGAGCACTTGTGAAAGCCACTAAACCCACAACCAAACAAACAATCCATGTACGAATAACAATAATCCCAAGTAAAAACACAGATTAAAAATGCTAGGTAATACAATCCAACCTTTTGCAATTAAACGATCTGTGAGCGGACTAGAGAACTTAAATAACAAATAGGCAATACTGGCTTGTACCAACAAAATCGGAATATAAATTCCATATAGATTTATTTCACCCATGCGATACACCTACAGCATTTATTGTTGAGAACATCTCTTCAGCAGGCATATGTCCAATGCTGACACGAATATTGTTCAATGAAATCCGCATACGTTGACGTAATTGCTCGTCCTCAATTTCGGAGGAAATGAATTGCAATTGCTCTATTTGCTGAACAATTTCTGTTGGAAAGTGATTCACTGACAACCGTTTTTCTTGGGTTTTGAAATAATCAGTCAATTGTTGCTGTAATCTCTTCACTTGGTTCTGCAAAGTTTCAAACTGAGGGAGTTTCTGACTAATTTCTTGCAAACGAACCAAATCAACAATTGAACTACTCTCAACCAAAGCATGTTGAATCGAAGTTTTTATCTCAAGATCTTGTACCATCTTGGTATTCAATACGCCCACTCGATCTAGCATACTGCGCAGGTGGATCTTGAAGTCACTTCCGTAAGCCATATGAATTGCTTGACGCATGGCTTGATAATGTAAAGCCAAAATACGTGTTGCACTGGTATCTGGAGAAACAGCTCTCACCAGATCGATGACAATCAATGAAACCAAAACACCCAATACCATCGCAAAGGAGCTGTCTAAATAAGACACAGCATCCATGGTGTATTGATTATGTAGATTCAAACCCATCATTGTGTTGATACCGAGCACCATTCCAACGGGCATCAACATTTGATTTGCCATCATACTCACAGCAACCAAAAACACAGGAAAAAGAACCAAAGCCAATTGCCAAAAATGTGTCACATGTGGAAAAATTCCAAATGCATACAAAAAGACCAAGACTGCTGAAAACAAGCTGCCCCAAATAAAAATTCGCAACACAGGCACTGGATTATCCAAGGCAGTCAGAATACATGCCGTTACTGCCCCCATCTGCGCCATCATAAACCCAGCTTTCCAACCTGAAATAATCCACGCACCAGTGACGATAAAAGTAATTAATACAGCACTGATCCCACCACGAACTGCAATACCATGGTCACGATGTAAACTCGGATAGGTGGTACTAATAGCGGTAATTTCCGCTGGAATATCTTTTTTCCCTTGCTGAATGTGTTGCCAAATGAGTTTCACAGCCAAAATATTGGCAATAAAATGGCGGATATCCATTTTTAGAGCACCCAAAACAACTTGCTGCTCGGATGTTGCCATTGCAATTAATTCGGAAAAATCTTGTTCAAACCCTGTCGGCAACGTTTGTAAATCCAATGGGAGCAATGCTTTTTCTTGCTTTAAAAATAGTAAAGTACGCTGTCTAATTCGATCTAGATGTGGTGCAAGCTCAGCCATTTGCATCTGTTCAAGCTGTTTCACACGTTGAGAAAGCGCTACTAGATTGGCCACCACGAGGGAAACCTGATGCAACATTTCCTGCAACGGTTTCGTCATCCCTTTAAGCTCACCTTTTTCATAATTTAAATGCACAGCAAGCGCATGAATATCTGAGGCATCTCGGGTAATCACTGATAAAATCTGAGTATAATCTTGAGGCGTCTCCTGAACGGTCACCAAATTCTCAAATGTGCTTTCTAGATCATGCAATGCCTTGTTTACTCTTTGTTTAATCATCGCCCCAACATGTACTGGAAAGAACGTTGCAGAGACAACAGCAGTTGCAATGACACCGATCGAAATCTCTAATACTCGCGCTAAAGCAATATCAAAAATATTGTAGCTATCAATATAAGTAATGGCGTTATATACAATCATCGCAGTTGAATACCCTGCCAACATAAAGACATAGCTACGAGGTGTACGATCCAATAAAGAAACGTACAAAGCAAAGCCAACCCAAAGTGACAAAATAATCGTGAATAACCACGGTGTATTAATAAAATGAGGGGTTAACATCAAAGCAATAATTGCTCCGACAACAGTACCCACCAGTCGATAAACACATTTTGATGACACCATTCCTGAGTATGGATTAGCAATAATCAAAACGGTTCCAATCGACCACATCGGATTAATCAAATCCAGTTCAAATGAAACAAACAGTGCCAACATACCTGCCACAAAGGTTTTGCAGGCAAAAATGATGTCTAGTCGGCTTGGTCTAAAAGCCAACAACTGTTTAAGTAACATGTATATATCTCAATGCTAGGTCAGTTTTTGCTCATCATATTGCGGTCTATATAAATCAAGAGACAACACATCCAGCCTATTTTAGGATTAACCCAAAACAGCCGATGAACACTAAGCTGATTAATTTGAAATGAGGCACAATGTGGACAGCGTTATGGAAATCACTGCTTAGCACAATAATTATCCAATGAAGACATTGCATGGATAATTTTTCCAAAAAATGATAAATTAGTCAACATAATTATCATAATTTGATAATTTAATGTGATTAATAACCGTATTTTTATTGAATTCACTAAACTTTCTCAGACAGCTTTAGATTTATTCAGGTGAGCCCAACAAATTCTAAGGCCCATATCAGACTCAACGCTTTTCTGTTATAAAACAATAAAAGTTTGATTTTCACGTTCTTTTTAAGGAGTAGGCACATCATCATGGCAAGTTCGAGTTTTGGTAAGATTCTCACTGTGCTGGATTTATTTTCGGTTACACGCCCAATCATCAATGTCGATATCATTTGTGATGAACTTGGATTGTCCAAGCCGACTGCCTACCGTTATCTTAAAGAATTGGTTTCTGCCGATATGCTTAAACGCATTAGCGGAACTTCAGGAGATTATACTTTAGGCTCCAAAATCGCTGTTTTAGATTATATTTCGCATAGCACCGACCCATTGGTTCAGATCAGTATTCCATTTATGCGCGATATTGTTGATAAAACTGAGCTATGTTGTTTACTCACTTATTTAAATCATGATTATTGTATTGATTTACATCATGAAACCTTTAAAGATGCGGAGCTTCTCTCTTTTGGGCGGGGTTGTCCTCGACCTGTTTATATTGGCGCATCTCCCAAAATTGTGATTGCGCATTTAAGCAAACAACGTATCCAAGCCTATTACCAACAGTTCAATCAAGAACTTGCTCAAGTGGGTTTTGCACAGAATTTAGATGAATTTGCTCAACACATGCGAAAAATTAAGAAACAAGGGTTTTATTTATCACAGGGTGAAATTGACCCACTTGTTTGCGGGCTATCAGTACCTATTCGCTTTTCCAGCAAGGAAGCTCCCATTGCACTTACTTTAGTTGCTTCCAAAAATCGTTTTGATTTTTTAAATATTCAAAAATTAATTGAGATTTTGCAAAGTAATGCGACACAGATTGAACATAAGTTTGCCTTACTTTCTGAAAACCCATGAAATTATTGGTGAGAATTTAAAAAATTTTTACATTTCCTAAGATTGAAAAACCAAAAGAATTCTCATATTATGATTATTGTTCTTCAGCATACTCTCCCAAAGAGCATGTTTCCTCAGAGAACTAAGCTCATCCTGTCATGGGCTTTTTTCTTGCTTAGATTTTCTTGATATCCCCAAACGTCTATACATCAAAAAGTCGAACAACAATAAATTTAGATTAACAAATAATTTTATGAATTAATTTTGCTTCCACCAACATCTGTTCAGTATGATCAGACATGACAGCCAACAGATATTTACCATTTGAATAATAAACCACTCCTTGCTTATCCAAGGCATACCCCAATACACCGCGTTTTAGAACTTTCTGCTCGCCACTAGTCGAATATTGGATCAACTCCCAGTTACGAGGAATAACGCCTGCAAATTTTTCACCAGCACTTTGATTTTGCTTTAATGCTTTCTCTACTTTAATCAAATTACCTTCAACAAATAATTCTTCTTCCGATTTCCGTCTCGCTTTGGCAGGATTAGTACCTGAAGTTGACTTTAGAGATTCTCCTGTATAACGCTGAGTAAAAAAATCTAACCAACTGATCACTGCACGAATAATTCTAAATGGGGCCAATACAATATCTTTGATTGGATTACTACGTTGATACTGACTTTTATAAGGACGTTTTAAGAAATAAAGCTGACCAGACTTATTCACCCTTGGCTTATAATAATCATAACGGGGATCACTTATGATTGTTTCAAGCTCACCAGTTTTTAGATTTAAGCGACAAATCTCTTTAGGTCCAATCGTGACATTTCCTTGATGATCACTCGCAAATCCACAACTATCATAATAAACAATATCAGAATTCTGAGGATCAAAGCATGCATGCTCATCTTGACACTCACCCTCTGTAACATATTGAATACGACTAGAATCTAATCCTAGAATACAAAGATGTCGTTCAAGACCATGACCCTGGCTTGCAGATATAATGAGTCGTTTCTTCTGAGCATCATAATCAAAATGATGAGCAATAAACTCATTGTTTCTAAGAACAAGAGTTTCTGGTTGCTGCAGATCCAACAATGATTTGATATAAATCGCACAACCATCTTGTAGTCTAGCGGCATAAATCATTTGTTGATCTTCGGTCAATACAGCATCTACAGGAAAAACATGTGCCAATTCATATGGGTCATCATGGGTTACTGCCCCCATAAATTGAGCACCTGCTCCCATCGTTTTCCATTGTTTACGCTGCTTAATTTCTTGCACATTTTTCTTATATTGACTTACAGCATGGCAATCTATTGTTTGTGTTTTCTGATCTTGTAATTGATACAGTTCTTGATTTGATAAATATAATAAAGATGACATTTAACTATATTCCTAACTTATCATTTTTAGCATTCACCATCTTATATCCTCTAAAAGTGAATGCTTTAATTATCTAGAATTGTCTACTCAATCCTTAGTTTTAAGGTTGTTTTAAATATGGCCATGCAGCTTTCAGATAAATAAACATTGACCATAACGTCAAGATCACTGCCGCATATAACAATGCATAAGCCCACATTTCCAATGGTTGCCAATTCAATAAAAATACGCTAATCGCAATCATCTGAAATGCTGTTTTATATTTACCAACAGTGGAAACCGCAACACTGGTTCGCGCCCCAAGCTCTGCCATCCACTCACGTAAAGCAGAAACTGTAATCTCACGAGAAATAATCACGATCGCTGCGAATGCCATCGAAATCGTAGGTTGCCATTGCACAAGTACAATCAGAGCCGCCGCAACCATTAACTTATCTGCAACAGGATCTAAGAAACGCCCAAAAGCAGACGTTTGGTTTAAAGTTCGTGCCAAATAGCCATCAAACCAATCCGTCAGTGCAGCAAGCACAAAGATGGCTGTCAGGACAATATGACGCAGCATGCCCCCGTGATGTTCAGCACCAATCGCTGGTGGCCAATATGCGATCACCAAAAAAACAGGTATGAGAGCAATACGCGCCAAAGTTAGAATATTTGGAATGTTCAGGATTCGCCCTGTACTCATAAACACCGCCATGTTGTTCGCATCAAATTTGCATATTGCGCAAAGGATGTACCGAGATTGTATCTATCTGTAAGCAACTTTATACGAAATACCGCCTAATGTCGATTAGGCAAACACAGCAACCGTCTGCCTTAAGATCGCAATCAGCCGATGATCACGGTCCCAAACATAGGCATATTCAGTAGAATAACCATGTTCAGCATACTCTGTTGTTACCTTATATTTAAACCAATCATGAATATGATGAGCAATCGGATGCACATATGTAATTTGCCAAGTTAATGAACTGGCTGGTGCAGGTGTCTTAAACATGGGTAACACGCCTGGCGGCCACACATCCATCAATGCAAATAAATCTGCAAGCTGCATTTCCCGATCAGCATGTAGATTTGGTGCAAAACGACTCCAACCACCAAAATCAGGCGCTTTACTTCCTGCCATCGGATAATGACCTTCAGCCCAACATAATTCAAATTGCTGCATACATTCTGGCATTAAACCTTCGATATACAACGTTTTATCCAAGGTTTCTGGCAATGGATAATCTGGCTCATGTGGTAGATGATTGACATGAATTCGGGACTCACGTTGCGATCCAAAGCTCGCAACCAAAATGCTTTGCACCGCATCATCTTGCCACAAACGAACCTCTAAGCTCGTTACAGACTTACCTTCACGGAGTATTTCAGCCGTGAGCTTTGCAACTCCATGTTGTACGGGACCAATGAAGGTCACATTACAGCTGAGAAGCTGCTTTGCAGGATCGTTGACCACTCCGATTGCTTTTTGGATCATCAGTCCTGCAATGAGTCCGCCAAATACGGTGCGACCTTGTAACCATCCTGATGGAATATCAATCGTTTCTTGTTGCTTAACTTGTTGATACAGTGGAAGCAATGACATCATTTTTCCTTTTATCTTCAATACATTCTATCTTTGAATGTTTTTAGCAATTTGTGAATGGTCATTGATCAATCAATCATTGAAAGATTTGGTCAATTGGTCAAATCACTCATGCAAAATTTTATAAATGGTCCT
The DNA here is from genome assembly GCF_008630915.1 of Acinetobacter suaedae. Taxonomy (NCBI): domain Bacteria; kingdom Pseudomonadati; phylum Pseudomonadota; class Gammaproteobacteria; order Moraxellales; family Moraxellaceae; genus Acinetobacter; species Acinetobacter suaedae. The sequence continues at coordinate 3,029,483 of NZ_CP043909.1, forward strand.
TGCCATAACCTCACCCAAACCAGGGACTAAGGTCAGCTCTTTTTCAGAGGCACTCAGCACACCTTGAATACCGCCAAAATGGGTTAACAAATCTCGACGGCGTTTTGGTCCCAATCCGGGAATGGCTTCTAAAACTGAACTACTACGGCGTTTATCACGCTTTGCACGATGTCGAGTAATGGCAAAACGATGCGCCTCATCCCGCACTTGTTGGATTAAATGCAAAGCCTTATGGTCTTCAGCAAGTTGAATCTTGGTTCCATCGGTAAAATGCAAGGTTTCTAGCCCAGGCTTACGTCCCTCACCTTTAGATACACCAATCATAAAAGCATCCAACTCAAGCTCTTGCATGACCTCCATTGCCATATGTAGCTGCCCTTTGCCCCCATCAATCAGGAGTAAATCAGGCAACATATTCTTCTTATACCGTCGAATCAGGGCTTGCCGCATTGCCGCATAGTCATCCCCGCCCGTAATATCCTGAATTGCGAATTGTCGATAATCGCGTTTTCTTGCGCCACCCTGATCAAAGACCACACATGAAGCAATCGGTGCCTCCCCCATGGTATGGCTAATATCAAAACATTCAATACGATCAATTGGGCGACCAACCACCTGCTCTAATTGATGAAAACGCTCATTTAATTCGAGATGATTGCTGAGTTTCCCTTTTATGGCATGTTGCACATTCATTTGTGCAAGTTCCTGCCATTCAGCCCGTGTTTCACGCACCTTATGTTTGATCTGGATTTTTTTATTAAAGGTCTGTTGCAAGGCTTCTTCCAATTGCTTTTTATCAGGAACCTCTAAATTTACGATCAGCTCAACTGGAATTTCATCCGCGACTTGAAAGTAAAAATTCGCGATAAAATCACTCAACATTTGACCGAGGTCATCCCCAAGCATATCTGGAAAATAGCTTTTTCCACCCAACATCTGACCATTACGCACATACATGATCTGAACACACGTAACACCCGCTTGGTGTGCGATCGCTAAAATATCGGCTTCACCTTTAATTTTAAAAACGGCTTGCTGGGCTTGAACTTCGCGCAATAAGGACAAACGATCTCTGTAAAAAACTGCTTTCTCAAACTCTAAGGCTTCAGCCGCTTGTTCCATTTTGCCAATCAGTTCCTGATTCAGCTCTTTGGTATCGCCTTGTAGAAAACGAATCGAATTATTTACATCTTCCTTATAGTCTTCTGGGCTAATCAAACCAACACAGGGTGCAGTACAACGCTTGATTTGATATTGCAAACAAGGGCGCTTACGTTGGGAAAAATAGCTATTTTCACACTGACGGACATTAAACAATTTTTGTAGTGTTAATAAAGTATCGCGAGCACTATAAGCACTTGGATAGGGCCCAAAAAATTTACCGATTTGATGTTTGCCTTTTCCCCGTCCACTCGCAATACGTGGATAAGGTTTATCTGCTGAAACAAAGATATATACATACGACTTATCATCCCGCAGCATGATGTTATACGGTGGGCGATGCAATTTAATCAGGTTCTGTTCGAGTAATAGTGCTTCGGTTTCGGAGCGGACCACTAAAGTTTCGATGTCATATATACGCGCAACCAGTGCTTGAGTTTTTGGATGCTCAATGGTTTTGACAAAATAACTCGATACACGATTTTTAAGATTCTTCGCTTTACCGACGTAAAGCAACTCTCCATCTTTGCCCAACATTTTATAAACGCCCGGCAATTGGGTCATATGAGCAAGTATTTTTTCAATGTGTTCATGTGCGTTTGGATTCACGGCAGACTTTCATGATCAGTAATGCTTTTGATGATGTCGTTTGTATCGATGAATTTCAAGTCCCGATGAACTGTAACTTAAACAATAAAAAAGCCCTGAAAACCGATAAGGTCTCAGGGCTAAATATGAAAAAATTAGCGATGAATGATTCGACTACGTCTTAAAACACATAGGGGCGAATAAAGATAAGGAAGAACAAGCCCAACATGATGAACCACTTCAAAAAGTAGTACAACTGACGATTGGACTTCTTCAAAGCTTTGGCTTTAATACGAATTTGGTAAACATAACCAAAAGCTTTATTTAAACCACCGGTTTGATCTCCAGCTTCATTTGGAGAACTTGCCGCAGTCATGACTTTTTTGCCAAACCAATGATTAAACTTTTCCATAAAACGTGTTTTGAGCGGACGTTCAACATCTGCGAAAAAGATAATACGGTTTTGGTCTGTGGTATTTTCAGCGTAGTGAATATAAGTTTCATCAAATACTACACTTTCACCATCTCGCCATGAGTAACGCTCACCATCCACATCAATAAAACAACGATCATCATTTGGTGTAATTAAACCTAAATGATAACGCAACGAACCCGCATAAGGATCACGATGTCGTACCAAACGACTATCAGGCGCAAGCTCAGTAAACATTGCGGCTTTGATGGTTGGTAAAGTCTTTAATAATGCAGTTGTTTTCGGGCAAAGTTCTGCTGCCGATGGATGCGCCGAATCATACCATTTCAAGTAGAAACGTTTCCAACCTGTTTTAAAGAAGGAGTTAAAACCCAAGTCATCATAGGTACTGGACGCTTTAATACCGCCTTTGTCATACAATGCTTTTGCTTCATCACGAATCATTTCCCAGTTTTCATCAAGAACTTTTAAGTCCTTGAAATGCTGCGTGTCGATATACGGCTGATTCGGCACTTTGGAAAACATGTACATTAAAAAATTGATTGGCGCGAGAATCGTAGAATGGTCAAAAAACTGACGATAAAACGAATGCTTTACTTTACCACGGCGCTGAATATACAACGCAGAAATGATAAAAATCGCTAATATGATCCACTTAATCATATAGTTACTCACTTTTGGATATTAATTAAAATATCGCAATAGAATTTTAAACTTTAGAAGTGAGGTGATATTAGCAAATTCAAAAAAAAAAATCAGATCAAGTTAATATAACAACCATGGATATCTCAAAACATTAATTTTAAGATATCCATATACTGAATATGTTTTAGTTTTTATAAGGCTGCCAATCTAAAGACGATAAAGCGTAGAGAGCTTCAGCTGCTTTTTCATTATACACATAACAACCTGATTTTAATTGAGCAATTTTCAATTTTGCTTTACGGATCTGCTCTGGTTCATTCACATTTTTTAAATAAGTTTCCCAATGTCCAATTTCTTTCTTCGCAGTCCATTCAATGCTACTGGTATAATCAGCTCCATAAGTTTGACCTTGATATTCAACAGCCACACTATTATTAGCTGCAAAGCCTAAACTTGTATTGTAAATGGTTGTCCAAGATACGCCTTGCCATCCCCCATTAGCTGCTCTATACGTAAAAACAAATGGGTTTTTTTCAATCAGATCAAATAAATACCATTCATTCTCTAGATTAAAATCCTCAAAACTCTGTTCAATCATCGTTTTTTGACTGAAAGCAAACGTATCTTGATTCGATTTTCTCGATACCAAACGATAGCACGCGCTTCCAGCAGGAAATACCTTATTCCCATGAACATTTAAGAATATCTCAGCATTTCCCAAAGCAAACTCATCAAAGCCCAAAGTTCGGTAATTAGGCAATACAGTATCGAACATATTTTTGTTTGTGAGATCAACACGCTCAAGTTTCCAATCTTCTTTGACATCACCAATGACATTATATGTCCAATCGGTCATTGAATGAATATTCATCACTTTAGTTGCGATATCAGTCGGTAAATAAAGCTTTTTCTCAGTTAATAAATATGAGTTTAATGGTTGATTTGATTCTGGGTCCTTAACTTGCTTATTAAAAATTTCGAATGCGCCAAAAGATAAAGAATCCCCTACTTCAATACTTATATCATCATCTTCATATATGGAAATTTCATGATCCATAAAATAATAACGTGTACCATTGGAAGTGAGGTCCTGTGTCCCATCTCCACCTGATTTGTTATTACTTGAACTATCACCACCACCTCCTCCACACGCGCTTAGCATGAATGGAAGCATTGCCAAAACAACAAATTTATTTTTTAACATAAGACTACTTTCTTAAACATTTTTATAACACAAATACTACCTATAGATAAAAATATAGACAATACCTTCTGTCCAACAACACATAAAAAATTCTTGTTTTTTTATTACGAGTTCAAAAATACTTAATCACTTAGATTACCTTTATCTTGATCCAAAAAACTCACCGTTTTTAAAGTAAATAAGCCACATCACATCATGACTACAATACATAGCAAAAATATCGTATCTCTATATTTTTAATAATTTTTTCAAAAACATAAAATTAAAATTTGGAATCTACAAATATAACTTATATTTCCACATAAAAATTTGATGACCACTGCGTCACGGCTTGATACAACTTTGTTATGCCCTTTTTAGATATAGTTATCGTAAGATTACCGAAGCGTTTTTGCGACCTAACAGGCGCATAAGCTTTATGACATCAACTTAGAATCCTCCACAACAAGGAGATCAGGCATGATCCACGCTGGCAATGCCATTACCGTCCAAATGCTTGCGGACGGAATTGCAGAATTCCGCTTTGACTTACAAGGTGAGTCGGTTAATAAATTTAACCGTGCGACCATTGAAGACTTCCAAGCAGCAATTGCTGCGGTTAAAGCCAATAACGATATTAAAGGCTTAGTTGTTACTTCTGGAAAATCAACATTTATCGTTGGTGCAGATATTACTGAATTTGGCGAAAACTTCGCTGCTGGTGAACAAGCAATTGTTGACTGGCTTATGCCTGTACATGAGATCTTCAATAGCTTTGAAGATTTAGACATCCCTAAAGTTGCTGCTATCAATGGCATGGCGCTTGGTGGTGGTTTTGAAATGTGCTTAGTATGTGACTATCGTGTCATGTCTGAGCAAGCACAAGTTGGCTTACCAGAAATCAAACTCGGTATCTATCCTGGTTTTGGTGGTAGCGTTCGTTTAAGCCGTTTGATCGGTATCGACAATGCCGTTGAATGGATGGCAATGGCGAATCCGAAGAAGCCAGCTGCTGCACTTAAAGATGGTGCTGTAGATGCAGTTGTTGCTGCTGACAAGCTTCAAGAAGCTGCTGTTGATTTAGTTAAACAAGCCATTGCTGGTCGTTTAAACTGGAAAGCAAAGCGTCAAGAAAAATTAGACGCAATTAAATTGAACCCGCTTGAACAAATGATGGCGTTCAATACAGCGAAAGGTGCGGTCCTTGCTAAAGCAAACCCTGCACAATACCCTGCTCCTAAATTATTGCTTGATTCATTACAAGCAGGTGCAAGCTCAACTCGTGATGACGCATTAAAAGCAGAAGCTCAAGGTTTCGCTAAAGCGGCGATCACACCACAAGCTGGCGCACTTATCGGTTTATTCATCAACGATCAAGTTGTGAAGAAAACTGCGAAAAAATATGAAAAAGGTGCTCATCCTGTAAACCAAGCAGCTGTATTAGGTGCTGGTATTATGGGTGGTGGTATTGCTTACCAAGCGGCAAGCAAAGGCACTCCAATCATCATGAAAGATATTGGTAACCCACAACTTGCATTAGGTATGAAAGAAGCGAATGGCTTGCTAACAAAGCAAGTTGAACGCAAGAAAATGAAACCTGCGCAAATGGGTGAAACTCTTGCTCGTATCCGTCCTACTTTAAGCTACGATGAGTTTAAAGAAGTAGATATCGTGATCGAAGCGGTAACTGAAAATCCTAAAGTAAAAGAAATCGTACTTGCAGACACTGAAAAGAATGTTCGTGAAAACACGATCATCGCATCGAATACATCTACGATCTCGATTACGCGTTTAGCAAAAGCATTACAACGCCCTGAAAATTTCGTTGGTATGCACTTCTTCAACCCAGTACATATGATGCCACTGGTTGAAGTGATTCGTGGTGAGAAAACTTCTGATGAAGCAATCGCGACAACTGTTGTTCTTGCTCAGAAAATGGGTAAAACACCAATCGTGGTAAACGACTGCCCAGGTTTCTTGGTAAACCGCGTATTGTTCCCTTACTTCGGTGCATTCGACTTACTCGTTAAAGACGGTGCTGACTTCCAGCAAGTTGATAATGTGATGGCGAAATTTGGCTGGCCAATGGGTCCTGCATACTTGATCGACGTTGTTGGTATCGATACAGGTGTACATGGCGCAGAAGTGATGGCTGAAGGTTTCCCTGACCGTATGAAGCCAGATTACAAAGGTTCTATCCAAGCGATGTACGAAGCAAAACGTCTTGGTCAAAAGAACGATGTTGGTTTCTACAAATATGTGTTAGACAAGAAAGGTAAAAAAGCGAAAACTGTTGATCCAACAGCTTACGAAATCATTGCGCCTTTCGTGACTAGCGAAAAACGCGAATTTGATCCACAAGAAATCATTGACCGTATGATGCTTGCTTTCTGTAACGAAACAGTTCGTTGCTTAGAAGACAACATCGTTGCAACTGCTTCTGAAGCAGATATGGCGATGATCATGGGTGTAGGTTTCCCTCCATTCCGTGGTGGTCCATGCCGTTATATCGACCAAACAGGTGTTGCTGAATACGTTGCGCTTTGCGACAAATATGCACACTTAGGTAAGGCTTATGAAGCGCCACAGATGTTGCGTGACATGGCTGCTAATAACACAAAATTCTACGGTTAAGGAGCGACGTGAATGGCTACTTTAAATCCACGTGACGTTGTGATTGTTGATGGCGTTCGTTCTGCTATGGGCAAATCACGTAACGGTATGTTCCGCAATGTACGTGCCGATAGTTTATCTGCTGAGTTAGTACGTGCACTTGTTGCTCGTAACCAGTTTGATACCAACGAAGTTGAAGATGTAATCTGGGGTTGTGTAAACCAGACTTTAGAGCAAGGTATGAACATTGCTCGTAATATTGGTTTATTGGCTGATATTCCTAAAACTGCTGGAGGTCAAACTGTTAACCGTCTTTGCGGTTCTTCAATGCAAGCAATCCATACTGCGGCAGCTCAGATTGCAACGAACCAAGGTGATGTATTCATCATCGGTGGTGTTGAGCACATGGGCCATGTAGGTATGATGCACGGCATCGACCTAAACCCAGAAGCATCTAAACACTATGCTAAAGCATCGAACATGATGGGCTTAACGGCTGAGATGTTAGGTCGCATGAACGGCATCTCTCGTGAAGAGCAAGATGCTTTCGGTGTTGAATCTCACCGTCGTGCTTGGGCTGCAACACAAGAAGGTCGTTTTAAAAACGAAATCGTTGGTGTTGAAGGTCATGATGCAAATGGTTTCAAAATCCTTTGCGACATCGATGAAGTAATTCGTCCAGATGCAAACCTTGAAGCGTTCCAAGCATTGAAACCAGTTTTCGATCCTAAAGGTGGTTCAGTCACAGCAGCAACTTCATCTGCTCTTTCTGACGGCGCATCTGCAATGTTGTTGATGTCTGCTGAACGTGCTCAAGCGCTTGGTTTGAAACCACGTGCTGTGATTCGCTCTATGGCGATTGCAGGTTGTGATGCTGCGATCATGGGTTACGGTCCAGTTCCAGCAACTCAAAAAGCGCTTAAACGTGCTGGTTTGACGATGGCGGATATCCAAACTATCGAGTTAAACGAAGCGTTTGCTGCTCAAGGCTTATCAGTCATGAAAGGTTTAGGTATCTATGAAAAACAAGACATCATCAACTTGAATGGTGGTGCGATTGCATTGGGTCACCCATTGGGCTGTTCTGGTGCTCGTATCACAACTACATTGTTGAACGTGATGGAACAACAAGATACACAAATCGGTCTTGCGACCATGTGTATCGGTCTTGGTCAAGGTATCGCGACGATTATCGAACGTGTTTAATTCTTAAATACGTGAGAAAAAGAACCCCGCTTAATGCGGGGTTTCTTTTTTAAAGCTAATTTCAAATCTTAGGGTGTGAAAAACTGGTTTTGTTGTCCTCTCAATCCATCTTCAATTTGCTTTTGCAATTTCAAGATATCATCCATATTGATCTTAATCGTTCCATCTCGGATACCCATGATATTATTACGATCAATATTCAAAGGTTCCAACATTTTGAATACACCTGTGGTTGGATCAGACGATTGAAATCCTCTCGCCACAGCTAAAATATATTGCTGTAATATCGGTGATAGCTGAGATAAATCTGGTTCAGCCGTTTTAGGCTGATAATTAACTGTAGTTATCCCCTCATTTACACCAGCATTCTGCATATCACTATGTACTTTATAAATATGATGCTGCAATGCTTCACGTACTTTTTCATCTTCTTGAAACGGAATAAAGCCCACTTCTTCACGTAGCTCAGATTCAGCCATAATTTTAATGGTTGGTAATGTCACAACGTCATTTGCTTGAACCGTTGATAAGCCCATAGCAATCAATACGGCGATACAAGCTGATCGTTTTAGAAAGTTCATGGCTCACTCCAAAATCAGTCACTCAATAGAAAGATAATGAGTTAAATGAAAGCACCTAATAATAGGCTACAACAAAGTTCGACTTGATTCAGTAAGGCTCAGATAAACGGTAAATATCAAGTTAATAACCCAACAAAATGTAGTAAAAATTAATGATAGCTATTTACTTAAATACATTATTTATCCATAATTTTACAAAAATTTACTCAACTAAAGTACGCATGAAAAATTTCCTACTATGTTTAACACTTGGGCTTTCTATCACGGGCTGTGCAACCACAAAAATCTCTACAGAAGAACGCAATAAGTTGAACCAAACTCAAGCATTGCTTAAAACTAATCCAGTTGCTGTCATCTCAGATGGATGTTTAATTCGAAGTGAGTTAGGAACTAGTCTAATTGAAGGTGAACAATCTCGTTTAACTGCACAGAAATTTGCCGAATTGCTCTCCAGTCAACTGAATGAACAAGGTGTAAAGGTCGGACATAAAATCATGCCTTTTGTATGTGGTTTCATGCCCGAAGAGCAAGTTAAAAAATATGACTATAGATTAGATAATGAAGCTAAACGTGCTGAAATTAAAAACTATCCACTCGTTTCTCTAGAAAACAAAACGTTGTCAGAACAACAACAGCAAGCATTATTAAATCTTACACAAAGCTTTAATAAACAAGCGGTCCTAGCACTTAAAAATGCAAAAGAAAAAAAGCCTGTAAGCAATCTACTTGAACTAAGTGATCAGGATATAACTGCACTTAAAAATCTAACTCAATCTGATTATGTATTTATAGCATCTGTTACAGGTACAGATGCTTCATTTGGTAAAAAGTTTGCTGCTGGGGCATTAAGTGTCGGTGTGAGCCTAGCTACAGTCGGCGCTGGTAGTGGTTTCGTAACCGCTTATATCCCACAGGAAGGTCAACAATATGTTGTGCACATTGTCGACTTAAATAGTAAGACGATCATGTGGACAAAAGGTGGAATGCTCATGGGTAAACCGTACTCTAGGAAGAATCACTCCATTGAAGCTAAAGCTATTTTAAATCCTTTATTTGAAGTGGCAAGCAAATAAATCTATATCGAAGAAACGAATTTCCCCTTAAATTAAATACATTAAGTCTAGTTTGAGGGGTATTGTGTTTCTTTAGAAAGAAATCACTTATCGATAAATAACAACTCGGATCAGAATTTTCCATAAAACTAATTCAGTTGATTAATGCATATAAAACAATTGCTGGCTTTCATGCATTTTTTTATTTATTCTTTTTTATAATGATCAGAAGCGTAAAATAAGAATGAATTTAAAATCCTTAAATCAAAATATTTTAACTTGTACCCTATGCTCAACCCTCTTTCTTACAGCTTGTGCATCAAATAGAGTGGGTGACTCAACAAGAGACTTCTTTACAAAATATGAATCTGGACATGAATGGATCACGATTCTTGAAGATGATGTAGTCGCTTTTGGTAAGCCTTCTATTGCATTACCGAATGAACCCGCTGATAGTATTGTCATTGCAGGAAAGCAGTATAGTTATGTGATTACTCAAGGTGGCACTGAACTTATCCAACTGATCAGCCAACTTGATCCAAAGCATATTCAAATTGACCGTGACTTAAATTTCAATGCTCCCGAACAAAATAGCCCACATTTTTATGGAAATTTTAGATTTTCTTATACTCCCCCAAATGGAAAATTAAACGAAAAAGAAGCAACATTATTTAAAAAATACGGTGTCCAACCTTGTAGTTGTATAGAAAAAATACGGCCTGCCACCTTTGATCTCAAACTAAGAGGTAAGGTTTACCCAGTTGCAAAAAATATTGATACATTAACTCCCTTATCCAAACCCTACCATGTCAAGATTCAGTACCTTTACTATAAAAGTGAAACTGTGAAACGATCCAAGAAAGAGATATTGCAGCAGTTACCGATACTCCCTCTTGCCATTGCATTCGATGTGGTTATGTTACCGTTTCAAGCAATAGGGCTAACAAATGAAGTATGGAAATAGCAACATATAACGCGTTCATTCTTACTATACTGATGATCACTTGTGTAAATTATTTTTTATATTGCTAGGAGAGATGGATGTTCCCAATACACACTAAAACAATGCTGGTACTCGCTACCACAGGAATACTATTATCAGGCTGCGCCACCAAAACCCTCATCACTAAAGACAGTAAAACTTATACACGGACAGCAAAAGTTACTTTGGTTGAAGACAATGTAGTGGCGTTTGGACGACCAGCACAAGCAACTGCCAATTTACCAAGAGATAGTATTGTAATTGCAGGTCAAAAAAATAGTTATATTTTGACCCAAGGTGGTAATCAATTTGTGACCATTATCAATAAGCTGGACCCTAAAAATATTCAAATCACTCGTGATCTAAATTTCTTTTCTGAAAAAAATGACGGTCATTTTTCAGGAACATTGCCCATTTCTTATGTCAAACTCAAAGAGGATTTAAGTAAAAAAGACTTAGAATTTTTTATTGAAAATGGTGCAAAAGAGTGTTCATCTTCAAGTGATACACGTATGCAAGCACAACGTTTTTGTTTTGATATAAAACTTGCTGGTGTCGTCTATCCTACCGCAAATAACCTCAGTTCATTAAAAGCATTAAGCAAGCCTTATCAAGTCACCATTTATACGCAAAAACAAGAAAGTTATAAATCTCGATCTAGTCTGAACCCATTAGAGAAATTAGTGTTATTGCCTTTTGCTGTTGCAATTGATGTGGTCAGCCTGCCGTTCCAAGCTGCTGAAAAGATTTTTGATTAGCCAAGTATTTTGCTACTAAGGGCAATTATTGCCAATTCCAATAATTGCCCAGCTATGGCTCATAGTTCCTCTTCCAATACTTCTACATTATTTTTCTTAATTTTATTCATCTGACTGTTCAATTTAAGTACCTCTTGATAAAGCACATTAAATTTTTTCACAGGTGCATTTTCATGAAAAAGAATCATCCTATTCTTTCTTTGCCATGTATGTGCCTTCAATAAATCAAACATCGCTTGTGCCCTTTCTATAATTTCTTGCTCAATTGCGAAAATATCTTCATCAGGATTAATCTCTAGGTTGGCTTCGAGTTTAGCTTGTAATGATTGACGTAAATCCTGTTGAATTGACATTTTTTTGACTTGTTCTAGCGCGTTCAAATGAATTTGTAGGCGTTGCTGTTCATATTGTGCAGAGGCTTGCCGTACATCGACAAACATCTGTGTCGTTTCTTTATAATCCACGGTACGATCCCGATCTAACCGTTCAACATCTAGGAAGGTATCCCATTTCGCTGCTTTTAACTCACGTAAATAATGGTTACGAGCTTCAACATTTTGCATCCAATAGTCGAGTAAAAACACAGACATTTTTTGATAATCACCCGATAGACGATCGTCATGCACATCAAACTCTACAGGCGTTGACCAATCTTGGGCTTGATCATATAGTTCACGCATTTTCTCAGTCATCACAACATCGAACATTTTTTGATTATTCAGTTGTCGTTGTTTTATATAATCCTGATAGAAAAAAAATGAACCAATACAAACAGTAATGATGAATAAAAATATCAAAAAACGACGCATATCATCTCCAAATCTAATTATATTTTTTGTTCTAAAGCCAATGTTAATCTTATTAACAACTTCTCTTTAGATGTTTTTATTTCAATCCTTGTAATGCAGCATTACATAATGTTCGCTTTAAATTCAACATGATCACCCTTATTATCAGATGTAATAATCATTTTTGAGATAACACTATGCGCGTAGATATCTGGTCAGATGTAGTTTGCCCTTTTTGCTATATTGGGAAAAAACGTCTTGAACATGTTGCAGAAGAAGCAGGAATTGAACTAGATATTCATTGGCATAGCTTTGAGCTTGATCCAGATGCTCCAGCAAAACACGATACGTCGAACACGGAACGTTTAGCCAAGAAGTATGATCGTAGCCATGCTGAAATAAAAGAAATGGAACGTAATATAGCGACGATGGCAGCAGCCGAAGGTATCGATTTCCAATGGCAAAAAGCCAATTCTGGCAATAGCTTTAATGCACATCGTATTATTCACTTGGCCCAAAGCAAGGGTTTGGGTAGTGAAGCAAAAGAAGCCTTTTTCCATGCCTATATGACTGAAGGTTTGGCAATTGGTGAGCGAGAAGTAGTCGAAGAAATCGCATCACGCATTGGTCTAGACAATGCAGAAGTCGAATACGTACTCGATTCTGATGAACTGGCTGATTTCGTTCGTCATGATGAAAAAATCGCAAGTGAACAATTAAATGTCACAGGTGTACCTTTTTTCGTATTTGATCAGAAACTCGCACTTTCTGGCGCACAACCACGTGAAATCTTCTTACAGGTCTTACAGCAAGCTCTATCCTCTACACCACAGAAAGTAGATTCAGACAATACTGCCCAGTGCCAAGATGATCAATGTGAAATAAAGCCATAGCCATTCAATCTTGATAGACAAGCAGTGATTTTAAAATTGCTGCTTGTACTCATACAAACCTGAATTATTTTTATGCCTATATTTTAAATACTTATCCTATCCTTTTGACGTATCAATTCATTCATATTGCTAATTTTTTAGCATAGATATGTGAGATTATTCACAACTCAACTATAAATTTACAGATATATTTTTACTTCATCATCTATTTCTCCGATCTATTCTTTTAAAATGTTTTTATTTTCAATAATAAAGCATGAACAGCATCTCGATTTATACTGCATAAATGAGAGCATTTACTAACTATAGCACTATAGATTTTGCCTTTTTTTCTTCTATAATTGTCATAAAGTGACATCTTTTGTGATGAAAATACAAGTTTATACAATCTCTTAAAGAGTTAGAACTGGATAATGTCTCTGTATCGTGAATTACTTTTCACATGGAAAAAGAACCAACTTGACTTAAAAAATGTATATCCATTGTGAGTAATACAGTTAATTTTATTATTTAAACAGGCTCAAGCCTATCTCTAAGGAAACAATAGATGGACGTATTAGAGAAAGCACTTTTGGTCGATGAGCTCAAAAGTCTCATTGAGGGGCTCAATGATGATAAGGCATCGCTGTTTCAAATTGCAAAAGCAAAACAACGAATTAAAGATATTTGTGCATCATGCGATGATCCTAGTTTTCAGGATCAATTGATACCATTTAAAGCATTTATTCAAAATGAAGAGTTTTCCACTCAGGAGCTAAGCGATCATGGCTATGCCATGACCTATCGTGGTACTTATAATTTTATGGGACGCGTTGAGAATGCGTTATTTGCATCTGGTGATATGGGTTGGGCTGCCTTACGCCAGGCCCAACTTTGGCAAGTATGGGTGATTCGCCCAACATTATCATTTTTAAAAAGCCCATGGATGAATTCATCCCAAGATGCATTATTATGGCTAAAAAATCATGCGGGTGAATATATTAAAACAGATCGCGAACTTGAAGCACTGATCCCTGTTTTAGAACCCATTCAAACCTCGGCATCACCAAGTTTAAGTCAACATCCTCACAGCGATGTATTATCAGTAATTCGGAATGAAACTGCACAATTCCAATCACAGCTTGATGCAATTATTCAGGAAAAGATTCAACCAATTCCAGTAAAAAAGAATACCTCGCAACAAGAAACCAAATCAGCTAGCAGAAGCTTGAACAATCTAAATAAGGCTAAACCTGTTGCATTAAATGATTTTAATCTAGACGGTTTTCTCTGTCGTCTAGAGCGTGTCAATGCTCGCCATTTTCCATCATTATATCGTGTTGACATGCACAATGAGATTGATCAAAACATCAAAATTGATTGGTTATACCTCAAAGCAGAAAATGAAGCCCAACCAGTTTGGGAGTCTGCGCAGATATTCATTGCTGAACAACTATATGCTCAAGGACAATTTTCACATTATGTCGTGTTGGTGGGGACACATAACACTGAATATGCAACCTCCGTTTTACAATCCTATACCAGTCAGCAGCATACGCACACTAGTTCAATCCATCAAACTAGCTGGAATAATTTCAAACAGCATTACCATCAACATGAAAACTTATTTAATGAATGTATCATGAATGGAACTTTAATTTGGCAACGTGATCAACGAGCCTATCCCTATATTCCAGCATCATTTATTAATACACAAAAATTTATTCCATTTGAGGAAACTGCAGCAACTTTTTTTACACCCGTAATCTTATTAAGAGAGCGTAATAAAATTCGTGTTATTCATGGTTCTGAACGTGTGAAACTTTCAAGCGAAGATCAAGCATATCCTTATTTGTTATTGGATCGAACCGATGGTTATACGTGGCAATTAATCCGCCAAGCAATCAGTCGTTTGCCACAACCGATCTCTGTACATGATTTATATCAAGCTTTGGAAAATAGTGCTGTCTCCGAATCCTCATAATAAGGAATACTCATTCAGCTATTTCAGCAGAACATTTGAAATCTCAAGATCATCATCTTTAATGAGGAAGAGAAATGCGATAATGCTTCTCTTTACTCTTGTTTTATATAATTAAATTGCTGTTTTTTGTGTCTTTAACTTGCTTTTGGAAGACGAATCATCAAAAGTGAAAGTAAGAACAATATATAAAGCATGCATCATGACGATTTCTATCAAAACGGTATCAACACCTTTATTTTATTGCTTCGCAACACTTTCTTTTGCTGCGATCAATACCTACTGTTATGCAGAAACAGATCTAGATACAGTTGTTCAGCAACAACCACTAACATCTGCACCGAAAACAACACTTACAGAAAGCTGGCTAGGCTATATTCCCAAGTGGGTAGATGCAACACCAACCGTATTCCCTGAGCAATCGAGTCAACCCGTCGTACCCCCCGTCAAGGAAACTGAAGATAAGACTTGGGTAGATAAACAACAACGCCATATACGCGAATGGGCTGATCGCACTTCAGTTAAAATTGATGATTGGTTTGGTGAAATTGATCCAGATAAACCCGCTTCAGCAACGATTCGCGTCATGCTCGATAATTACTGGAATGAATATGACAACTATGAAGTTAAACCTCGTATTCGCGGTAAGATCAAATTACCAACACTGGAAAAACGACTAAGTTTAGTTTTTGGTGATGATTCCTTAGATGATGAGTTCGATAATCATATAGGCAATATCAATCAGCAACCTAATCAAGATCCCGATAAAAGATTTAGCTCAAAACAAACCCGTGATAGTAATGGCTCTGTTGCTTTGCGCTTTTCTGATTTGTCAAAAAGACTTCCTTTTGAAACCAATGCTGATATTGGTCTCCGTTCAGGCAGTGACATTTATCTTCGCTTAAGAGCAAAAAAGAATTGGGAATTGGAACAGGATTTTAGCTTTAATGCTGAACAAATTTATCGTTATGGCAGTAAAAGTGAAAACTATCTTCGTACCAATTTAGAACTTATCCACGCTCGCCCCAATCAACCATTCATTTCTAATCAATTCAGTCTCACATATGCGGATAAGCAAGATGATGACTTAAGATGGGACAACCGGACTTTCCGTGAACATCAATTCTTTGCACATAACCGATTTAATTATGGCATCTATACGGGGGGTTACTACAACGATAATGATCTGCGTTTAAATAGCTGGGGTCCATTTGTATCATGGCGGCAACCGCTATGGCGTGAATGGTTCTACGTACAAGGTGATCTTAACTATTTTAATGATCATCGTGAAGATCGTAATCATTATGTGAGTACCTTCCTACGTCTTGAAACCTTATTTTAAATAAGATGAATTTTTAAACATTACTGTGGATAACTTTAGACTTATCCATACATATAAAAAAACCTCTGCCAAAGCAGAGGTTTTTTATATGATTTCTTTTATTTCAACAACAACTCATTAATACGCTTCACATAAGCAGCAGGATCTTCAGGTAAACCACCTTCTGCAATCACCGCTTGATCAAAGATTACATTCGCAAGATCATCAAACTGCGCTGAGCTCTCAAGTTTCTTCACCAGTGGATGCTCTGGATTAATTTCCAAAGTCGGTTTGACCTCAGGTACAGCTTGCCCTGCTTGTTTCAGCATACGAATCAATTGTGGAGAAAGTTCACCCTCACTGGTGACTAAACATGCAGGGGAATCAACTAAACGTGTAGTGACACGAACCTCTTTTGTTTTGTCTTTTAATGAGCTACTTAAACGCTCAACGACTGGTTTAAATTGCTCAGCAGCTTCTTCGAGTGCTTTTTTCTCTTCAGCATCTTGTAGATCACCTAGGTCCACAGCACCTTTAGAGACATTCTGTAATGGTGTACCATCGAACTCATGCACAAAATTCATTGCCCAGTCGTCAACGCGATCCGCCATTAACAATACTTCAATGCCTTTTTTCTTAAACAACTCAAGCTGCGGTGAATTTTTTGCAGCAGTTAAGCTATCGGCAGTCACGTAATAAATCGCTTTCTGCCCTTCTTTCATACGTGCTTTATAGTCAGCAAAAGAAGTCGAAATCTCATCATTGGTTGAAGTTGCATAACACAATAGTTTCAAAATACGTTCACGATTACCAAAATCTTCACCTAAACCTTCTTTCAAAACAGAGCCAAATTCTGAATAGAATTTTTTAAATTTCTCTTGGTCTTTTTCATCTTCAGATTTTGCTAAACCATCTAACAAGGTTAATACACGACGTGCATTCCCTTCACGAATGGTTTTCACATCACGACTTTCTTGTAGTAATTCACGGCTGACATTCAATGGTAAATCAGCACTATCGACTATCCCCTGCACAAAGCGTAAATAGTTTGGAATCAAGTTGTCTGCTTCATCCATGATGAATACACGTTTTACATACAACTTAATGCCGGCTTTGGCTTCACGAGTAAATAAATCCTGTTTTGCCTGACTTGGGATGTATAGCAATTGCGTATATTCAGTACTTCCTTCTACTCGATTATGTGCCCAAGCGAGTGGTTCAGCAAAATCATGACTGAGGTTTTTATAGAATTCGATATACTGTTCTTCAGTGATTTCATTTTTACTACGGGTCCACAAAGCACTTGCAGAGTTAATTGCTTCCCATTCATCAGTTTTGACCATTTGACCGCCTTTTGGTTCTTCACCTTCAGCGACCTCCTCCTCTTGCCAAACTTCTTTTTGCATTTCAATCGGCAAGCTAATGTGGTCTGAATACTTGTTGACGATTTGCTTAACTTTCCAAGATTCTAAGTATTCAAGTGCATCATCACGTAAATGTAAAATAATATCGGTACCACGGGTTTCTTTATCGATGCTTTGAACTTCAAACTCACCTGTTCCAGCACTGATCCAGCGTACACCTTCTGCTACATCTAAACCCGCACGACGAGATTCAACGGTAATTTTATCAGCAACAATAAAACCTGAATAAAAGCCTACACCAAACTGACCAATCAACTGCGCATCTGCTTTTTGATCACCTGTAAGTCTAGACATAAAATCTTTGGTACCTGATTTTGCAATCGTCCCTAAATTATCAATCGCTTCTTGTTGGCTTAAACCAATACCATTATCAGAAATTGTCAACGTCTTATTATCTTTGTCTAAGCTAACACGTACACGCAAATCTGGATCATTTTCATAATATTCAGGATGATTGATTCCTTCGAAGCGTAATTTATCGCAGGCATCAGAAGCATTCGAAATGAGTTCGCGTAAGAAAATTTCAGGGTTGGAATAGAGAGAATGCGTCACTAAATGCAATAACTGAGCAACTTCAGCTTGGAAACTATAATTCTGTGAGGCTTGTTCACTCATACATCACTCCTTATTTGTGAGGCTTATCTATTTGGAATGATTTATGAATGGTGGATAACTCCAATTTTTCAATGCTTATTTTCTAATTTTTTATATCAAATCCATTCAAAATCGAAATTAGAATGGAACTTGGCTCAGTACACGTTCTTGTAAAAGCTGGTCAAGCTGTTGTTGCCGTTGCATATATGCCCGTTTAATACAAGCCTTGTTTGCTCCACAGGCATTACGCTGCTTTAACCACTTAACTTGCAGACCTTTTTCCGCATCTCGTCCCCCCATTGGTAATGCATGTAAAATGATCTGATAAGTTGTTGCTAACTTTACATCAGCATCATTGAGTTCACGATCAGCACAGATTTGATGCTCGGCTTTTAACTGAACAGCCTTACAGGAGAAACTCGCTGCGTGGGTTTGGGAAAATAATGTAAATGATATCCCCAAAAATACAGCTATAAGTAACCTTTTCATCTTTCTCTCTACTTCTACGCTGGTATAAGTGACTCATGTAGCATATAACACCGAATATCTTTCAACTGTATTTATTTCATACTGATATCGCAAAGAAACCTCACTAGATGTGAGGTTTCTTTATCTGTTTTTATTTTAAAATTTATAACTATAACCTAATGTATACACCATCGGATTGATATCGAGGTCAGTCAGTTTTGTACCATTCAATCTTACTTCAGGTTTAATTTGCGCATAACGTGCATCAAAGAATACGCCCCAATTTTTTGCATCAGCAGGCTGGAATGTAAAACCTAATTGCCCCGCAAAACCAAAGTCGTCTTTCACTTTAATTTTTTCACCTGATAATGGACCAACTGTTTTCTCATCCCATGCAATAAATGCAGTTCCTCCTACACCAATATAAGGTGTGAAAGCTGTTGAGTTCTTAAAATTATATTTAGCAGTAATGGTTGGTGGTAAGTGTTTGAGCTTTACCACTTTAGTTCCATCTAGAGAAACATCATGTGCTATTGGTGTAGCCAATAATAACTCAGCTGAAAATGGTGTATCCCCAAAAAAGTACTCAACTGATGGTGTAAATGCATACTCATAATCAGCTTTTAAAGTGCCAACATCAGCGATTGTTGTTTTATCTGTTGGTGCAATAACACTGGCCCCAACTTTAACCTGCAAACCTCCTGCAAAAACAGTTGAAGACATCCCCAATAAACCAAGAACCAATATTTTTTTTAACATTTTCAAAACCTCTTTAATAAAATTTAAAACCTACGTACTTATAATAATCATGAGTTTTTATATTATGCAATACATATTAATTCCTAGCATTTTAATCATATTTTCAAGCGTATGATTCACAAAGATATATAATTGTAAATATATGTAACAAGACTAAAACCCAGCACACGAGTCAACATTAAATACATGAAAACCAAGCACTTT